>JAJCYO010000098.1 GCA_029262875.1 Flavobacteriales bacterium
TATGATCTTTGATAGATGGGGAGAGGTAATCCATGAATCACATGCTAAGTTTGCACCATGGAATGGTACTTACAAAGGTAAGAAAGTACAAAATGGAGTGTATGTCTGGAAATTATTCTTTACCGATATCAATGGTAAATCGCATACCAGAATAGGGCATGTTACCATTGTGAGGTAGTTAAGAGGGTATAATTTTTTTCTTGTTATTTTTATTGAATGAAAAAAATCATTCAATACTTAATAATCTGTGTAATATTTATTTCCTGTTCAAACCGAGAACCACAGGTCAAAATCGAACAAGTCCACAGTGATTTTTTTAAATCATCTATGAGGGGATTATTCTATGTGGATAACAATACTGTTTGGACAAGTGGAACCAATGGTGTTATAGGTTTTTCCAATGAAGATGGGCTTAAATCTTTTACCAAAAATGATTCTTGGAGCGAATTAGACTTTAGAGATATACACGCTTTTAGCAATAAAGAAGCCATTATAATGAGTTCGGGAGATGGATGTAAAATATATAAAACTGACGATGGGCAAGAAAGTTGGAACTTAGTTTATGAAAACCATGATGAAGGTATATTTTTCGATGGAATGGATTTTTGGAGTGATGGATGTGGTATAGCGTTTAGTGATCCTATTGATAATCAACTTTATATAATAGAAACAAAAAATAAAGGAGACTCATGGCAAAAAATAAATTCAACAGCTTTGCCAAAAACATTAGAAGGTGAAGCTGGTTTTGCTGCAAGCGGTACAGGAATAGTTTGTTTAGGAGATAGCACCGTTTATATTGGAACAGGAGGGGGAGAGGTTTCAAGGGTTTTTATTTCTCATGACAGGGGTGTAACTTGGAAAACTGTAGATACGCCAATGAGGAGTGGAGCAGCATCAGGAATCTATTCTTTGACTTTTATGGATGAAAAGAACGGTGTTGCTGTAGGAGGAAATTATTTAGATTCTCTAAGTACTAATGGAAACTGTGCAATTACTTCTGATGGTGGGCTAACCTGGGAATTACCAAAAATTCCACCAACAGGATACATGTCATGTGTGGCTCATAATGGTAATGGAGTACTAATTTGCACCGGAAGAAATGGAATAGATGTTTCTTATGACAAAGGAAATAACTGGCAGCATATTTCTGATGATGCTTATTACAGTTGTGTGCTAAATGGTGAAACAGGCTGGTTAACAGGAAGAGAAGGAAAGATGGCAAAAATTACCATCAAATAAGAATACGTATTAATACGTATTAAAGTCAGTTGTTTTCTCGTTCAAAAAATAGGTTTTTTGACTGTTGATATCGTGATTTAATATTAGGAGGTTTATACTATTAAACCTTTAGTATGAAAAACAAGATGTCATTAAAGCCAAAAACAACAACAAAAATAAATTTAAAAAAGGCCCTCATCTACACTCTATTAGGAGGAAGCGCCTTAGGTATAGTTGCATATATCGGACTGACTTTTTTTGGAGTCATCACTCCTAAAAAGATGTTAGCTGCTCAAGTTACTGGATATTCATGGGATGCAGTAATAACAATTGATAATTCTAAAGTTTCAGGATCGAGTAATTTAATTGATTTTCCTGTTGCAGTTGTAATAAATAACTCTGCATTGAAATCGGTTGCAAATGGTGGTAAAGTTGAAGATAGTAATGGCTTTGATATTGTTTTTTCCGACATGAATAATGATCAATTGGATCATCAAATGGAATCCTATAACCCAGCAACAGGTGAATATGTGGCTTGGGTAAAAATCCCTTCTTTGTCACCAACTGTGAATACTTCTTTTAAAATGTTTTATGGTAATTCAACGGTTACTGCAGACCTCTCTACTGAAAATGTATGGAACACAGACTACGAAGGAGTTTGGCATATGAACAATGATCCATCTAATAGTGATTTAGATGATGGAGCAGGAAATTACGATGCACAAGATTATGGGAGCATGGATTCAAATGACTTAATAGTAGGTAAAATAGGCCCAGCGATTGATTTTGATGGTAACAATGACCGTTATGCCATTAAAAATAAAAAATACAATACATCGGGTGCCATTGCAAAACTTACAGTTTCTGGATGGTTTAAAACCACATATAACGACAACTATTGGGCTGGTAATTGGGCGATGTTAGATTTTGATCGTTCAGAATACTTTAATGTATTTGTTCATGGCAGGGGTAAAATAGGGTTTTCTACTAGAGCTTCTATTGGAGGAATAGACGATTTCTATGTTGGAAATAATGGGGAGTACAATGATGGGAATTGGCACTATGTTGTTGCAACATATGATGGAGCAAATAAATGTTTGTTTGTAGATGGAGTGTTAGAAGGAATAAAAAACAATCCACACACAGGAAATCCATTAGGGAAAGGAAATGTTACGAGATACGGTTTTATTGGTGATGGATCTGAGGCATCTACTTTTAATGGGAATAGAAATAATATTCACTACAAAGGGCAATATGATGAATTGAGAATGTTGGAAGTTTGCTTATCTCCTGAATGGATTGCAACCGAATATGAAAATCAGAATTCTCCAAGTACATTTTATACCATTGAATTTGGATCTTCTCCACTACCAGTAGAACTAATCGACTTTAATGTTGAACTAATTGATAATAGTGTAGAAGTTACTTGGTCTACAGCAACAGAAATAAATAATGACTTCTTTACAGTAGAAAAATCTTCTGATGCCGTCAATTATGATGTGCTGGATGAAGTTGCTGGTGCAGGAAATAGTAGCACGGTACAGAATTATAGTTACATTGATGATAATGTATTTGATGGAGTAAGTTATTACCGACTAAAACAGACTGACTTTGATGGTAAGTTTGAATACTTTGCTCCACAGTCAATTAATAGCCAATCTAGTTCAGGATCATTAACGTTAACTAATGTAAAACCAAATCCTTTTAAAGGCCAATTTATATTAGAAATTGAATCAGAAAAATCAGGAGTAGTCGATTTCTTGATAACATCTATGAATGGAAGCAAAGTACATTCATCTCAAATTGAACTCAATAAAGGAAGAAATGAATACACCTATTCTAAGGGAAGTGGACTAACACCAGGAACCTACATTATTAGTATTGTTCAAGATGGTGTTCCATTAACATATAAGGTGATAAAAAAATAGTATGAAGTTGTCCGCTAAAAATATAACTGACAATACCATAAATAGGCAACATTTACAAATGATTTGGTTAGCATTAACTGTGAACATTGTTGCCACTTTTTTGATATATTACTATTTTTTGAAAGGAGATAGCATTTCTTTAACCATAGGCTCTAGTATTTCATTCCTCATATTGTTAGGGGTTGTGCTGAGAAAGAAGAAAATAATATCCCCACAATTTTTAGGGACAATACCCATGCTTACGATGAGCATTTACTTTGCTTATGTTTATAACAACTTAATCCAGCTTCAGCATATTAGGGAGTTTTCATTTTTTTATATGGGAATTTTTATGGGGGGAGGAATGTTCCTCCTGTTAGATTATAAGTATACTTTAACTATAGTTTTTGCCGCATTAATAGCGAATATTCTTTTTTACACCATGTTTAGTTTTTTGGTGGTTTCAGAGATACTTTTTAACGGAGGCTTGGCTGTATGTTTAATATCCTTATTTATGGTTGTTTCTGTTTTTATGAGGTACAACTTGGTTGTTAAAGATTCGATATCATCGGTAAAGTTATTAAACTCTGAATCCCAAAGTAGAATGCTATTTAATAAGAACCCAAGACCAATGCTGATTTTTGCATTGGATGATTTGACGATTTTGGATGTAAATGATACCATGATAAAAAAATATGGTTACACCAAGTCGGAATTCTTAAACATGGATATTACTCAAATGGGGCCACGAGAGGAATTAGAAAAATTAAATATGGACGTGGAAAGTGTAAAAAAAGGAAAAGAAAAAACTGATGAATGGATTCATGTTCTTAAAGATGGAAATAAAATCGATGTTGAAATTTCGGCCAAAACAATTAATTACTCAGGTATTAAAGCTAGAATGGTTTTAATTAAAGATATAACTCAAGATAACATCAACAAAAGGGCCTTAGAGGAAGCAAAGTTATTTGCGGAAAAAGCAATGGTGTATGCCGAAGACGCAAAAGAGCAACAAAGTCAGTTCTTATCTAATATGAGCCATGAAATTAGGACACCTATGAATGGTATCTTAGGAATGGCCCAGTTACTTCAAAAAACCTCCCAATCTGAAGATCAACAAAAATACACCAACGCCATTTATACTTCAGCGGATAATTTAATGGTGATTATCAATGAAATTCTTGATTTTTCTAAAATAGAAGCTGGGAAATTAACCATTGAAAAAATACCCTTTGACCTAAGTGAATTAGCGAATATATGGAATGAAACATTAAAGTTGAATGCGCAAGAAAAAAATATTGGGTTTGAAATTAATATTGATTCTAATGTTCCAAATAGTCTAATTGGTGACCCTATACGGTTAAATCAAATCATTTATAACCTTGGAGGAAACGCAATAAAGTTTACCAATGATGGCAGAGTTTCAATTGATATAAGTATAAAGGAGGAAAAAGAGAATAGTCTTCTCCTCCAAATTGATGTGACAGATAATGGTATTGGAATTCCAAAGGGTAAATTCGAAACAATTTTCTCAAGTTTTTCCCAAGCAAGCTCCAGTACAACAAGGAAGTATGGAGGGACTGGGTTGGGGTTAACCATTACTAAACAACTTATAGAATTGCAAGATGGAAAAGTCTGGGTAGAAAGTGAAGAAGGAAAGGGAAGCACTTTTAGTTTCATTTTAGAGTATGGAATTCAAGAGAGTGATAAGACCATAAAACCTGAAAATGACAGAGAAGTAAAAAACGAATTGGGTGAGCTCAGCGTTTTATTAGTTGAAGACCATGATATTAATCAGATGTTAGCTACTACAGTATTGGAAGGGTGGAATTTTAAAGTTGATTTGGCAGAAAATGGAATAGAAGCATTAACAAAAATTGCCAATGAAAAATACGATCTGATCCTCATGGATATCCATATGCCCAAAATGGATGGGTATGAGGCAACAAAACAGATTAGGACTAAATTAAATGTTAAAACACCAGTTATTGCTATGACAGCTTCTGCTCGAATAGGAGATAATCAAAAATGTTTTGAAGTGGGAATGGATGACTACATTTCTAAACCGTTTAGTCCAGAAATATTATTAGAAAAAATAACTAACCAAATAAATAAAAAAGTGGCATAACATGGAAATAGAGATTAATAATACAATAGATCTAAGTTATTTAGAGGCAACATTTAGTGGGAATAAGGAAATAATAAACAAAGTACTTCAAAGTTTTATGAAAAACACTCCTGAGCTTCTAATTGAATTAAACGATAGAGCAATAAACAATGATTGGGAAAATGTCAAAATGATTGCCCACAAAATAAAGAGTTCTTTTAACACCATTGGTGCAAAAAGAATTGGAGATATCTTGCTGAAAATCGAATTGGCTTCTAATGATAGTGATAGCTCCAATGTACTGCTTTTAATTAGTGAAGCAAACAGTTTGAGTGAAAGTGTTTTCGAAGAAATAAAGGAAAAATTAAGTGAATAAAGATGAGGAATAATGGTTTAATTAAAATATTAATGGTGGATGACGATGAGATGTTTTCACTAATGGTTAGTGAAGCGCTTAATATGGATTCTAATATTGAATTAAAATTAGTTACAACTGCTAATGAATTCATTAATTCATTGGATTTTTTACCAGATATAGCAATCATAGATTATAATTTACCTGATAAAAACGGTTTAGAAATTTTAACTAAATTGAAAGAACATCAAGAAGACATAATTCCAATTGTGCTTTCTGGGCAAGAAGATGTTAAAGTAGTAGTTGAATCCTATAAGAATGGTGCTCAACGGTATATTATTAAAAATGAGAATGCAACAATAGAGCTGGTTCAAAATATTAAAGAGTTAACTAAGACGATTACAATTAAAAAAGAACTCGATAGCTTAAAAGATAGTGTGATACAGCAAAATGATCGTTATCAAAATATTATCGGAGAAAGTCTCGCCATTAAAAAAGTTTTCCGTCTCATGCAAAAAGTAGAGAACATTGATATGCCAGTTTTAATTACTGGGAAAAATGGAACGGGAAAAGAATTAATAGCTCAAGCGCTACATTATAATTCAAATCGAAAAAGAAAGAACTTTGTTGCAGTTAATGTTGCTGCTATCCCTGAAGACTTAATCGAGAGTGAATTGTTTGGACACGAAAAAGGTGCTTTTACTGGTGCAAATGGGAAACGTATTGGGAAGTTTGAAGAAGCTAACAAAGGGACACTTTTTTTAGATGAAATAGGAGAGATGGACATGAATTTACAGACCAAATTACTTCGGGTGTTACAGGAAAAAAAGTTAAACCGATTAGGAGGAAATAAAAACATAGAACTTAGTTGTAGAGTGATAGCAGCAACGAATAAAAACCTTTGGGAGGAAGTTCAAAAAGGCAGGTTTAGAGAAGACCTATATTTTAGATTGCAAGGTTTTATCATTGATTTACCCCCTTTAAAAAACAGAGATAACGACATTATCATTTTAGCAAAACATTTTGTTAGCACATTTTCTAAGCAGCAAAAGGTTCCCGAAAAAGATTTTAGCACTGATGCCATTAAACAAATGATGAGTTATTCATGGCCTGGAAACGTTAGAGAATTAAAATCAATGATGGAGAGGGCCATTCTAATAAGCGATACACCAACAATAGAATCAAACGACTTAGTCTTCTTAGAAGAAATATCATTAATTGAAAATTATGGATAATTCAATTAAAATTTTAGTAGTAGATGATTCTGAAGTGGTAAGGGTTAACATTCTTTATCAACTAAGAGATGTATTTGATGAAACCAATATTTTCTTTGCAGAAACGATAGACCAAGCATGGAAAACATTAAACGAAAATAAGATCGATATTGCGTTAATAGACATTTATTTGCCTGGAAAAAATGGTGCTGATTTGATAAATGACATGCTTGCCAATGAAACTTTTAAATCTATTCCTATTATCGTTATAACAGGTACAGGAGAAGATAGTTTTGTGAAGGCATCTTTTGAAAAACATGTTCATGCCTACCTCCATAAACCTATTGATAATAAGAAATTGATTAGTTCAATTAAAAATTGCATAGGTCAAAAAAATATCAATAAAAAGGCCTCATAGGTATTGCTATGAGGCTTTAGAAATAATTTAGGTATGTTTAGTGAGACATTACTTTCCAATAAGAAGTCTTAGGTGTTCCAATAACTCCAGCATCTTGCATTACTTCAGCCACTTTAGGGTCAGCAAACATACTTTTACATACCTCAATATTGTCCGTAGATAATATAATGGTCACCATGTTGTCATTGCCCTCTGCCGTAGCTACACACAAATCATTTAAACCACCTTTGATTCTGTTCCCTCTGTCAGCATCAAACGCTACTTTCCATTTATCAAAATCAACTACTTCGTGAGTAATACCTACATGGTAAGCACCCGGAACTTTTTCTTCATTCATCCAAACTGTATTTAAGAAAACCTTTTTAGGAGCAGATCTAACACCGGCTTCAGCCATTGAAGCCCTCATTCTTTCAGAAGCAAATTTTGTTCTGGCAACATCATGACTCTTAGTAAATTCTACTACACCCACCATAGCTTCATTTTCAACATTAGTAGAGTAGCCTATTCTTGCAGCTGAATCAGATTTCTCTAAATATACAGCTTCCCATTTTGAAAAATCTTCTACTTCTGCAGCAACCAGTATAAATGTCTTACCATCATAAGCAGGTTCTATAGTTTCTTCTTTTAGAACAACCTCTTCAAGCGTTTCAGGAACCTCTTCGATTTGCTCCTTAGTTCCTCCACAAGAAGTTAAAGCAATAGCGGCAAATAACATTAAATTTAAAGTGATGGTTTTCATTATTTCATGTTTTAGTTTCGTCCAAAATATGAAAGAAAAATAACATTATGATGTTTTAGCTCGAATGTTATTTTTTATCTCATCCCTAAGATCAGTAATGAGCATGTTGATCTTTTTACGATTAGCAGGAGTAATAGGATCTTTTAATTCGTAATTCTCTGTTTCATCATTGAAGTGAATGTTAATCTCATCAAATGCAGTCTTTAACGTAGTTAATTTCTCAATTACCATAGCTATTTTGGTATTTGCAGAATAACCGTCCAACAGGACTAAGAAATTATCTAAAAATAATTTTTGCTGAATAAAAATATTATCATGCTCCTCTAACCATATATTTGATACGTTAGACGATGTTGCTAAGTGTAGCCCCTCAATATATGACCCTGTAAGAATAAGTAGTCCTAAGGCTTCATTTTCAGTCTCGCTAATGTATTGATTGGCTTCATTGTAACCTTCTAAAATAATCTTACACAATGAGTCTTGATTGTCTATGTTGTCATTAAACCTTTTCCGAAACCCATCATTGATGTAAAGGGCAATAGGAAGCTCTTCCATGATAAACTGAATGTCTTTGGCATAACTTAAACTTTTTTGAGTGTTATTGTATACTGTAGCATAGCCTAAATCAGTTAAGTACATTCCTAACCCTAAAGATAAATCAACATCAGAACCTACAGCAATGTTACCATTTTCAAGTAGTAGATTTTCATTGTAATCTACTTTCATTATCCTAAGTGCTGTCGCAATTTGTAATGGAGTAGGCATGGTAAACATTTTAACTTCACCACTATCCAAGCCTAATTCATTTGGAAGGTCTATGTTGTCTATTGAGGTGTCTGAGGAATTACTTGTATTCTCATCAGAATTTTCATCTCCCGAGCATGAAAAAATTAAAAATGAAACGATTACAAAAAATATAGAAAGGTTAGCTTTAAGCATATTTTATTTTTCTGAAAAGATAGAAAAATTATTTCACAACAACTCTACTTGCTTGATTTTTCCCATTTGTGGATGCTCTAACAATATAAACGCCAGGGGCTAAATTGTTACTTGAGTTCAAATGGAACGAGATGTCCTTATCTTTACTCTTAGGACTAACTCTATTTACAATTTTCTTGCCCAAAGCATCATACAGTTCAACGTCTACCTGACTATCTGCTAATGGACAATCTTCTAAATTAATAGTACACCCTCCAACACAAGGGTTAGGGTAGACATGTAAGGTGCAAATACCATCATCGTCTTGGTTAAAATTCACAGCAAGTAAATCTACATATTCAAATTTTCCGTCAAAATCAGTTTGTTTAAGCCTATAATATGATGTTCCAGTTAATGGAGAATCATCATATTGTTCGTAATTCTTTATAGTAGTACTATTTCCACTTCCAGGAACTTCTGCTACAAATTCAAAATCAAGTCCATTCTCGCTTCGCTCTATAGTGAAATAATCATTGTTTAATTCAGCGGATGTTGACCATATTAATTTTACCGCGGTATTGTCAATTTCTGCATCAAAGTTCATTAAAGTGATAGGAAGAACATCACCAAAAGCAAAGTATCCGCTAACATCTCCATCAGACGTTCTCCAAACTTCTACACCACAGATGGTAATCTGGTTATTGGCACCACCACCACCACCAGTAGAAGTAAGTAATCCACCGACTTCTATTATAACACCAGAACCACAAGGCAATCTTAGCTTCATTCCATTGGTGTTGAAATCTAAAGTGCCAAAAATAGTTACAAACATAGGGGAACCACATGCAGAGTAATCCAATTGAGATTCAACTGTTATAAGATCTCCAGCAAGTATAGTTATTGTGTCTCCACATGCTGGAGCAGCTGGGTCCCATGATGCATCTGTCCCCCAAGGACCACCACCGGTACCATTAGAGGTTACAATTGTTCCGTAACTAACGTTGCAGAATAAAAAGATTAAAAAGGATGTTAAAATTGTAGATGCCTTATACATAATGTTTTGTTTTAAAGGTAATACGATTGAGGGGAGAGTAGGGTTGCATTAATAGGGATGAAAATACTGTTCAACGATAAATAGAAGAGGTTAATCGTCATCTGTTAAAATAAAGATGCCTGATTACTTTCTAGTTCTAACAGAAACTTCTTTCTCCACAATCCACCACCAAAGCCAGTTAAGCTCCCATCAGAACCGATAACTCTATGGCAAGGTATTACAATAGGTATTCTATTACTGCCATTTGCTGTCGCAACTGCTCGAATGGCTTTTAAATTGCCAACAGCTATTGCCTGTTCTTTATAGGTTCTAGTCGATCCATAAGGGATAGTTAATAACGCTCTCCAAACCTCTTTTTGAAAATCCGTTCCAATTAAATCTAATGCAACACTAAAAGAGGTAATTTCTTTATTAAAATAAGATTTTAGCTGCTTTTCTAGTTCTTTAATGAATTCATTTGATCCGATAATCGATTGATAATCTTCACTTGTTTTAAATGCCTTCTTCTTTCCGAACTCTAACATACAAATGCCCTTTTCAGTGGCTCCTGCTGTCATAATACCAATAGGGGTATCAAAATATGCTATCGTAACTGTTTTTTCGCTCATTTAAACAATAGAAGCTCCATTTGCATCAGTTGTTACACTTTCACTCATGTAATCAAAAAATGGACGCATCTTTTTGAAAGTATCGCTTACCTTTTTTGCAAAATCAGGACTCAAAACTTCTTTATCCGTAAATTTCTTAGATATAATAAATTGCTTGTATCGCAATAGGTCTACATCAGGATGTTCTTTATCAAAGCCTTTAGGAGAAGTCTTTAATTGTTCTCCATCTAACGTACCGAAAGTATCCTTGAAAGACTTGCTATTTATTACCTTTCTTAATCCTGAAGCATCAGTGGCAATATCTTCTCTAATTCTTAGCAAGTCTTCTTTGTTAGGTTGCCAAAAACCACCACCAACCATGGTGTTTCCTTTTTCAATATGAAAGTAATAACCACCCCTCAATTGTTTCGTAGCTCTTTTAAATCCACCTGCCCAATGTGTTTTGTAAGGAGCTTTATTTTTAGAAAAACGAACATCTCTATAAATCCTAAACAAACTTTTTTTACCAGAAACCGTTTCAATGTTGTCATGTTTATTCATTTCTAATAATAATCCATCAGCAAAATCAATCACGTTTTGGTGTTGTTCTAAGTATTCTTCTTTATTGGCATTAAACCAATCACGGTCATTATTTTTTTTCAGTTTAGCTAGAAAATTAAAATTAGCTTTAGAGATAGTAGACATATTCTTCGTTTAAATTTGAACCATTAAAATTACAAAATTTCCGTTATTTTTGAGGAAACTATTTGAACTTATGAGACAAGTTTTATTTATTCCATTAGCGGTTCTTTTATCACTATCACTATCTGTAACTGCTCAAGTTGAAGACTACAAGTACCTTAATAATAAGACATATACTTATGAGGAAGCACAGGAAGCTTATCGTGCTTTAGCAAAGAAAGACGATAGGGCTCAATTTTACCCTGGAGGATTGAGTGATGTAGGCGGAGAGATTAATGTATTTATTATTTCTGGTGATAAGGATTTTAGCCCTAAATCACTTCAAGCAAAAAACAGAAGTGTGCTGTTAATTAACAATGCCATTCATCCAGGCGAACCTTGTGGTGTAGATGCCAGTATAAAATTGGCAAATGATTTATTAACCATAGAAGAATACGCTGAACTATTAGAACAAACCATTGTATGCATTATTCCTTTTTACAATGTTGGTGGAGGGTTAAACAGAAGTTGTTGTAGTAGAGCCAACCAAAATGGACCAGAGGAGTATGGCTTTAGGGGCAATTTTAAAAACAGGGATTTAAACAGAGATTTTATCAAGTGTGACACCAAGAACGCTCAAATATTTACACAGATTTACCACACTTGTAAACCTGATGTTTTTATTGATACACATACTACCAATGGAGCAGATTTTCAATACACAATGAGTTTAATAGCCAGTCAGCCTGATAAACTAAATAAACATTTGAAAGATTATCTTAAAAATGAAATGCTTCCTTTCTTATATGAAGACATGAAAGAAAAGAAAAAGGAAATTATTCCTTATGTATACAATTATAAAAAGACACCAGACGAAGGGATTAAAGATTATTTAGATACTCCAAGATACTCTACAGGATTTTCAACTTTATTCAATGCCTTAGGTTTTGTAACAGAAGCATTAAAGTATAAGCCATATAGAGATAGAGTAGAGCATACCTATGAATTTTTATTGACGACTTTGAAGTGGATGCATAAAAATCATGATGAATTAAAAGCTGCGCGAAAAAGAGCAATAGAAGATGTGATGAGTCAAACAGAATTTGAATTGGCTTGGGCACATGATACTACTTCGTACGAAAGAATTGATTTTAAAGGCTATCAAGTTGAATATGAAAAAAGTGAGTTTGGTGAAGGTGCCACTTATCAGGTTTACAATCAGAAGAAACCCTACACGAAGAAAATTAACTATTATAATAAATATGTAGCAACTCAAAAAGTGATTAAACCAACTGCTTATATTATTCCTCAAGCATATATTGCAGTAATTGATCGATTTAAATGGAATAAGATTAGTATGAAGCGATTGGCTAAGGATACGCTTGTAGAGGTAGAGATGTATTACATAAAAGATTATAAAACGGTTAAACAACCTTATGAAGGACACTACCTACATTACAATGTAGAACTGGAAAAACGGGTTGTTCCTGTACAGTTTTATAAAAACGATTATGTGGTTTTTGTCAATCAACCAGGAAACCGCTACATTGTAGAAACATTAGAGCCTAAAGGAGTAGATTCTTTTTTTGCTTGGAATTTCTTTGATGGGATACTGCAACAAAAAGAGTGGTTCTCTTCGTTTTCTTTTGAAGCAACTGCTAAAGAAATGTTAGCCAGTGATAAGATTTTAAAAACAGCATTTGAGAAAAAGAAGCAAGAGGATAGTGAATTTGCTAAAAGTCGTAACCAACAATTACACTACCTTTATAAAAGATCACCCTATTATGAGAGTACACACAACAGGTATCCAATTGCCCGACTAATTAAAAAATAGGTGTGTTGAAAAAATTAAGTGTTTAACCACTTAATAAACTTCTGAAACCCGTTTAAATTTTCTTTTTCCGTCTCAACATCTACAGTAGTAGCTGTATTCGGGGTGATTGAGTTATCAACAATAGCTTCTTCTTTCTCAGTTACAGCTTCGGCCTTCTTTTTCTTAGGAGAAGATGATTTGGCAGTAAACTGTTCAGCGTAATGTGCTGCTTGTCTCGCTTTTCTTTTTTCTTCAAGCTTTCGCTCGCGATCTTGTTGGGCTTTAATGATGGCCGCTTTCTTTTTTTCTTCTTCTTGGGTTAAGATGTTGTTCTTTTCCGTTTCAAGCATTGCTTGACGCTCCTGTTCAATTTTTCGTTGCTCTCTTGCTTTTGCCTTTTTTTCTTCCTCTTCTTTTCTTTTAGCTTCTTTTTCTATTGCTTTTCTTTCTCGATCCTCTTTAAGTTCTTCTTTCTTTTTATTATCTAATGTTTCCTGATCATAAACAACACCGTCAACTTCTACATTTATCTGAGATTTATCCGGCAAATCTATTTTTCCTACAATTTTTAATTCTTGAGGAGCTTCTGGCTTCACAGTTTCAATATGTTCAGGCTCTACAAGCTCTTCTTTGGTTTCTTCTTCAACAGCAGCAGGTTCTTCTTTTGTAGCTGTTTGTTCTTCAGCAACTTCAACTTCTTCTACAGCAGGCTTAAAGTGGTCAGTAATTCCAGCAATCAAATCATCATCAACCTTTGAGTTAGGGTGAGATTTAATGGTTATTTCTTTCTCTTTCTCTAAATAAGAGACTATTTTTTCTGGTTTAATGTCTAATTGTCTTGCTAATTGCCCTAATCTCATGATGCATTTTTTTTGCAAATATAATAGTTAAGATAAAATCTTCAAAATATAGAGCTAATGAGTTTTTTAGGATTATTTTATTACAACGACTGAGTCCACATAAATATCGGTTACTGGCCAATCTCTTGAATCTGTTTCAACATGTGTCAGCTTTGGAACAGCACTAAACCCTTGTATTATTTGGCCAAAAACAGTGTGCTCACCATCTATGTGAGCTGCCCCAGGATTATTATTGTAGTAATCTCTTTGGACTTTTGTAAACGTGTAGTTATTTTCCCCTTCATAATGATCTAACGAGATGTCACTGTACTTTAGTCCCTCAACAAAATACATTTCATTACAAGCTGATCTCTTTTCTGGGTTATTACTATAACTTCTAGCAGCTGCTAATGCGCCTCTTTTGTGAAAACGATGATGGCTCATTTCAGCAGGAATAGTATAAACACCAAGCGTATCTTGAATGTCTTTCTGTAATTCATCATAAGAACCTCCAAATTGAGCCATAAACTGTTCGTCAACTCTAGAGAACAAGGCATGTGTAAGGTAACCACTCTTGGCTAATAGTATGAAATTGGCACGGTGCAACGGTGTATCTTTAAAAAGTCTAATTTTAATTTTTCCTTTGGTAGTGTATATGTCAACCACGGTTTCAGGATTTTCTTTACCATAAGCTGTTAAACGCTCCACAACATTTTCATCCGTAATTAAATCATGCGTTGGTTTAGGAGGTAGAGGTTCTACAATAGCTTTAGTCACACTTTTGTGAACAACAGGTTTAGGATTTTCTTCTTGACAAGAAAAGAAAACTAAAAGAACAAAGACAACAAAAGTGTTTTTTAACATGACGCAAAAATAATAAAGCAAAGGGTTAGTAAATCTTCATATTGATTATTATTTTTAAACCGATAAAACAAGAAAATAGTATGGCAACAACAAAAATTAGTAAACACATTAGTTATAAAGAAGGTGTTAGAAGTGATACAGCTACACGTAATAGAATTAGGAATGAGCCTGATGAAAAACAATTAGCTGCCATGAAAGAGTTGGCTAAAAAAGTATTTGAACCCCTAAGAACTCATTTCAATGAGCCTATTCGCATCAATTCATTCTTTAGGAGTGTTGCGTTAAATAAGAGAATAGGAGGTAGTGGAACCTCTCAACATTGTAAAGGGGAAGCGGTTGATATAGATGCTACTAATGGGATTACCAACAAGCAGTTGTTTGATTACATTAAAGACAATTTAGAGTTTGATCAGTTGATTTGGGAATTTGGAACGACTAAAAATCCTGATTGGGTACATGTTTCTTACAAAACATCAAAACCAAATAGGAACATGGTCTTAAAAGCAGTTAAAGGTGGTAATCCCGTATATCAAGTTATTACACCTGGAAAGGTGATTGAAGAAGAAGAGGAAACACCAAGAGAAAAAAAGAAAAGTAGGAAAGGCGTTGTAGCTGTTAAGACGAAACTGAATGTGCGAAAAAAACCTTCCAAAGAAGCTAAAGTAGTCGGTCAGCTAAAGAATAGTAAGAAAATTAAAATAATTAGTGAGAATAATGGCTGGTATCAAATTAAGACATCAAAGTATTCTGGATGGGTATCGAATAAATATGTTAAAGTAAAATAGAATGGAGAATGTGAAAGTAAAATAGAATGAAGAATGTGAAAGTAATATGTTTACTTGTCATGCTCATAGGGTTGGTTTTGTTCACTTATGGACAGAATGAAGATGTCAAGTTCCATTATCAAAACAGCTCATTACTTGATGCCAATTCAACCCCTACTATATTTAACAGGGATAATTTATTAAGTAATCAATTCCTAACCGCATCCTTCCAAATGAGAACTGAAGGTAATTTACAGAAACTAATACTGACTCCTTTTAAACTAAAAACACCAAAAAAATATAATTTCTTACACGAAACAAGATTCAATTTTGCGCAACAAGCAGGACTGACAACTATAGGTATTGGAATTGGATTTGATAATGCTTCGCCTTTTGGAAAAAGAGGGAAACGGTTGCAGCAAGAACAGAATAGCACTGCTGTGTACTACGAAAATCTAACTAAAAACTCCTTTCAAATAGTAGCAGGGGCCAACGTAACCCTTTTTGAAAACTGGGGTTCCCCATCAAGAGATGTCAATAAGGATTCTTTGGTTGATAATTTTTATTCTGTGGCAAGCAGTGCTTATACAATAGGAATAATTTATATTGCTTCATCCAAATTTGGATTACATGCATCTGCTCATTATAGAAATGGTAAAGAGGATCCAGTTGAAGGAACAAAAGATGTCACTTTAGTAGGCTATGCAATAGGCTTTGCTGCTCGAATAGCTGAGCCAAATATTATTAGAAATACCTTTCTCAATGAAAAATCTGGATTCACTCCATCAATAAACATAGGGTTAACCTTTGAACATATTCTTCCTATCAAAAACAGGTCCTATTTAAACAATGGAAATACTTATGTATTGGCTTATTCTCCATATTTGGATTTCAAATTGACTTCTATTAGCCAAATTCGATTAAGCATTCCTATAAAAGCTATAGAGGGCAAACAAGATGAAAGAGGTTTTGGTCCATTTCTTCAATTCTATATTCAATTGTAAACGGCTTATAAGTTCCATTTAAGTCCTAAGCTAATAACATCTTGGTTTGAGACTGCGCCATTCCCCAAGCCTGCACCAGACATGTGTATGTAGCCTAATGAAATTGAGAAGTGCCTGCTAATCGGTTTACTAATAGACGCAAAATGATGTAGGTTAAATCCACTTTTCAAATCTGGAGCGGCTTTTACAGGCGCCTCTAAATAAACGCCACCTATTTGATACTCAAGGTAAAATTGTTTGGTGATTAAAAAACTGGTCTGAAAACCAATACCCATGGCGTAACTACCATTGTCAACAATATGCAAGAGGGCAGAGGGTCTCAATAAAAATTTACGGTTGTTATATTCATTTGTTATGGTAGCGCTATCGGAAAAGTTCAGTTGATAGTCCGCAGTAACTTGAAAAGGTAAATAAACTTGCATAAAACCGGCAACACCTTGATCAAAAAAACCACTGGTTTGAGTCGTTCGACCTCTATAAGGACCAGCATTAACCCCAATTTTTGCTTTGGTAATTTCTAAGCCAAATTTACCGGCATTGTTCTGTGATTTTACTGAGCCAAAACCAAGGATTAATATGAGGATAAGTAAATAACGCATCAATTAACTCGTTTGTATAAAGCAATTCTCCATAAAAAAGCATTCCCTAAATACACTCTTTTGAATCCATGGTTGGAAATTAGACCATTCATTTTATCTACAGAATGAACAAAAGTTCTAAAAGGGTTTCTTCTTAAGTAAAGTCCAAAATTCATTAAGCCTATACCTGTTTTAAAAATAAAATTATCAGCAGGGTATACTAATCCGTAATACTTATTCGCTTTGCTAATGGAATTGTTAATGAGTTGATCTACATCTGGGTAACAGCATACTACCCTAGACAGTGTAACAATATCATGTTGTTCTATTTCATTATGATGGTCATTAAAATCACCATGAATAAACTTCATTTTATCCTGGGTGCCATTTTCTTCCATTAATTCTTTGGCTCCAGCAATATAAGCATGAGAAGAATCTACATCGGTGGTGTGGGAGAGGTGTTTTTTTAATAGTTCATGCTGTAAGATGCCAATACCACCACCGATATCTAACAAAGACAATCCTTTGATATCTTCATTATACAATGAATCCAATAATTTTGAAGAAAAATTGTCTGGACCTTTTTTACGGTACTTCTTTAGGGCCTTTTTCACTCCCTTTTCGTCAAATATTTTTTCTGCACCGCAGCAGTGGGACGAACAACTCATAATTAAGCTTTACATTTAACGGATACAATCATTTCAAAAGTAGCAACTAATTCTTGTTCTGCATCAAAAACATTTACATGCGTGGTTTCATTTACCCTATCTCCAGTTTCAATAGACTTAAGAATAGCAGCTTCTACTTTTTTTCCATCATTAGAGACAAAAGTGCAATCAGACTCTGCACGTTTGATAAACTCACAACTCATTCCTTTAAATGCAAAGGATACTTTTTGGTTATTCAACTGTGCAAAGTAAAAAGCATGTATTCCTCCAGCAACATCAGCACCAACAGTCAATGCTCCAAAGTACATCGAGTTTAAATGATTCTTTGTTCTTCTTCTTAACGCAACACTCACTTTTACAGAAGTGTCATCAATTGCGATCAGTTTCGTCTTTGTAAAGCCGATAAGCGGAATTTTAAACTTTCCCAATAGAAAGACCTGCCGCTTCATTTTTTTAAGCAATGCTTGTTCATCCATTTACCAAGTCTTTTACGATTTCACCTACTGGTCTAACGGCTTTAACATGTTCTATAGAAGGACCAGCACACCATACCGTTTTGTAAGTCGCGCTAAAAGCAGCTTTTTCAAACTTCTTCATCCCTTTATAAAAGGTAAAATCCTTAATACATTTTTTAAGTCGTTTGTTTTTATTTAGAAACCGTTCCAATCCATTTTGTTGTGTGCCCATTTCTTTAACATAAGGCGTATTGATAACCGTACAGTCTGATCCAGAAAGTTTATTACTGGCTACAATGTCTTTAGCACCGTAGGTCACACAGGCTTCTTTATATTCTTGTGATACATCACTTTCTGTAGAAGCAATGAACAAACTTCCTACAGAAACACCTGCAGCACCGAGGTTTAACATCTTTTGCATTTGCTCGTGGTTGCCAACTCCTCCAGCAGAAATTACAGGAATGTTACAGTTCTCCACTAACAGTGGTACTAATTCTTCATAGGAGGTAGGACCAAAGTGTCCGCCTGCCTCTTTGTTAACAGCTATTAGCGCGTCAGCACCAAGTCCTTCTACTTTTTTAGCGTACTCCAAGTTAACCACATCACAAAACACCTTTACACCAGCCTTATGGGCCATGTTTATGGTTTCTTCAGGGGAGCCCAAAGAGGTAATGATATAATCTACTTTATACTCACAGCAGCTTTTAAGTTGTTCCTTGTATAAGAAATTAGACTTATTTACTATTAAGTTAACACCATATGGACCCTCACATTTTTCATCCAATTCTTTTAAAGCGGCCTCAAATTCTTCAATGGTTCTATAATTGAGGGCAGGGACACAGCCAGTAATTCCAGCTTTTCCAGCTTCAAGTAGCATAGCAACATTGCTCACTAAAAACATAGGAGCCATAATTACAGGATGCTTAATGTTTAAAAGCTCAGTGAGTGAAACGTTGTTTTTCATTGGTGGTAAAAATAAGCAAAAGAAAGTGGCGTAAATAGAATATTCTTTCACTAAAATGAAAAATAAAATCGATTAAATGTAGTTGACTACATAAAAATCTGTATATTTGCGTAGTTAACTACGTAAAAAGTGATTATGGAGAACAACGATTTTGTAAAAGAACTGGGTTATTTAGGATTTACCATGCGACTTAAAAGAATAAGTGATGCTATGATGCACGAGGGTAGAAGACTCTATAGTGACTTAGATGTGGACATTGAGCCCAACTGGTATGTTATCTTTAAGCTACTCAAATCTAGAGGGGCAAAAAGTGTAACAGAAATTGCAGAGAGCATTAGAATGGCACATCCATCAGTTATACACATCACTAATAAAATGATGGATGCCGGTTATTTGATTTCTGAAAAAGACCCAACTGATTCTAGAAAAAGAGTCTTGGATTTATCAACCAGGGCCATTAAAAAACTTCCAGAATATGAAAAGATATGGGATGCTGGAGAGAGCGGTGTAGAGAAGGCGTTAAAAGGATTAGATGCCTTGGAGCTTATTTCAACCTTAGAAGATAAATTCTTTGACAAAGGATTTAAAGAACGAACACAAGAACAATTAAAAAACAAAAAATCATGAACGTAATGGAAAAACTAAAAGTAGACATCATTGCATTTGAAGAACAATATGCCAATGATTTTGCCCAACTCAATTTTGAATGGTTAGATAAATACTTCTACATAGAAGATTATGACAGAGAAGTACTTACTAAGCCCCAGAAGTATATTTTAAAAGATGGTGGACAGATATTGTTTGCTTTAATCGATGGGAAAGTAGTTGGTACTGTTGCCCTGATTAAAAGAGGAGAAGGTGTTTTTGAATTGTCAAAAATGGCCGTAACTGCTGATTATAAAGGAATGAGAATAGGGCAAAAGCTAATGTATGCTTGTATTGATTATGCTGGACAACATGGTGTAAAACGCTTATTCTTAGATTCTAGTAGAAAATTAACACCGGCACTTACGTTGTATCAAAAAGTAGGATTTAAAGAAATACCAGTACCAAAAGATACACCATACGAGCGCTGTGACATTAGAATGGAATTGTACCTGTAATGGCTGAATACATTGGATATACTGCATTATTTGTTAGTTTGCTGTCTGTAAACATGAGCAACATGACTTGGTTCAGGTGGCTACATTTGTTAGCTAGTTGCATCTATTTTGCTTATGGCATATTGATAGAAGCGACTCCTTTAGCAGTAGGGGCAGCTTTATTTGCAACGATCCATTGTTACCGTTTATATAAAATTTATAAAGTAAACCCATCATGAGTATTACCGTTAGAAAAGCGAGCTCATCTGATAAAACAGAGCTTTACAGCATGTTTATGGAGGTGGTAAAGGCTGGAGAAGCCTTTATGCATAATGAATCAACTAGTTATGATGAATGGGAGTTGTTTTGGTTTGGAAAGGGAGTAACAACTTATGTCGCTACTGATGGAGGCACCCTTGTAGGTAGTTACATCTTAAAACCCAACAACCCTGGAGTTGGGAAACATGTTGCCAATGGAGGGTACATGGTGGCTGATAACCAAAAAGGAAAAGGGATAGGTGTTTTATTAGGAAAACATTCCCTATCAGAAGCAAAACAACTGAGCTATACGGCCATTCAGTTTAACGCTGTTGTTGCAGATAACACTCCTGCAGTGAAGCTATGGGAAAAATTAGGGTTCAAAATCATCGGCACCAACCCTAAAGCATTTAACCACCAAACAAAAGGGTTGTTAGATACCTATAGCATGTACCGTGAATTATAACCGAACTATTTCTTGCCTTAATAACTTGTGAATAACTTCAAATAGATTGTGATTTTAAACATTAATTCTTGCAATAGTTTGTTCTAAGTTTGTAACTATATACGAACCAAAAACACCAAAAAGCAAGTAATGGAAAATAGTAGTGATTACCTCAATATCAACAAGTTGTTGGTTGCTAACAGAGGAGAAATTGCAATTAGAGTTTTAAGAGCCGCATCTGAATTAGGCGTAAAAACAGTTGCCATTTTTACAAATGAAGATCGTTACTCACAACACAAATATAAGGCAGACGAATCGTACCAGATTGGTCAAAACGATGAAGCCTTAAAACCATACTTAGACATTGACATCATTATCAATCTAGCCAAAGAAAAAGGAGTAGATGCCATTCATCCCGGTTATGGATTCTTGTCAGAAAATGTAGAATTCGCTACCAAATGTAGAGAAGCAGGCATTAAATTTGTTGGCCCTACACCAGAAGCTATGGCCATGTTGGGTGATAAGGTGGCTGCTAAAAAAATCGCATTAGAATGTAACGTTCCTGTAATAGAAGACAACATTAAAGACGTTACTTCAGTGGCTATTGCAGAAGAAGAGGCAGGTAGAATTGGTTATCCAGTAATGTTAAAAGCAGCCTCTGGTGGTGGTGGTAGAGGGATGCGTGTTATTCGAAATAAGGAAGAAATTTCCAAAGCATTTGGAGAAGCAAGTAACGAGGCCTTAAGAGCCTTTGGTGACGACACCATGTTCATAGAGAAATTCGTTGAAAATCCTAAGCACATAGAAGTACAGATAATGGCAGATGAGCATGGCAACATGGTTCATTTGTATGAAAGAGATTGTTCCGTACAACGGAGGTTTCAAAAAGTAGTAGAAGTAGCGCCCTGTTCTTCCATCAAACAAGCAACAAAAGATGCCCTTTACAGTTATGCCTTAAGCATCTGTAAACATGTTAACTATACCAATGTAGGTACAGTAGAGTTTTTGGTAGATGCTGAAGAGAACATCTACTTTATTGAAGTGAACCCAAGAATACAGGTAGAGCACACCATTACTGAAGAGGTGACGAGCATAGACATTGTTCGTTCTCAAATTATGATTGCTACAGGTAGAGCATTGGCTCACCCACAAATATTTATCAAGAGCCAAGAAGACATTAAATGCGATGGTTATGCCATACAATGTAGAATAACCACAGAAGATCCTAAAAACGACTTTACACCGGACTACGGAACCATTATTACCTACAGAAATGCAGCTGGTTTTGGCATTCGTTTAGATGAAGGAAGTGCTGTTCCAGGTACCACCATTAGCCCTTTCTTTGATTCCATGCTCTGCAAGGTAAGTGCATCAGGCAGAACCCTAAAAGGAGCTTCACAGCGATTGAATAGAGCATTAAATGAGTTTAGAATAAGGGGAGTAAAGACCAACATTAAGTTTGTCCAAAATGTCATTAGTCACGAGGTATTTCAAGAAGGAAATTGTACCGTACAATTCATCGAGAATTACCCAGAACTGTTCGACTTTAAACGTACGCGTGATAGAGGAACAAAGTTGCTTAACTACATTGGAGAGACCATTGTGAATGGGAACCCAGATGTAAAGTTCGTTGATAAGACTAAAAAATTCATAGACCCGGTATTACCCGATTTTGATCGTTTTGCACCATTTCCAGATGGTACCAAACAATTATTAGATAAACACGGCCCAGAAGAGTTTGCACAGTTGATAAGAGCTGATAAGCAAATCCATTATACCGACACTACATTTAGAGATGCCCACCAATCCTTATTGGCAACTAGAATGAGAACGGTAGACATGCTCAATGTGGCAGATCGATTTGTAAAGAATAACCCAAATATGTTCTCTATGGAAGTATGGGGTGGAGCTACCTTTGATGTGGCTTACCGTTTCTTAAAAGAATCTCCCTGGAAACGTTTGCAGCTTTTTAGAGAGCACATGCCCAACACCTTGTTACAAATGCTTATCAGAGGTTCTAATGCGGTAGGATATACGGCTTACCCAGACAACTTGATAGAACGTTTCATTGAAAAAAGTGCAGAGAATGGAGTAGATGTCTTCAGAATTTTCGATTCACTCAACTGGTTAGATGGAATGAAGACCAGCATTAAAGCAGTGAAAGAACGTACCAATTCCATTGCTGAAGGTTGTATTTGCTATACGGGAGACATTTTAGATGCCAACCAGACCAAGTATACTTTAGATTACTATGTTGACTTAGCTAAGCGTTTAAGAGACGAAGGCATTCATATTTTAGCCATCAAAGACATGGCTGGCTTGCTAAAACCTTATTCAGCAGAAGTATTGATTACCAAGTTAAAAGAAGAGTTAGACATTCCAATACATTTACATACGCACGATACTTCAGGTTTACAAGTAGCGACATATATGAAAGCAGTAGAAGCTGGAGTAGACATTATGGACGTGTCTTTGGCCTCTATGAGTGGACTGACTTCTCAGCCTAATTTTAATTCAGTAGTGGCCATGCTGAAAGGCACAGAAAGAGAGCGCCCAATGAACATTAAGTCATTGAACGAGTTCTCTAATTATTGGGAAGCTGTAAGAGAAGTCTACTATCCTTTTGAATCTGGCTTAAAAGCTGGTACTGCACAGGTGTTTGACCATGAAATACCTGGGGGGCAATATTCTAACTTACGTCCACAAGCACGAGGTTTAGGGTTAGAAGAGAAGTTTGAAACCATCAAACAAAACTACCAAGAAGTGAATGATTTGTTTGGCGACTTGGTAAAAGTTACCCCTTCAAGTAAAGTGGTAGGTGATATGGCTATGTTTCTAACATCCAATGAATTAACTACTCAGGATATACGAGAAAAAGGAGCTGACTTATCCTTTCCTGATTCAGTAAAAGCACTGTTTAGAGGAGACTTAGGACAAGCACATGGAGGTTTCCCTGCAGACATCAGTAAGATGGTGTTGAAAGATGAAAAACCTTACACTAACAAACCAAATGAACATTTAGCACCAATCGATTTCGAAAAGGAGTTTGCCGTTTTCCAAAAAGAATACAGCAAACACTGTGATGAATTGGATTTCTTGAGCTACAAGCTTTACCCTAAGGTATTTAAAGATTACCATACTGATTATCAAAAATACGGTGACCTGTTTCCTTTGCCAAGCAAGGCTTTTTTCTTTGGTTTAGATAATAACGAAGAGATATTGGTACGATTAGGGAACGGACAATCCATTTTAGTAAAACTGCTTTATGTTACCAAACCTAATGAAGACGGCATGTGTTCTGTATTCTTTAAGTTTAATGGTGCTACACGTGTAATAGAAGTAAAGGATAACAATGCGGTAACCGATAAGGTAGCTCATGTAAAAGCAGAAGCCGATAAGGAAATAGGTGCGCCTTTACAGGGCAGCTTAAGTGCTGTGGTAGTTAAAGCTGGAGATGCCATTAAAAAGAATGATCCGCTATTCATTATCGAAGCCATGAAAATGGAAAGTACCGTTACTGCACCATTTGATGGAAAAGTAAAAACCGTACACCTCAAAGGTGGTGTAATGGTAGAGCAGGATGACTTGGTAGTGGAATTTGAGTAAGGTTAATACTTTATATCGTATTTTATTCCTTTAGCTGTTCCTTCTTCTGATTCTATTCTTATAAAATAAGTGTATAGTCCCAATTTTTCTGAATCCTTAAATGCATTCCCAAAAATAAATCCAGGTTTGTTCTTTTCGGCAGTTTGGTATTTCAGCGCACCTCTTTCTTGATCACCCTCAAGATACACCCTTATTTTTCCCGTTTCAACTGTAAAATTAACCGCTACATGACTACTTGCCTTTACAGGGTTTGTAAATTTTAGCCAAGTATTTCCTGTTACAGATTCTAAAACACCTTTTTCTCCCCAACTTCCTGCAGCTACAGAATACCTCCCTAAAGAACTACCACTG
This sequence comes from Flavobacteriales bacterium, assembly GCA_029262875.1. Classification (GTDB taxonomy): domain Bacteria; phylum Bacteroidota; class Bacteroidia; order Flavobacteriales_E; family Vicingaceae. The sequence goes on from JAJCYO010000098.1 coordinate 24,890, forward strand.
TTGTATAATTGATCATCCGTGTAAATTACTCCATTGGCCAGTTCAAGAGAATCCATCATTTCATACATTTCGTCCCAAAACTCATTACCTGTTCCTTTTTTATCTTTTGTTGGCTGCTTAGCAACATTCTCATAAACTAAATTTACAACTGTTTCTTCATTAAAATTCTCGGGCAAATGCTCAATGTTGTTTCCTGTTAAGTTTAACTCGTGCAACTGCGTATTGTTAATTTCAAAATTTGAGATGTTGTTGTTTTCAAAATTGGCGTTAGATAATCCGCTTAAATTATTTAATTGAAAGTATTCCAACCCGTTGTTATTACAGCTGATATCATGTAGACTCTCACAATTTTCAACCCTTAAACTATCTAATAGATTATTGTCTAAGGTGAGGTATTTAATGTGATTGTTATTATTGATTGCACTTGCATCTGTAATTTGATTGCCTCCTGCAGAAAGGGATATGAGTTTTTTGAAACTTTTAATCCCTTCCAAATTTTGTAATTTATTATTATATAAGTTTATATACTCAATGGTATTGTTTTCTGTTGCTAAGCTTAAACTTTCAATATTATTATCTATCAACTCGAGGTGTTTTAGCTTGCCGAGGTTTTCTATCCCTTCTACTTTACTAATTCCCGATTTAGAAATGGTGATGTGTTCTAAGTGTTTAAAATCACTAACAAACCTCATATCATGAAAGGGTTGGCTGTCGAAATTAAGTTTAGTAATGTAATTGTTTGTGATGCTAAACGTATAATTATAAGATGTTTGATCCACTGTAATTAGTATATCCTCTTTAGGAATATTGTATGCTGAAATCAGGTTTTGAATGGCATTCATTTCACCTTTGTCCAATTCTATTGTTCCCGACTCTATATCTAAAAAAGTATATTGAGGTTCAGAACAACCAATTAAAGCGATTGCAATTACAATGTATTTAATGCTTTTCAATTTCATTTAATCAATTTCTGTTAGTAGAATAGGGGATCAGGGTAATTCGAAGAATATTTTTTTTAGTGCTAAATTTTTAATGGGCTTAAAACTACTTAAATCCACTCGGTTTTTTAATGATATAGAATAGGTTTAGCTTTAAGTAAGGAAGGTAGTCTTGTTCTTTTACATTATATTGAACTTCGTATAGGTTGATGTCATAAATGATTTTATCATTAGTTCCATAACGGGCAGCAGCATTCACACTAAAATCAATACCAACCCTACTGTTGTTAAAGTAGTACTTAGCACCAATACCAAGGCCTACCTCATAAAATTTCCCAGTTGTTGTAGAATTAGTAAAACTAAGATCTATGCCACTAGAATCATTATCATAGTACCTGTTGTACCACATTTTATAGGTACCATTTTTATAATAAGCATTCATGTAAAAATGAACATCCTTTATTTTAAATAAATGCAATTTATAATCTACATACAAAAAAGTTCTTTTCTCAATTTCATCGTACAGTGGGATAGGATCTGGATCATCATTCTGATACCACAATTTCCAATAGCTAACATCAACACCAAGGCTGTGCCTGTTTTTATAAGTGAATTCTACACCTAAAGTTCCAGTTCTAATGTTTACATCCTCCAAGAGAAAAAATGCAATTCCAGCAGCTTTACCACGTGCAGCAATAGAGAGGTTTCCTTTGTCTGATTTAGGTTGGGCGAAACTAATTGACACATAAAAACAAAGGACAATGAGAATAAGTATGTATTTAATAAATCGAGTCATTGCCTTTTATTAAGAAACCAAGGTAGTCATAATAATTATGATGATTTAGTAGTAGTGGTTGAATAAACTTATTTAAAGTAATCTATCAAGTCTTTATAAAACTGAATCAATGGCATAAAGCTTTCATTTCTTTGTGGAAAAAAGAGATGATACTCCGTAAGTAAAATGTAAGAATCACCTTTATTAATCCCAGTAATTGCTGGTTGAAACTTTGTTCTTTTAGATAGCGCATTAAGCTCTTTATAAGCTGCATTGTGTTTTATAAATTTGCTAAGCATACTATCTTCCGTTTCCAATGTAAACCTGTTTTTATAAGCCCAAAAGAGTACTGCTATATGGCTTCTTGTAGCAATAGAAAAGTTATGAAGATCATTGTTTTTAGGTAACAAACAAGTAATACGCGCAACAGATTGCTGACCAAGCATACAATCCATTATAATGGGACATTCATTATACTTAAACTTTAAACTGTAGTATTCTTGCTCTGCACGACCACCAATTACACGCCCATTACTTACTTTTTCCCTGGTAATGTCTAAAAAGGCATCCTCTTCTAGTTGTATTTTTTTAAATAACTCTCTCATAATTACATTAAGAACCCTAAAGTAACTATAATAATTAAAAAGAGCGCAAGACGATTTAGCAGTGAAATCTCAGTAATTCCACCACCAAATAACTTTCTTTATTTAATAAGCTTAAAGGATAATGGGTAACGAACTTTATCTTTTCCATTGTATGCCCTAACACCATTTACAATTGAGCTTACAATTCCGATAATTTCTATAATGCTGATGAGAAACAATGGTATCAATCCTAAGGTTATTGGAAATTCAGACATTTCGTTTGTTCCGATGCCTTTTAGATTACCAATGTTTACAAGTAGAAATACGATGACCATGCTAAAAGAAAGAATCATATAAGATATTTGGGCATTTACAACTGCTTTTCCATGCCTGTCCATACCATCTACCTGATCTTTTTTGTACAACCAAAAAATTAATGGGATAATAATGTTTCCAAGCGGAAACAAGAAACCAATAAGAGCAGAAAAGTGGATGGATGCCAATTGCCCTTTAGCTTTTTGAGATGGTGGCGCATTAAATGCATCCATGCTTATGGACAACGCATCAGCAATGGATTTTAAAGTATACAATCTAGCATCTACATCTGCTGATTCAATTCTTTGGATGGTACGTACGCTTAACCCTGTTTTTTCGGCTAACTCTTCTTGAGTAATTCCCCTGAGCTTTCTGTAGTACACAATTTTTTCTGAAATAAATTCTTTTTCCATGTTGTTAAATTTAAGTGTTTATAACTGGAAACAATATTAAGTTAGACATTAATTCCACACAACGACACGTACCCGACATTCTTACGACATTCAATTCAAGAGTCTATTATTCAGGTGGTTAAGTGTTTATTTTGAGTGATGTATTCTTAAAAAGAATAAAAAGATAAAAAGCCATTGAACAAACTTGTCGCAGAATTGCCTGGGATTAAAACAATTTTCTGCTGTAACCTTTTTGTGTTGTATACATAAAACATAAATTTACATGGGACATTACCATTTCCATGTTTGATTTAATAACGCAGTTGAAGAAAAAAGACAAAGAATCGATACGTATTCTTTACGAGCGCTATGGCAAAAAGCTGTACGGCTATGCCATTACCCAATGGAAAGTGAGTGAAGATGATGCCTGGGACTTGGTTTACAAGACCCTTTACAAAGTCATTGACTCCATAGACAACTATACGTTTAAGGATGAAAACCGCTTTGTAGGCTTCCTATTTAAAGTCTTTACCAACTATTTACGAAACCACTTACGCGATACCAAAGGCAAACAAGTTTCTACCACAGAGTTGCTCGACAACTTAAGCATTCCTCTAAAAGAAGAAGGCAGCAACAAGGAAGAATCACCTTTGATGCGTTGTCTAAAAAAAGTATTGGAAGCCTTAGAAGATTGGCAAAGGGTATTGCTGTTAATGAAAGCACAGGATTATGCTTACAAAGACATTGCGCCTTATGTAAACCGACCAGAAAAGCAATTGAAAGTATACAATTTAAGGCTCAGAAGCACTGTGATGGATCAAACCAATACCTGTGTAGAGAATAAAGGATATGAAGCAGAATAACCACATAGACGAGGGCAACTTAGATGCTCTCCTGAACGCTTATTCACTGAATGAATTTTCAGCGGAGCAGGATGTGGCTATGGCTCAAATCGTTTTTGATCAGGATTATGATGCTACATTGAGTCCTGAGAAAGAGGCTGAAATGCTAGAAAGGTTGAACCCGAATCGAAACTGGATGAGTGCCATTAACCTGGTGTGGTTGTGGATCATCATTGCTTTGTTAACCATTGTCTCTGTGGCATACATCTACTATTCGAGAACACCAGCAGTAGAAAAAGAAAACACGACAGAACTTCAAACTACCGATGCACCAGCATGGAATCATGAACTTTCGGAACTAGAACCTGTATTGGCCGCCAATGACTCTTCCATACCAGAAATTTATTACAAAGCTGCTGCTAACATGGTAGAAACCATGATTGTTGATTCGGTGTTAATCGCTCCGGAAATAAAAAAAGCAATTCCACCACCGGTTAAAACTCCTGAAGATGAAACACCGCTGTTCAGTGCTACAGACATCATGTACTACCAGCAGTTGAAAAAAGAGATGATTGCCAAACTATTGGCTTACGAAGAGGAAATCTATACGCCTGTAGAAGAAGGGCGCATCACCTACAAAAATCAAAAAATAGGAGTGGACGGGTACATTATTCGCAATTTCCCTGTCACCAACATGGAGTACAAGGCTTTTTTAAGTGATTTAATGCGTGTTGGCAATACACAAGCACTAGCAGTTGCCATGGTTAAAGATACCGTATGGAGAACTTATGGTTGTGAGCAATTGGGAGCAGACTACTTTAGAAATAAAAGCTATGATGCTTTTCCTGTGGTCAACATTAGTCCAGAAGCAGCATTGTTGTTTTGCCAATGGATGGAAATCCAAACCAACAACCATTTAAAATTGAACAAACCAAAAGCCAAACCGATTAAAGTGCGATTGCCTTATGATACCGAATGGATTAGTGGCTGTAAGAGTGGCATGGCACAAACAGCGATGTGTAACGGCTATCAAACCATTTACGACAAGAGCGAAGGTTTGGTGAGTGATGCCTTTCTCAAACGCCTCAAAAAAATACAATTGAAGGATGCCAAAAACAAAACATCGGTAGATGATTTGTTTGAGTTGAACCGATATGGTAGGAGTGAGGCTGAGATTATGGAGGTGTTTAACCGAGTACTTCCAGACAACACCTTGGTTTATCCAAATGGTTTTGGAAAGATTGCCAAAGCAGCACACGTTTCAGAGTTCATTCAAAATCCAGAAGAAAAAATCATTGTGTTTGGTGCTTGTTGGGAATCAAAACAACAGTATGCTCAGATGTTAGCAGAATTTAAAAAAGAAGCTGCTTCACCTTTTATTGGCTTCCGATTTATCGTGGAAGACAAGAGCGCATTAACCTATAAAAACCCTTTCTGGTAAACGATTTTTAAGTCATTTGTAACCTCTTTGTGTTGTACTAATAAACGCAACACATGATGACTAAAAAAACAACACTCATTCTCGTATTTCTTGTTGGAATAATTATCGATGCAACAGCCCAATTGGGTGTGTCAGGTGCTTACTTTGCCAACATCAATCACCAACATGCTGTCATTAAAGATAATCACAGCATCAAATCAGGTTCTTCGTTGGGCTATTATTATGGGGCCGATTACAGTTTTAATGTATTGAGTGTTGGAGTGGGAATGACCAGCCTCAACTTTGAAGATGAGCTGTACACCAACGCTGTACCAGCATTTGTGAGCACACAAAACCGCTACTTTTCTGTTCCAGTTGCCATAACGACAACGCCATACAACCGTAGGTTTTCGCGTTACAATTACAGAAGACAGCTTACCAGTAACATCAAGCTCACTTATATTCCTTCCTTTAAACAAAAAACAGCGGCCATTATTAATCATGGCAGCACCACAGAAAACAGTGAGTTGTTGGCCAACCGTTACGCCAAGTTTCAACATGCCTTACGGCTTTCCATGCTATTTAAAGCGCAAATTACCAGCGGAATACACTTGAGCTTAGAACCTTTTGTTGGGGTGCACAACAGCTATTTAAAAGCTTACGACAACAAGGCCGTAGATGGCATTAACCTGGGCATCAACTTTAGATTGGTGGCGAACATAGACATTGACTTTAACATTAGAAAAGTAATCGTAAGCGGTTCATCCACTTCTAAAAAAGACCTCTTGGAAAAGCAAAAAGAAATAGAAAATCAATTGAAAAACAAACCTAAAAATTAAAAATATGAAAGCAACAACCCTTTTTATGATGGCATTCATGCTGTGTTTCAGCATGCAAGTACAAAGCCAAACAGCAACTACACACCATGGCGCATTGGCCGACAATGGATCACTTTACTTTAAAGCAGAACCGCTCAACAACACCTTTACCGAGAGCACAGACAACATTTATTACTATGTGCACTTGCAAGGGCTACCGTATACTGCTCCAGCAGTTCAAAGCCGTATGCCGCTCAACTTATCGGTAGTTATCGATAAGAGTGGTTCCATGTCAGGCAACAAGTTGGCTTATGCCAAGGAAGCTTTAAAATACATCATCAACAACCTGAACGAAGGTGATTACCTTTCGGTGGTGCTGTACGATAGCAATGTAGAAGTATTCTACCCGCAACAAAAGGTAAAGGACAAAGACGCCTTGTTAGAGCGTGTAGCAGGTATTAACTCTGGAAGCAGCACCAATTTAGAAGGGGGCATCCGAAAAGGCTATGAAATGGTAAAAACCACCAAACTGATTTTAGACTCAGATATGATTCATCGGGTCATCTTGTTATCCGATGGATTGGCCAATGTAGGCATTACCAATTCAGAGCAGTTGGGAGCCATTACCAAATCCTTTTTTGAGGAAGACCGCATTTCCATTTCTACATTTGGAGTGGGAGCAGGTTACAATGAAGATTTAATGGCCAACATTGCTACACAAGGTGGTGGAAACTACTATTTCATTGATTCTCCAGAGAAATTACCAAGCATGTTTGAAGAAGAGCTCAAAGGCATGTCTAAAGTGATTGCCCAAAATACTCAATTGGAAATTACCTTTCCGTATGAGGTATTGTCGCACAAGAAGACCTATGCATACAACAGTACGGTAAAAGGCAATAAGTTGAGCATTAGCTTTAACGACATCTTTTCAGAAGAGCAAAAATCCATTTTAATTGTGTTTAAGAAAACCCGAAAAAAGGACCCGATAGCCATCTCCTGTAAACTGACTTATGAAAACCCGATGAGCAATGGAATGTCCATAGTCGACAACAGGGAAAACACCGTAACCTTGGCAAAGAACAAGCAAGAACATGAAAGTGGCTTTAACAAAGCAGCCAGTGAGGGTTATGCCATGGAAATAGCGGCTGAAATGTATGCTGAAGCTACGGTATTGTGTAACCAAAACAGTTTTAAGGATGCCAAAAACAAAACCAATGAGGCGATTCTATTCTTAGACAAGCATTTCCAACTGGTAGGAGAGAACACCTATTTAAGAAAATTGCAAACCACACTAAAAGAATACAAAACCATCATAGATGATTTTAAGAAAATGGACAGGGTAACTTTTAGTTTAAACATTAAACGCCAAAAGCATTACCGTTACCGAACCATCAGTTGTCCAAAGTTTTAAGAAGAGGGTAGTTTAGGTGCAACCCAACCCTGCTTACCCATAGTGGGGGAGAACCCAAGTTGAAAGACTTGGGTTTTTTAATTCCCAACTGCCGGACCTGTTCCGGCATCTGTTAATAGAATAACAGACCACAGAATAAATCTGGGGATTTTTTATCACTTTTTTGTAATGAAAAAATCACACAACATTCTTAAAAACAATTGTTTATGTATAATAAAGTTTCATTTTCCCTGTAATGATTGGTGAAATTTGGTGTTTTTTTAATTAGAAATGGTACTTAATATTATAATATGTTTAGTATAAAGGAATACATGAAAATACAAACACAATGGAGATCCTTCATTGCGGGTGTAATTATTAATTCATTTTTTTGGTATTTATGTGTTTTCTTATTTAATCGCCCCTTTATTACTGAGTTAGATTTTTACGTACCAATGATAATAAGTGTAGCATTGTCTATACCATGGTACATGCTGGGTTTGACGGCATCTTTATTCTTCACACTTATGGTTGAAGGAGAAGAGGAAGAGGAGAAAAAAGAAAAGATTGAAAAGAAAAAAAATAAAGATAAATTTTCGTCTGAGGATTATATGGCAATGATATTTTCTGTCTGTTTTTTGTGTGGGATTGGGTTTGACATGAGGAATGATAGAGTTGTTGGGTTAACAGCATTTGTTTCAGAAGCATTTTTAGTGTTAGGAACTCTTACACTTATTATTTTCATTCCAGCAATAGTGGTAAATGAGATTAGAAAATTTAGAAGAAGGAGAAAAAAGAAAAAGAGAGCGGAAGAAAAACAATAATCTTAAAAAGATGAAAACAAATGTATTTTATTCATGGCAATCCGATTTAGAAGGAAAGTATAATCGAAATTTTATTTCTGATTGTATTGAGACTTCAGTTAGGGAGCTTGGGAAAGAAAAATTTAATGTTGAATTTAATACTGATAGAGATACAAAAGATGAAACTGGTTCTCCAGATATTGCAGATACAATTTTACGTAAAATTCAAGAGTCGCATATCTTTGTTGCAGATATATCAATTATTAACCCTGAAGATGAAAGATATAGAAAAGTTCAAAATCCAAATGTAATGTTAGAGCTTGGATTTGCTGTAAAGGAGTTGGGGTGGGAAAACATAATATTAGTATTCAATGAAGCTTATGGGAATGTATCTAAACTTCCTTTTGACATTAGAAATAGAAGGCCACTGATTTATAAATTAAATCCTTCGGTTGATAAAGCTCAAATTAAAAAAAAAGTAGTCAACCTTCTAAAGGATAACTTTAAGAGTCAAGAAATTGATAGTGTCTTTAAACGTAGAGAGATAGAAAGGCAGTACTCTCGATCTACCCCAAGAGCAAAATATTATGCTATTAAGCAACCCCCTTATTGGGAGTTTTTCTTAATGTCCGAATTATTGAAATCGACAAGCGATAGATTATCATTTGAATATTTATTGGTAAAAGATAGAATTATTTACCAGTGGCAAAACCGTAAAACCGTAATGGAGATGTTAGACTGGTTCTCAGAATTAAACGACAACAACATTAAACATATTGAAGCTGTGGGGTTTATTCTTAATGAGAGAACTACCAAATCTTTTGGTGAACCTGGAAAACCTGGAGATGCGATTGAAATTAAACGTATTGCTGACACTTATGAACAAATAGGAAAAGCATCTCTCGAAATGGAAAAAATACTATTAAGTCATACTCTTAATATAGAACTTGAAAACATGAGAAATCTATATTTAGGATGCACAGAACATTTCATTAAATTTTTGACCCAGTTAAGCAATGATTTATTTAACATAAAAAATAGGGCAGAAACTAATATGGATGAAAAACAGATTAGACTATCTTATGAGTTTGAACCATATTTAGATACAGATAAAATTGTGTTGGAGCATAAAAGAGTTGTTGATTTAATAAAACAAGGAAAATTAAATAAGGATGAATATTAATATTTGAGTATTGGTGAATAATCAGCTTAGATGGAGGTTATATCTTTTGTCATCCAAATAAGTCACACAAGCCTTTTTTAAGTAAGTTTGGCTCCACTTTTACCAACAACTAATGACCAGAGATCAGATTGTCTTAGACTTTAATTTACGTTCGCGAGCACCTTCTTTTAACAGCTTGGAGTTGCACCACATCATTGTATTTGAGGGAGGGAAATACAGGAACTCGAGTTGGAGCGAATACGTAGCACCAGATGAAGACAAGTGTATGATGCTATGGGAAGGTCCTGTGGATTGGAGAGATGATGCTACGCTAAAAGGAGGCTACCATCTGCATGAAGCGTCACCAATCCCAGCCATAGAAACGGAAGATGACATTGTTGCTGCAGTAGCATTGTACGTAGATGAACGGGCACTCAAATATTCTCGAAAGTTTGAAACGGATTATTTCAGGCATGAGATGATCCATAAAGTAGGAGCAGAAGAGGTAAAAGAAATAGGTGGCGTAAATGGGCTTTATTTTAGGTTAACATTTGGTGATGTGTTTGTTTTCATCAATGAAACCATGGTTTATGTAACCAAAATGCCTAATTATTTACATTGATCTACTGATTATAATTTCTTAAATTTATAGGATGGGTAAAATCAGAGATACCTGGAAAAAGGAAAAAGTTTCTATAATCCTGGGCATTATGGGGCTGATTTTATTCTATTTTCAAGATGGCATCCCTTTATTATTTAAGTGGGTGATTAGGCAATTTTAAAATACTCACTTTGAAGAAGATGTTAATGAAGATATTCAATATAATGAGATGGTGGCTGATCATCTGTTTAGCTATTTCTGTTATGTTCGGGATCTTTATATTAGTGCTTTATTTTTTAGGGTATACATAATCCAAGTTATGGGTTTTAGAATTCTGCTTATCTAATAATACTCATAAGTATACAACACTTTAGACGGCAGGGTTCCTTTTTGTCGGTCAAACGAAGTACAGAGTCCCTTTTCATCGTATTCGTAAATCATAATCACTTCTACCAAGCCACCTCTATCTTTACGCAACAATTGTCCGCGCTCGTTGTATTTCATTTTGTCAATTACTTTAATGCCCATCAAAGAAGCTTCTTCTGAAACTCGGTTTCCGGCTTCATCGTTGGTGTAATAGACAGCAGCATCTTGTTGTCCATCTTCGTTGTAAGAAATCATCTTTTCGTCCAGTCCTCTGTAATCATAATGCGTAACGTATTTACCCGTTAAGTTTTCTTCTGTTTTGGTGTGTGCTTTATCATCGTACACATATGTGGTTATTTGTGGCTCACCACCTTTATAGGAGAATTGGCGTTCAATTTCTCGGCCCTTGCTATCATAACGAAACTCATGAATGCTATTTCCATCTTTTTCAGTCTCTACTTTCTTCAGCACATTGCCTGTCGAGTCCAATTCGTAAACGTATTCAGAGACTATTAATTCTCCATTAAAAAATTCATGCTTCGTAAGCAACCCATCTTTGTTGTAGTGGCTGATCTCATAATCTCCATCATCGTAATCGGATCGTTTCAATTTTACACCATGTTCCTTTATTAATTCTTCTTGAGTAGGCGCGCGTGCTATAGGTTCATAGCCATCATCTTCTTCAGTGTATTCTTCTTGGTGCATGGCCGCTAAACTCTCAATGAGCTCCATTTCGTCTTGCGCTGAATTTCGGCAACCATCAAAAACGATGGCTATTGCTAATAGCATTAATACAATACATATTCTTTTCATTTTCATCATGGGTTCATTCGTTTATCTAGATCCAAAGTTAATTTCCCAAACAAAGGTCCCTTTAGCAGATTCACCACCTTTTAGGGGCAATATCCAATGCGCAGGGATGAGTCGAATGACACGCATGGCTTCCACATCCAATAAATCGTGTACACCTTTAGTAATGACTACATTGTATATTTCTTCATCTTCATTGACATTAAAAGAGAGGTAGACCTTTCCTTTAATGCCCCTCTTTTTAGCACTTTCATTGTATACGAGGGTTTCCTCTATAAAAATGTGAAGAAGTGTCTTCCCTCCAATGTAGTCGAGCTTTCCTTTTTCACGTTTAGAAGTAATTACTTTGTTAGCGCTGTGGTCATAAACCTGGTCTATTAAACCATCATAATAATAGCTCCATTGTCCAATCTTTTTTCCAGCAGCATAACTCCCCGTTGAATAAACACGTGAGTTACCTTGCATTTTAATGGTCCATTTACCATCACGCTTTCCATTTTTGTAAAAGCCTTTTTCAAAAGCAATGCCTTTTTTGGTTTGCTTAAAATATTGCCCGTGTTTTACATCAGGCGTTTTCTTCATCACATAAAACTCCTCATTATAGTTTAAGCTGTCTGTAATGCTAATCTTTTTAGATCCTTTTCCTTGTCCCATGCTGAGCATTGGAAGAAGGGCAATGGCGATAAGTATGATTTTTTTCATGGTTTGAATGTAGCAATAAATAATGAAATTTAGACAATGCGTTAGGCGCTCTTTTCAACAAATACCAAGCCAACTGCAAATACGATAAAAGGAATAATAATTCCGCTTTTAAGCGTGTGGATCACATCATGGCTACCTTGGTGACCGATAAGCCCCAACAACCATATAGAAACAGGAGCAGCGCCAATCATAATGATGATTGCAATGCCCAATCTAACCCAACTCACGTTTAACTTAAACAGCTTTAACACAATAAACGATCCTATCACTAAAAAGGGGAGGAGTACCAAGTGACCATTTACCAGTAACAACAATTTCCAGGTGGGCAACTCCATTAGAAACATAGCGGATGGACCACCAATAAAAGTAGCCCTTAAACTCATTTCAATAAAATAAAAAGAAATCATCCCAAAGAACAATCCAATGCCGTTGAGCCATATTCTCTTTTTAAGGCTTATGTTTAAACTGAGGTTGGCCCAAACGATAAAGAGAAGTAATCCTGCTGGTACGGCATAATGATAATAGCTTACCCAAGTTAATCCTTCCCAACCGAGGTGCTCAAGTTCTAAACGCCAGAGCACTCCAATGAGTATAGCTGCAAATGCTAATGTGAATATGCTGTATTTACGAAAGAAGTTCATCACCATTTAAAGATAGCAAAAATTGGGAGAGATTATCTTAACGTAACTTTTTCTACCCACAAGTAATCATATACCGAAGGGTCAACCGCTATTGTTGCTCCAGTAGTTGTGTTTTCAATAATGACAAAATCATGGTCCTTAAAAAAAGGGCTGTCAAAAAACTGGTGCACGTTTTTTCCAAACACGTACAATTGTCCTTTGTGAGCCTGTGCTTTCCAGGTATCGTTTAAACTGTTTTGTCGCAATAAATAATTACAAGCGGTGGCACAGAAAGTAGCGTACCCCACACAATGTGCTGTTTCAGTTGTTATCAAATCATTGGGGTTATTGTCGTTGGCATCTGCAGTAAAGCGCAACTTATCGGCTGTAAGGTCCAGACTTGTTACTATAATTTGATCTATATTAAGTTGTGTTGAGCCATTTTCATCAAGGTACTTGATCAGATCTGAGGAGGTAGCTTGATAACTCATACCAGTACCACTGTTTTCATAACTCACCATAAACCGAAACAATCCCCCACGAAATAAGAATAACGTAGCACCAATGATGAGCATGGTTATAAATGTCTTTTTGAGAGTTTTCATTCGAGGTTGTTTTCTTTCTTATACTCATCACAGTAATCACCATCGTCATTAAACTTATGTTTAAATTGCCTGTAGTTAATTGAACCGTTAAAGACTTTGGAGTAATTGATGCCAAAATTCAACCGTAATTGTGTGCTGTAATTTCCATTAGGCACTTCAACAGCTACAATAACAATTTCTTTAGGTGGCAATATAATGTCGCCAACACCATTACCACACATAAAGACAAATCGTTGCTCAATGGGCTTCCATAGACCACTGCTATCTTTTGCTTCTAATTTTAGTGGTATTAAGCCTCCATAGCCAACAAAAATGGTGTCAGGAGCTGTATTCGTAATCATCACAGGATAAGACGGACTACGCTCATTAATAAGGTGAGTGGTATCTATTTTAAGGTCGACTTCTGCCTTATGCCATCTTTTGTAGGGCCTTTCATCCAACCAATCGAGGTTGTATTTATTATAATAAGTGATATCCCTTTCTTTCAGCTGTTTCCGTTCCTCCTCGTCTAACTCCTTTGGAGCAAAAGGGTAGTAGTATCTTGACTCGACAGTGTCTTGATAAAGACCTATATAAATGGGTTCATAGTGAGCTGTTCCAAACCACGTTGTTTCTTTTTGAAGGGATGGAATTACCCGAGCATCTATAGCATCCCTAATAAAAGGAATTGGATAATCTACAATCTCTAATGGGGCTACTATTTTCGCTTCAACAGGTTTTTCCTGGCAACTGAAAACAGTAATTAAAAACACTATTGGTAGTATGTAGGTTAATTTGTGCATAGAGAATGACTACAATATACATAACTCCTTTTTTGAATGAAAATTATCGATTTATAAAAATTGGTATAAATGGTAAACCAGTTTTCAACCCTTCCACTTAACTTGCAAAACGTTAAGAATCATGCATTTATTTGCATTTATAAAAAAAAGTTCAATTTGAATGTAACTTTTTTCAGTTTCAAGTCACTTACTGTAATAGGTGGTCACAAAATGAATTGCTAAGTATCTAAATGAGTAGCGATAAGCAAGAAAAATTCCACAGGCTTTATACGCCTGTACACGATAAGTTTGAACGATTTTGTCGGGCAAGAGTGTATGGAGATATGGACTATTTCGACTTAATGCACGAGTCGGTTATCGTTGCTTATGAAAAACTGGATACCTTAAAAAATGAAGGCGCGTTTTTGTATTTCTTGTTTGGCATCTGTGTTAAGATACTGGCCAGTAGCAAACGGAAAAAGAAACCAAGTTACGCAGATACTAACGAATGGACGCACCTAAAAGACCCTGGAAATGCGACAGATCAACGAACTGAGGTACGCATTCTTCATGAAGCTTTAGCAGTGCTTCCAGAGGATCAAAAAGAAGCGTTGATGCTGTTTGAAATTGCTGGATTTACCATTAAAGAAATTGCCACCATGCAACAGAGTGGAGAGTCAGCCATTAAACAACGCCTGGTAAGAGGAAGAAACAAGTTAACCGAATTATTAACCCAAAACGAGGAGGTATGAAAATGACGAATAATCAAGATTACCTGAACCAACTGTTTGAGGCAGCAAGAAACGAAACCCCGATCGTTTCTGTAGATAAGATATGTAGTGCTGTTGAAGCACATGCAGCTGTCGGTTTAGCCGTAACAGCATCGGGTAAATTCTCTTTTTTAACCCTTAAAAATGGATTGATTGGCTTTGTTGCTACCGGAGTCATTGCCGGAAGCGTAGCAGTATTCAGTCCTAAAACTGTAGAAGAAGTACCCCAAGAGAAAACAGTACAAAAAGTAGAAATGCCTCCTATAAGTGAAGAAGTCACACCCACCACCAACACTCCAGAACCTATAGTAGAAAAAGTGGAGACGCCTACTATAGCAACAGTAGTAGATAGTCCCGATGTAGAAGAACCCGTTCCTGCTCCAGCAGCCAACATAGATGTAGAAATAGGGGAGGATGAAGTTGTCATTCTTGTCAACGATCAAAAAGTAGTAGTGGATGATGCTTCAGATGATGTTGATGGAATTGTGTCAGCCATTCGATTGGGATTAAGAAAACGCTACTTTATTACTGAAAAGACCACAGAAGAAGAACTCAAGACAATTATCGCAGAATTAAAAAAAGATGCAGGCATAAAAATGACCTACAATAATTTAAGGTTCTCCAATAATAAATTGCTCCGGTTTGCCATAGAGTTAAAGAAGGGGAGAAGCATGATTAGAGCACATCATTCACATCAGCCAAGTTCATCTTACATCTATGAGTTCGGCTGGAAAATGAATGAGAATGGCAAATTCATTGATTTTTACACCATATCATGTCATGAACAAGATGGACATGTTTGTGCCATTTCTAATGATTGTGAACTCAAGGATTGTCAAAATGACAATAGCTTTCGCGGAGTAATAATAGATGATAATGATAACCTCTCAAACCGTAACAATAGAAAAACACATTTTAGATAGTTTAGTTGACTACCCCCCCCTGTTTAGTTAGTGCAAAAAGCCACATTCCGTTCTGGGTGTGGCTTTCTTTTTTGCATCAAAAGCGATGAGATTAATTCGTATTTTAGCTCTATGCGAAAAATAGCCTATACCTTATTTGCCACTATCCTCTTTTCTTGTGGTACAGCAACCCAAGAAGAAATAACGGATGAAACACCTACAGCAGCAGCAGTTGTCTCTGAAGAGACTCCAGAACCAATAGAAGAGGAAGAACTTCCTGGTTTCAACTATGATGCTTTTGATGGTGTAGTGATTCGAAAAACACCGGCTCGTGACAATGCAAATCCAGCAGAGCCAGCTAACGGACACGTTGCAGCTACAACTTTAGTTACTCCTCGTAAAGGAGATCGAATGCCACCTATGGATGGAGATGAATGTACCATGGCCGGTTATCATTGGTATGCAGTAAGCGAAGGAGGAGATGCACCTTCATGGATTAGTGGAGAAGACCTCTATTTAAGAAGTAACGCAGACTTTACCAACAATATGAACAGAGAAGAAATGGATTTCGGTTATAAAACCAACGGTCAATTCTATCATTTTGATGTGGCAGCTAGCTCCTTTGAAGAACCAGCGGACTTAACTGACCCTATCTTTTGTTACGAATACGGTTTTCCTTTCATGTATCAAGAAGATAATCCAACTGTTTTTCCAATTATCATTACTGAAGAAGTGGGTGAGCTAGGATTTATTTATGGCTCTACCTTAGACGGTTACTTGTTAATTCTATTTGATTCTGATGGCGGTGGTGCCAACATAGATGATTTCATTGAGATCGAAGCAGGTGTTTACCAAATGAAACTAAGCATTGGCTATCAAGATGGTGGAGCCAGTGCTACTTTGCACATCATAGAAAAGGATGGGCAGTTTTTGCTAACTGAAATAGAACAGGTTGAAGACCGATGGTAAAATATTTGACCTAATTTGAAAAGTATTCACCACCATTCTCCCTTACATTTGCAGCATGAATATGATTAAATTAGAACTGTACGGCAAGTCATTTGCTGCTTGTTTCACCTTAAACCATACGTTTAGGATATCTCAAGAAATGCGTGAGGATGCTTGCTTGGCTTATGTTCAAACGGGTGAACAAGAAGTGTATGCGGCTACTCAAAAAATGACCGCCAGTCCCAATGAAAGTATTCTCATGAAATGTGGCAACTATGTAGCCAACTTTCCAGGAGCCAGTCCTACATCAGAATTTAGAAGTGTTGTTTTTCATTTAGACCCGATCTCCATTAAAAAAGCCTTTGGCAATGAAGACCTAAGCTTTTTGCAAACTGGTGCCAACGAAACATCGGGTAAAGAAGCCCTTAAACTGAATCAAAACTTGTTATTGGATAGTTTTGTGCAATCGTTAACGCTTTATTTCGATAACCCTGAATTGTGCACAGAAGCATTGTTAGCAACCAAATTGAGAGAATTGGTTTACATCTTATCTGATTCAGGTAAGAACAAAATTGCAACCCAAATCATTGGCACCATAGGCGTTTCAGAACCAAATCCTTTTAAAGACGTGATTGAAGCGAACCTGTATACTCATCTTTCTATACCAGAATTGGCCCACTTAACACATCGCAGTGAATCTACTTTTAAACGAGACTTTAAAAAGTACTTTAATGAAAGTCCCGCTAAGTTTTTTAAGACCAAACGCCTTGAAAAAGCAGCAAAAATGGTCTTAAGCTCTTCCTTGCAAATCAATGAAATTGCTTTTGAATGCGGTTTTGAAAACGCAGCTCATTTCAGTGATTCTTTCCATACGCATTTCGGAACATCACCTAAGGAATATGTCGGTTGACCTAATTTGAAAAGCCTTTGAACTAAACACCAAAGCTTTTCCTCTCTTTCTCCAGTTACTTTGTAGTGTAATTGATTGTTAAACTAAATACACACAAAATGGAAAAGTTAAAAGAAGTTGTCCTAAACATTAATGTTAATGCAACTAAAGAACAAGTGTGGGATTTGCTATTCAACAGATTTGGAGAAGTAAACGTTTTTAATCCTGTTATAGAAGGATCGCACCATACAACTGGCACGCCAGGAGAAGTAGGTTGCGAACGCCAATGCGACTTAGATGCCAAAACTTCTATTCATGAAAAAATTACCGCCAGAAGAGGTAATGATGAATTTGATGTAGACATTATTAAAGGAGGTTTACCCATGATGAAAAAGGCAAATGCTACATTTAAATTAGCTGAAATCAATCCACATCAAACCAACATTACTTTTATCATGCGGTTTAGTTCTAAACCAGCTTTTATGGCAGGTATGATGAAGATGATGATGAAAAAGATGCTCTTTAAAGTATTAATTGGACTGAAGTATCATTTAGAGACAGGAAAACATGTTACAAAAGAAAACATTGCTGGAATAGTTAAAAACTATAGAAAGTTAAACAATGTAGATGCTTTTCCAGCAGCAGCATAAATAGGAGAGGGCTATTTATTTTGTACAGCTTTTATTTTAGCTGCCATATCTATGGTCCCTTCTATATGCTCGCTTCCCCAAAGCCCTACAGTAAGTAACACTTCTTTTAAAGTTGCTCCCTTAGGTGTGATGTTGTAATGAATTTTACGTTTATTATTTTCATCCGTTGCCTTGGTAAAAATACCTTCTTCCACTAATTTTTGTAAACGAGCGGCCAAAATATTGGTCGCTATTTTTTCAGTGGAAGATTGAAACTGGCCATAAGTTGTGTAACCACTAAAGATGGCATCCCTCAATATAATGAGCGTCCATTTATCTCCCAATAGGTCTAATGTGCAAGTAATCGGACAATCTGATCGTTTCATAAAACAAATGTAATACAATTACTTGCAAAATGAAAGTTTAGTCATATATTTGCTTGCAAAATGCAAGTAATTACAAATTTAAACCAGATATAAGATGCAAGTAAATCAAAAAACAGTACTCATAACAGGGGGTGGGTCAGGAATAGGCCTGGCAATAGCACAACAATTTTTAATCAACCAAGCCAACGTTATTATCGTTGGAAGAAACAAAGAAAAGTTAGCTAAGGCAAAAACCAAACATCCCAAATTAGAAACAATAGTTTGTGACATCAGTGACACAACACAAGTAAAAGAGCTGGCTAATCAGCTGAAAAATAAAGGAGGGATTGATATTTTAGTGAACAATGCAGGTGTTTTTGAGACCGTTGATTATACCACACCAGAACAAGAGCTGACAGCACAACAACGCGAAATAGACATTAACTTTATGGGGCCTGTAAAAATGGTAACCACATTTTTACCTCTATTGAAGGAGCGAAAGGAAGCTGCTATTCTAAATGTATCTTCTGGATTGGCCTTTGTACCTCTAACTGCAGCACCTGTATATTCAGGAACAAAAGCAGGTTTACATTCCTGGACACGTTCTCTACGTTACCAATTACAAGAAACCACTGTTAAGGTATTTGAAGTAATGCCTCCATTAGTAGAAACAGAAATGGTGGCCGATTTTGAAGGTCAAAAGAAGATGGATGCCAATAAATTAGCAGAAGAAGTGCTCAAAGGAATAAAAGCCAATCATTATGAAATTACACCAGGTCAATCCAGTCAGTTAAAAATGATGAGCCGATTTGCGCCTAATTTTATTTTTAAAATGTTAAACAAACAAATGGCTGTCAATTAAATTGGAAGGCTTAATTTGGTCTGTAGAATAAGTAACCTTGTCTATGGAACTGAAAATTAACGATACTTTCACCACTGAATTACCTGGAGACCCTATAAGAGCGAACACGGTTCGTTTAGTAGACAATGCCTGTTATTCTTTTGTGGAACCAACAAAAACAGCTGCTCCAAAACTGCTCCATTGTACGGAAGAAGTAGCCAGTTTTTTAGGCATTGATAAGGAAACACAACAATCAGATGATTTTCTAAAGGTGTTTACAGGTAATGCATTGTTACAAGGTTCTGATCCTTATGCCATGTGCTACGCTGGCCATCAATTTGGCCATTGGGCTGGACAATTGGGAGATGGTAGAGCCATCAATTTAGCGGAAGTGGAGCATGCTGGGAAACGTTGGGCATTGCAATTGAAAGGCGCAGGATTAACACCCTACTCTAGAACAGCAGATGGATTGGCCGTATTGCGTTCATCCATACGTGAGCACTTGTGCAGTGAAGCCATGTTTCATTTAGGTGTGCCTACAACTAGATCACTATCATTGGCTTTAACAGGCGATGAAGTATTAAGAGATGTGTTATACAATGGCAATTCCGCTTACGAGAAAGGAGCCATCGTTTGTAGAGTTGCTCCGTCATTTTTACGTTTCGGTAGCTTTGAAATCTTCTCTTCTAAAAGGGATACAGAGAACTTAAAAACCTTAGTAGATTACACCATCAAACACTTTTATCCCGAAGCAGCACAAGGCACAAAAGAAGGGTACATCCAATTTTTTAAAGCAGTGAGCATGCGTACATTAGATATGGTTATTCAATGGCAACGCGTTGGATTTGTACATGGCGTGATGAATACAGACAACATGTCCATATTGGGGTTAACGATAGACTATGGTCCTTACGGATGGTTAGAGGGTTACGACAAAAAATGGACGCCTAACACAACTGATGCTCAACACAAGCGTTATCAATATGGTCAACAATCTAACATTGCCTTGTGGAACTTACTAAAGTTAGCCAATGCCTTATACCCTTTAATTGAAGAGGCAGCACCCTTAGAAACCATTCTAAATGAATACAAAACGGTTTATGCTGGAAAGTATATGGGAATGATGAAAGCAAAATTAGGATTGGAATTAGATGATGAAAACGATCAGGAATTGATTGCCGAATTGGAGAAAAATTTAAGGCTTACAGAAACTGATATGACCATCTTCTTCAGGAACTTAAGTAACTTACCTAAAGCAATGGTATTGCCAGAAAAAGTGAGCACTTCATTCTTAGAAATGGTGAAGGATGCCTTTTATCAGGAAGATGAATTGAAAGGGGAGACCCTGTGGTTTTGGAAAGACTGGATGGGAAAATACTTGGCAAGGCTCCAAAAGGAAACTGCTACTGATGCTGAACGAAAGGCTAAGATGGACACCGTCAACCCTAAATATGTACTACGAAATTACATGGCCCAAGTAGCCATTGATGCTGCTGATGAAGGGAACTATACTGTGATAGAAGAGCTACATGCTTTATTAAAGAAGCCTTACGATGAGCAAATGGAAATGGAAAAGTGGTTTGTTAAACGACCAGAATGGGCAAGAACAAAGGTAGGTTGTTCCATGCTTTCCTGCAGCTCTTAACGTACTCTTAATCGTTCGCCAATCTGAAGTATCTTGTTACGAGAAATGCCATTTAATCGGCATAACTTGGAAATAGAAGTTCCGTACTTTACTGCAATGTGACCTAACGTATTGCCACTTCTTACACGGTGGTATTTAATGGCAGCCATCATCTTTAATTCTTCTCGGTACATAAAGTTACACTGCGAAATGTTTAGGGTGTCGTAATGCGTCTTAAAATGCTCAAAAGAGATAATGTCCGTAGGATCTAACGCTTCGTCAAAAAGTCTTACCTCAAAGTGTAAATGACTGCCATAAGATCTTCCTGTGTTTCCGCCTAAGCCAATTACTGTTCCTGTTGCAATGGTAGAGTCAATGTCTACCATACGCTTGGAAAGGTGTCCATAAATGGTTTCTAATCCGTTGTTGTGTCGTACCACAATTACATTGCCATAGGTTTTACTGTAAGTAGATATTCTAACCCTTCCACTAAAAGCAACACGAACAGTATCTCCGGTATTTAAATCGATGTCCATACCGTAATGATAACGCCATCTTCTCTTCCCAAAACCCGAAGTAATGTTTCCTTTAAAAGGTGGTGTATAATGATCATTACTATCGTTTAACACCACTTGCAAGGTATCTTCTACTTTAGAAAAATCAAATTTTCTAATGTGGATGTCATTGGTAATCCAATCGTAAAAGGGCATGCTGTCAGGGATGGTGCTGTTAATGGAATCAATAAAAACATCAAATCGGTTAACCAATTGTACACCTGCTTTTTTAGGTGTTTTGGAAAGCACATCTCCCTTGGTTTCAACAGTATCTTTATCGGTATAATTAGTTGCCTTTACATCAAGTGATAGCACACTCAATAAAATTGACAGTAAGGATAGGTAAATAAGCTTCATCGCTTACAAAAGTAGAAAATTAAATGACCAGGCTGATAAGGGGAAGAATTAGTTTTTAATAAACTTTTGTGTAAATGTTTTTATTACTGTGGCACCACTAATTTTGCGAATTGATTAAAAGAAGGTCCGACTGCTGATACTGCAGGACCGTTAGGGTCATCGTATACATCTACATTAATGTCAATGTAATAATTACCAGGTTCCCATTTGCGATAATCAATGCTAATGTGTTTTCCATCACTTACTCCCCTTGAAATAACAGCTCCTCTACTATTTAGCACATGGTAGTTATACACCGAAAAATACTCATCCCCCTCTATATCAATCTCAAAGGTTTTTGTGCTACTATTTGGGAGAAACTCTTTTTCACTTCTTTATTCGTTCCAAATCATCTAAATTGCTCAATTCAGTTTTTCTTAAACCTGCCACATCCAAGCTATCTTTTGCATTCCACCTTTTCTCATCACGGACAATTGCCTTTTGAATGTCGTTTTTATAATCCTCTAAAAAGTCATGACAATCGTCAACCGAAAAAGCATCATTTAGTTCTTCTAATCTTTCCTTACACAGTGCTTTGAATTTTGGATCACAAGATAGAGCATGCCACCATAGCGGGGTTTTATGGGCGTTGCTTTCATTTCCAGTCTCAGTAAATGCCCATCCCTCAGGATTATTATAATTCTCATAACTTACATTGTTAAAGGCCAAATCAAAATCCCAAAGTGGGCCAATCGTAATTTTATTAGAACCATTATACGGGCCGTCTCTATACAGGTAAGTACTTGTTTTAAACCCATCTGGATTTTTACTCAGTTCATTTACAATAAACAGGTCTACGAATGATCTTGTATTTATTAATTTGCTGTAATGTTGTATACCAGTATCTTGCGTTAAGATGTTCTTTAACGATCTATTCATTTCATCCATTTCATGTCTGATTTGATCCTCTTGGAAATAGGCTATTTTCTTCTTATTCGGGTAAATAAGGTCATAGCTAATGTATCTTCCTGTTATACTGGTTGCGCTTGAACCTATATAGCCATATCCCCAATCTAATTTTAAGAGGTAGGGTTCATCAGCATTCCATTTTTTAGAAGTTGTGGTTGCATTTAAATTTAGTCGATGCTCATCTACTTTAATTTTCTCTACCAGTGTATATAGCCCTTGGTATTCAGCATTAATGTACAAATGACAGTAGTGATACTTTGGAACATAATGACCAAGTTCTTCCCACAAATGAAAAGCAAGCGCATTCCTAGCAAAACTTTTGTCAAAGTAGTTGGCTAATAAAACAAAATCTTCTTCAGGTCCAAAATTTAAAATACTATGGGTTGCTTCTATACCTTCTTTGGTTCTAAGTTCGAAATCATAGCTCATCTTTGCTGCACGCATGGTTGAATTTCCGTGGTATTCTATTCCACAAAGTCCATCATACACTGTTGTAGAATTTAAAACAATTGCTATGCTCGCAGGAGATTTCTTATTGGTATCAATTTCACTATAATGTGTATTTATCCATATACCAGCAACTGGTTTATCTTTTACCGTTTCAATTGAATTGCCGCAGCTAACATAAACAGTGGAAACAATAAGTAGTGCAATTGATGCTAAGAAAATTTTTATGAAAATGGATTTATTCATGCCATCCAAATATAATGATTAAATGGGATGAACGGTAGCTCAGAACTGGATTAGGTGCATTATATTTGAAGGAGTAAACAAGTTAATCTTGTTCCTAAAAGAGGGGAGGCTGTAATATTCTTAGCGCTTGTCCGTTTTACATTTAGGCAATCATTAAAATTCAAAGGTATGTTAAAGCAGTTTTTTATTATCTGTTCCGGTTCGGATACAGAAATTCTCAAAGGATGTAGTAAAGGTGAACAAAACAAATATGCGGGCATAGGCGCTACAGTGTTTTTCACGGCAGTAATGGCATTTATAGCTTCTAGTTACGCACTGTATACCG
The DNA here is from genome assembly GCA_029262875.1 of Flavobacteriales bacterium. Taxonomy (GTDB): domain Bacteria; phylum Bacteroidota; class Bacteroidia; order Flavobacteriales_E; family Vicingaceae. The sequence goes on from JAJCYO010000098.1 coordinate 48,639, forward strand.
TGTTTGACAATTGGTTAATAGCCGCTTTTTTTGGAATGATTTGGGGGCTCCTTATTTTTAACTTGGATCGGTTTATTGTTTCCACCATTAAGAAAAGAGACAACATCTGGAAAGAATTGATACAAGCTTCACCAAGAATAGTGTTGGCAATTATTATCGCCATTGTTATTGCTAAACCCTTAGAGCTTAAGATCTTTGAAAAGGAAATTAATCAAGTACTCTTAGAAGAAAAAAACGGACTAACCAAAGCCAATCAAAATCAAATTGCAACACAATATGCTCCAGAAATTAAGGGCTTACAGAAAGAAATTAAAACGCAACAACAACAAATAGATAGTAAGGAAGCTGAAGTAAATGCATTGTATGATACGTACATCTCTGAAGCTGAAGGAACAAAAGGGACGTTAAAAGTAGGTAAAGGGCCCGTTTATGCTGAAAAACGTCAAAAACATGATGCTTTGCTAACTGAATTACAACAATTAAAAGCAGACAACAAAGCAAAAATTAAAGCTTCAGAGGCTTCAATAGCAACACTCAAAAGTAATTACAAAGAACAAGTGGTCAGCTCACAACCGATTATTGACAACTATGATGGGTTAATGGCACGAGTTAACGCTTTAGGTGAATTGCCTTGGTTACCATCTTTCTTTATTTTCTTGTTGTTTTTAGCCATCGAAACAAGCCCGATTTTTGCCAAGATCTTATCTCCAAAAGGAGAATACGATTTTAAGTATGCTGATCAAGAAACGGCTATAGAAACATGGGTAATGCAGAAAGTAAACGAGCGCAATGTGCTCTTAGATTCTGATGCGACCATTAACAATAAGGTATATAATGACATTATTGATGAAGAAGAGTTGTACAATTACAAACGTAAAAAAGCAAGAGAATTGATGCAATTGCAATCAGACTCCTTTTTTAACCATCAAAAAGATGTCTTATAAAGAATGGCTGGTTAAGTTGAAAACTTCTCATCATTATAAGCTTCAGAACCGCCTTTTGGAATAGATAAAGAAGTCCAGTTATCATCCTGTACCATTTTACCGATGTATACGATTTGTCCTATATGATAAGCATAATGTGGCATTTGTCTATTAATGGCTTCTAAAACGGTATGAGGTTCATTCCGAATCAAAATGGTTTGATTTAAATCATTTGTTGTTAACGGAGTTATGGCATCAAAAACACATTGCCAGCCTTTATTCCATGCTTCTAACAACTCTTCTCTGGTATTAATGGTATCTTCAAATTCTGTATCACGATTTCTCCATTCTTTTTCCCCGTCAGCCGTTAAAAAATCCATCCACCGAGAGATCATGTTGCCAGATAAATGTTTTACTATGGTTCCGATGTTATTGCTTTCATCGTTATAAGCCCAAAACAATTGCTCATCCGAGAGCTGAGCAAATGTCTTTTCTCCGAGTTCTTTGTACAATTTAAATTGCCTGATGGCACTTGAAAGGTAATCTGTCATAACTCAATTAAAATGGATTGGTAGCCCAAACGGTTACTTCAGGAACAAATCCTTTATCACGCATTTCAACTAAGTTCACAATGGTATCAGCAATTTCTTGAGGACCTAATTTATTCGACTCTTCTTGTCGTTCCGCTCTATCTTCATTGGCAAAGGCAGTAGCTACTTCACTTGGGTTAACCAAAGATACTCGAATATTGTGTTTTCTCAATTCTGCCTGCCAGCATTGTGTCATGCCTCTTACTGCAAATTTGGAAGCGGCATAAACTGTTCCTCTTTCAAACCCTTTAAGACTAGCTGTAGATCCAATATTTATGATGTTACCATAATCTTGCGCTTTAAAGGTTTTCACCACTTCTTGTGTCAAAAGGGCTAACCCAAACACGTTAACAGTGTAAACAGACTCCAAATCGGCTTGAGTAATTTCTCCTAAAGGTGGAAAAGTACCTATACCAGCGTTGTTGACTAAGGTATCCAATTTACCCCCTAAAAGTTCAATTGCCTTAGCTGTCATTCCTGGAATAGAAGAGAGGTCACCCACATCAAACAACAATGGAATGGCTCCAATTTCTTGAGCCACCTGATTCAATTTTGTATCATCTCTTCCTGTGATGACCACTTTAGCTCCTTTGCTAATAAATTGTTTGGCTGTTTCTTTTCCTATTCCAGAACTTCCTCCAGTGATTAAAATGTTTGCGTTGTTAACTTCCATATCCATCTATTTTTTGAGTTTTAAAATTAGGAAATAAAGTAGGAGAGTGGGTGTTCCATTCAACAGAATTTTTTCTTATATTTAGTGTCCCGTTAAATTCAACTATATGAAAAATTACATCTTATTTTTTGGAATATTTTTACTCTCCATAACTATACACGCACAAGAAGTTATTGCTACCCAAGGCGATAGTTATACCAATGGTGGTAACACCATAGATTTTACGATTGGGGAAACTGTTATTGAAACTGTCTCAGGGATAAACAATAGGTTAACACAAGGTTTCCACCAAACACTACTTACCGTTACAAGTGTTGAGGATTTAGATGTAACTATTTCTGTCACTATTTTTCCCAACCCCACTTCAGAAGATATTAACCTCGTTGTAGACAAGTATGAAGGAGTGACTTTCTCCCTCTATGATGTTGTTGGTAAATTGTTAACAAAGCAGACGCTTACAGCAACCAATACAAACATTAACATTTCTACTTATTCTAAGGGAGTTTATTTATTAAAACTATCCCAGAAAGACAACAATAAAATAAAAACATACCGAATTATAAAAAAATAAAACGATGAAAAGAAATTTACTATCACTCCTCATTGCAATGACTGTTGCAATAAGCTCATTTGCTCAGAGTCCAGAAGCTTTTAAATATCAATCTGTAGTTAGGGATGCCTCCCAAAACGTTATTCCCAATCAAGCTATAGGATTAAGGTTAACCATCAACCAAACAACACCTACTGGAACAACGGTTTACCAAGAAACTTTTGCTCCAACTAGTAATGCTTACGGCTTAATCAATTTAGAAATAGGTACAGGAACTGTGGTTAGCGGAGTATTTGCTTCTATTGACTGGTCTGCCGGTCCTTATTATGTAGAGACAGCAATGGATGTTACCGGGGGAACGACTTATGTTGTTATGGGAACTTCCCAATTATTAAGTGTTCCTTACGCGTTGTACTCAAAAACATCTGGTAGTTCTACTCCTGGCCCAGCGGGACCAACTGGTCCTGCAGGACCTACCGGAGCAACAGGTGCTACGGGCCCACAGGGACCTCAAGGTCCAGCAGGTTCAAGTGCGACTACCACTGAGTATAAAAAATTATTTATGGCAACAGCCAATAATTTTATGGTTAATCTGCCATGGATACAAATTTATACCAATGGTGTAAATGGAGAGTTGGTCGTTGAAGTACCTTCTACAGCATCAGCGTCAGCAAGAGTTAGTTATTCTAAAGACAATGGAGTTCCTGTGGCATCAACTGTGGCTGCTGGAACATCTGTTACGATAACAGGGCTTACTGCCGCAAGATTAGAATTAACATGTGGAGAATATTCAAATACAGGACCAGGAGGAGTATTGAACTGGATGGGAATTGGAATGGTTAACGGATGGATTATGGGGCATGTCCTTTATGAATAATAAACAATTAAAAAAACATTTATGGAAGTAATAGACAAAAGGTCTAATCTCTTTGAATTAGACGAAATTTACAAATACAAAAACCTTATTGACAGTTCGGATAGAGCAACGATAAAAGAAATTATCTATGCCGATGATGAACAATCAAGTTTGCTTTACAATGATTTTATTAAGCTGGTGGCAGACGAAGTAGACCATCAATTGAATAAAGCGGAATTCTCAGAACTAAAGGATAAGCTTATCATTAAAATGAAGGAGCACTTACAAAACAAGTAAGTCAGCTATTTTTTTACATGCGATTTTTGCCACTTTTTATCCCGCCAATCTTTTTGTTGTTCTTTGGTCAGAAAAGTCCATGCAACAATTCTACTACTCTTGTTCCCTTGTCCCATTGGGATAGTAATTACATCTACAACATTTTCATTTTCTAATTCTCTATAAACAGTTTTTAAATTACTTTGTTTTGAGATTAAAGTGGTAAACCAAAAGCAAGAAGTAGCAAACTTTTTACTTTCCCGCACCATGTTTCTTACAAAACGATTTTCACCCCCTTCACACCATAATTCATTGTTTTGTCCTCCAAAATTCTTTATAGGTTGCTGTTGTGTCGTACCCTTTAAGTTTTTAACCTTTCGTTTTGTACTGGCTATGGCTTCTGCTTCCGAAGCATGAAAAGGAGGATTGCAGATGGAAACATCAATTTGTTCATCCTTTCTAAGCACACCATAAAACACATCTTTTGGATTTTCTTGTAGCCTAAATTCAGTTGATCCTTTTAAGCTTGGATTTTGTGCTACAATGCTGGTTGCATTTGCTATTGCTTGAGAATCAATATCAGTACCAATAAAAGACCACCCATATTCATCATTTCCAATAATTGGATAAATGCAATTTGCTCCCACACCAACATCCATACATTTTATAGTTTTTCCAGTAGGAATTTTTCCATAATTGCTTTCTCCCAATAGTTGAGCAATATGGTGGATGTAATCTGCTCTGCCTGGAATAGGAGGGCAGAGATAGCCTTCAGGGATTTCCCAATAAGATATGTTGTAGAAATGTTTGAGCAATGCCGTATTTAACATTTTTACTGCGGCTGGATTAAAGAAATCTATTGATTCATCTCCATAATCATTCACTTCTACGAAAGGAGCTAATTCTGAGCAACTATTAATTAGCGCTTTGAAGTCATAACGTTCACGGTGTTTATTTTTAGGGTGTAAACTTGTCTTCAGTTTGGGATGTATTTTTTTCTTTGTTTT
>JAJCYO010000099.1 GCA_029262875.1 Flavobacteriales bacterium
TTTAATATTTATGTTAATTCCATGCATATTTTTTTGGGGATTGCTTTATCTTACCAAATCTATTTCATCCATTGGTATGAAGCTTATAACAAGGGTTTTAGCTGTACTCGGAATTGTTTTACTCGGTTTTTTTCTAAATAGTAAATTTGTTGCAACATCTTCAAAATATAAATATGAGAATCTTATCAACACATTAGAAGGTTTTCAAAGCTTTCATGGGTTAGAAGTTTTTACTGAAGGGCAGAATGGATACACATTAGGAGATGTAGATATGACATCAATTGGGTTAATGAAAAAAATTCCTGAGGCTATTAATGTTACTTTTTTTAGGCCCTATTTATGGGAAATTAATAATTGGGCAATGTTACTTGGTGCATTGGAGTCTTTTATATTATTGCTGGTTTTCATAACCTTATTTGTTATGGTTAAAGAGTATTTTTTTGATGCTTTAATGAAAAATAATGAAGTCATCTTTATGATGAGTTTTGCATTTGCGTTTGCTTTTATCGTTGGAATTACATCCTATAATTTTGGGGCATTGTCAAGATATAAGATGCCGGCCATAATGTTTTTTTACATTGGATTGATTATTATCTATTCAACTTCAGGTAGAAGAATTAATGATGTAACTAAGAGGTTTAGCAAATGATAAAGACTAATCATAGAAGCACTAGCCTTTTGAGTTGTTTGAATTTTTCTTTTAACTTTGTTTATAGGTGAAATATAATGACTCCATTATCCACTAATTAAAAAAAATGAATCCAGATCGGTACATACCTGATATTTCGGCTTTCGACTATTTTCTTGCATTGTGCTACATTGTAGTTTTTTCATTTATTGCTTATGCATATTATGCAAAAAAGTCAACATCTGATCCCAATTTTGAGTACTTTATGAAAGCATTTTATATCAAAATTGCTGGAGGGTTGGGTTTTATGTTCTTAACCGTTTATTATTGGGGTGGTGGAGATACTTATTCCTACTTTAATACAGCGAGAGATTATTTAACTTTTTCCCTTCAAGACCCAGAGGAGGGGTTTAGGATATTAAGGGGATCTGTTGAAAATATGAATTGGTACAAATATGAATTTGCATTTAACAGGCATAATTTTCTCAGTACTACGGCTAGTTTTACCACGGTAAAGATTACTGCAATTGTCAATTTATTTAGTCTTAATTCATATGTGGTAAGTACAGTTATATTTTCAGGACTTTCATTTTTGGGGGTTTGGAACATGTATTATTTATTTTGTAAAATATACCCACATTTGAGAAAACAATTGTTTTATGGCTTTTTCTTTATTCCATCAGTTATATTATGGGGCTCGGGTATTTTAAAAGACACCATTACTCTTGCTTCAGTAGGGTGGTTAGTCTATTCGTTTGTAAATATCATACTGTTAAAACGAAAAAGATTCTTAAGTCTTATTATAATTGTTATTGCAACTGTTACAGTAGCACTTATTAAACCTTATATACTATATGTGCTTTATCCTTGTCTTTTTATCTGGGTGCAAGGCAATTTGAAAGAACTTATAACAAGTAATTTAATTAGGCAGTTAATTGCACCTTTTATTGCACTTAGCTTAATAATTAGTTCTTTTTTCTTGGCACAGCAACTTTCTAAAAGTGCAGGGAGGTATAATTTGGATAGAATAGAAACTACGATGATTGGATTTCAAAGTTGGCATACGAATGTTTCTGAATCTAAGCATGCTTCAGGATATACCTTAGGCGATATGGACTTTTCCACTACAGGTATTATGAAAAAAATACCATCGGCAATAGCGGTTACTTTTTATAGGCCTTATCTTTGGGAGGTGTCAAATGCGTCTACTTTATTGGGAGCTATAGAGGGATTGGTTCTTTTATCTTTTTCATTATGGTTGGTTTTTAAATTTAGACTTAAATTATTTAGGCTTATTTTCCGAAATAGTGATATTTCGTTTTTGTTATTATTTGCCCTTATTTTTGGAGTAGTAGTAGGACTTACTTCCTATAATTTTGGGGCGTTATCTAGGTACAAAATGCCATCACAAATGTTTTATGTTATTGCCCTTATTTTGATCGCGGATAAAACTAACCTATTACCAAAAAAAGGCAAAAAATAGTAGTAAAGTAAAAATTAAAAGTACAAAAAAGATAAATTTCATTAAATAAGGTGATTCAAGTACGTAAGTGAAAAAAGAGGTTAGCCGAATTTTTGACATCGATTTAAGAGGAGGAATTTTATAAAAAAGTTTAATTCGGCAAAAATCTAAATATGGATTATTCGGATAATGATCAGGATAATCCCCTATATTTTCACTTGGAATTGAAGCAACATCTTCATCTTTTAATAAAGTATCTTTATCATAATGTCCATCAAACATAAACCATGAGCCATTAAACTGATGCTCAACTAAAACGTGCTCCCATTCTTTTCGAAATAAATAGATCCTATTTGCTTTTATTCCTCCTAAAATGAATAGTTTAATTGCAACCCTAGCATTTTCACCACAAAACCCATAATTAGATTTTAAAATATGAGATGCTGTGTGCCTTAATAAGGGCCTTTTTTTTTCTTTTAGATCTTGGTTGTGAGAAATAGTTGAATTAAGGTAATTTTTAACTTTAATTAAATCCTCAACAGTTTCGATTTGTATTTTTTCGATAGTTTGTTTAAGAGTATTTTTAAGAAAACGAATTTCTTGAATCTCTTTAGCCAAATTGTATAGTGCTAAGAACGTCAATAACCCTAATATCACTATAACCAATATTGACATTACTTAATTAATTGGTTAAAATGAGTTAAATAATTATTCCTATTTGATTTAACAGAGTATTTATTCAAAACTGTTTCTCTACCAGCGAGCCCTGTGCTATTTCTTAATTCTTTAGAGTCAATTAATAGAGTTATTTTTCCTATCCATTCTTTTTCGGTAGCAGCTAAAAAACCATTTATACCATCTTGAATAATTTCTGTATTTACGCCAACAGGAGACATAATGGTTGGAATTTCTAAAGCCATATATTGCAGCCCTTTCAAACCACATTTTCCGTTGGACCATTCGTCATCAGGTAAAGGCATAATTCCTATGTCAAAACTGGAAAGTTCTTTTATCTCATCCTCCTTTTTCCAATCAATTCCTTGAACACCAAGGTCATTATTTACATAGTTTTGATCGCCTATAACTTTTATTTCAATTTGATCCCCATATTTGTTTTTGATCGCTTTTAAAAAAGGTAGTGCATATTCAAAATGTTGTATGGTAGTAATACTTCCGCTCCAGCCAATACATATTTTATCATTTGGTGCGGGTATCTTTTTGTATTCTTCAGTATCAATAGTAGTTGGGATAATAACTACATTTTGATTGACTTGTTTTGCGTAATCGGCTAAGTATTGATTACCAGCAAACACTAAATCTGAAACTGCTATTATCTCCTTTGTTTTGTTAGGGTTTTTTAACCAATTCCAGTTCTTGTTAGCATCAGATACATTTGATAACCATATAGAGTCATCAAAATCATAAACAACTTTTGCTTTTGATTTTCCAAATCTTTTTTCGAAAAAGGTGGTGCCAGTAATAAATGCTTCCCGTTGTATGAATATAATGTCATATTTTGAGGCATTTAAGACATTTCCTAATCGAATAAAAATACCATTGATAATGATGAGCATTTTTTTAAAAAAATGTCCTTTCTTATAAAATATAGTATCTGCTTTTTCTGAAATTAGATAAGAAAATTCATAGTCCCATCCATTTTGATTTAAAAAATTGAGGTATTGTTCAAACCGAAATCGTTGACTTGGAGATCTATTTGGACGATGATTAGCTATGAATAATATCTTTGGCATAAATTATTCTGACCAAAAAGGAGGCAATTTTTCGGTGATTTCAATGTTCTCAAATTTCGAACTAGCTCTTGACCCAACTACTTCAGCCCAATCGGCCATTTTTTTAATACCATCAATAAGGGAAGTAAATTCGGTAATGCTAAATACTTCTTTTGCTTTACTATGGTCAGCATGAGCATGAACAACCTCATTTCTTGCATCTAAATGCATTATTGGTTGATTTAGATCCATTGCTTTTTGTATAGCTTCAGCAAGCTCTAAAACGGTATATTCTTGGTCGGCACCAAGGTTAAATATTTCATTTTCAGATTCAGGAACGTTAATGCAATTGGCAATATACGGAGCAACATCTCCAATGTAACTGAAGGCCCTTGTTTGTTTACCATCACCAAAAACGGAAAGGGATTTACCTTGCATTAATTGGTTCATGAAAATCCCTACCACATTTCGATACTTATCGCCTATGTTTTGGTAGTCACCATAAACATTGTGAGGTCTAAAGATGGTGTAATTTAACCCAAACATCTCATGAGCTGTTTTTAAATCTAATTCAACCGCATATTTAGCTACGCCATAAGGGTCTTCAGGTTGAGGGTGCATATCTTCTTTCATGGGTGGTTCAAGTGCTCCATATACAGCAATTGAAGAAGTAAAAACAAAACGTTCTACTTTATGTTTGATAGATTCATTAATCAAATTAATGCTGCCCATTAGGTTATTGTCATAATTAAACCTTCTAATGAAGTGACTTAACCCTTCTGCTGCATAAGCTGCTAAATGATATACATAGTTAAATTGGTGTTCTTTAAATAGCTCCTGAACCAAATGATTATCCGTAACAGAGCCTTTTATAAAAATAGCCTTTTCATTTACATGGTCTTCAAATCCACCACTTAAATCATCCAACACAACAACTTTGTGTCCTGATTGAATTAATTCATTGGTGACATGTGCACCAATAAAACCTGCTCCTCCTGTAACTAATGATACCATAAATTTTTTATGCAAAAGTATTTAATTAATGATTGATAGGAAAGTCTTAGGAATATATCTCTCCATATATTGATTCTGCTATACTAAAACTCCTATATTTTTTAGCTACTAACTTGATTCGGTTATTCAGCTCTATCTTATCATTTGTTATTAATTCATCAATTTTTTTACAAGCTTTCATGTATTCTTGGTTAGTTAATTCCTGTAGTACATGTCCAATATTTTCAGTGTTAATGATATTCGAATCATCTGAAATATTTTTAGTGATAATCACTGGTATACCCATAGCCCAGTACTCTCCATCTTTTATAGAGGTGCAATATTGTTTAGAAGGAACTGGTTTAACAGGGTTTATAGCAAAATCAGCTATCTGAAGATAGTCTTTTATTTCAGCATGGGGAACAAAAAGAGTTTCAATACATTCTTTTGGAATGTTCTTTCGTTTAATATGCTCATCCACTTCGGCTTGATTTTTATCGGTAAGTAGGTATATTTTCAATTTATCTTTCCAATAATCGCTGGCTACTTTAAAAAGATCAAAAACTTCATACTCTAAATAAATTCCACCTAATTTCCCTGCATAAATTCCAACAATTTTTCCTTCAAGGTTTTTAGTAGCCCTACTCTGCAAATAATCTTCTTGAGTGCCACTAAACTTATCAAGATCAACTAAAGCTGGTTTCACAAAGTAATTTTTAAATGAGGCATTGTATTTTACCTTAGCGTAATCTTTCATGCCTTGAGTAAGCGCAATAACCGTTTGAGCTCGATTACTTTGTTTTTTTTCTAACCATTTTAAAAGCTTAAACCTAAAACTGTTGGTAGACCATGTTCCGTTTTCAACCATGGATTCAGCATGAGGCTCATAACTATCTATTATTAATGGTTTTCCTGTTAAAAGAGATAAAATATAACCTAAGGAGCCAGCTGACATACACCAGGAATGGATGAACCCTATTTTTTCTTTTCGGATAAGTTTTTTCAATGAAAACAATAAGCCTATTACTCTAAATATCATTTTAATTCCAAAGTGATCATACTTAAACCGAATAAGAACAATACCTTCTTGAGCCAATTTTGATTTTTCATTTTCCCATTCGCTGGAACTCATTTTAAAAAAATCCTGTTCAAGTGTCAGTACAAATATTTTACTATCACTGGGAATTTTCTTTCGCATTATCCGAACATATGGCAGGGTATAGGCTTGTATTAATGCATCTTTGTAACTCCAATATGTTAATACCAATATGTTCTTCATTTGGAGTTAGTTTTAAAGATTCGTATAATCGAAAAGGGATTGTTGCATAGAGCTAATACGATGAAATGAAATCCTCTTAGTTTATTTTGGCCGTCTTTCCACCAACTTCCTGCTAAAATCCAGTAGAGGTTGCTAAAGCATTTTTGTTTGAACCAAAAACTTTTGAATAATTTGTTGGCTACAGCTTTTTTAAAAACAAGAACATGGTCTTTTTCCATAACAGCAATATTTTGATGCATATTGTTATCATGTACACGGTAAAAAAATAAAACTTTATCAATGGCTGTTATGGAGTATTTTGTAGCAATTCGCATGAAATAATCCTGATCTGCTGCAGTAGTAAGGTTTGCATCCCAATCTCCAATGTCTTTTCTTACTGATGATCGAAAAATAGTACAACTAGGTGTAGCAACGAATCCTCTTTTCCATGCTAAAACATCTGATACACCACGAATGGTTTTTGCCTCAATAAATTTATCGAGTTTTTCCGAATGTTCATTTATATATTGTCCTTTTGTATAAATTGCATGAACACTCTTATCTGTTTCAAATATACTTATACAGTTTTCTAAAAAAGTAGTATCCCAAACATCGTCTGAATCTAAAAAGGTTATAAAATTTCCTTTTGCCTCTTTTGCTCCAGTATTTCGAGAATCACACACACCAGAATTAGATTTGTTTATGATTTTAATGCAATCATTTGACTTTTTGAATTCTTCAAGAATTTGAAGTGTATTATCTGTGCTCCCATCATTGACAATAATTAATTCCAACTGCTGGTAGGTTTGTTGCAAAACGGAATTCATCGTTTCTGCTATGTATTTAGCAGCGTTGTATGCAGGAATAATTACAGAAACTAAGTTTTTTTCGCTCATTTAGAATCTTTTTTTCGGAAAGATTTTATTGTAAGTCTTATAAACAAAGCTAATTAAGTTTTTATTGTTAGGAAAATCAACATAAGTTTTAGGAGGATTATTAAGGTACTTTTCTAACTCTTCCTCGGTTATACCGTACTTTTTTGCAATGTATTTTTTATCTTCTTTTATTTTATTTTCATCATAAGAAGGCCCCTTTAATTGTTCCAAAGCTTCTTCTCTTGTAATTTGATCACAACAAATTTGAGATGCAAAAGTGGTTCGTCTATAATCCATGTTATATTTAACAGGCATTGCATAAGATTGCCAAAAAGCTGTAATTTTCGACTCATGGTGTTTTCCACCATAGTTTTCCCAACCATAGGTAGTCATTAAAAATTCTCTGGCTTTATCTTTATCAAAAGGAATGTAATTAAGAGGGTAGGCCTTTTTTATATTCTTTACGAACTTATAGTAGACTTCCTTTAAAAGACCAAAAGTGGGTACAGTTTTTAACCGTACAGAAGAATATTTTTTAACAATATGCCTGTACAGTTTCATGTCCTTATAGGTGTGGTACCCCATCTGCAAAGGTAGAATTCCTTCCGCTGTATAATTCCCACCTGGCAATATGAATTTAATATTGTGCTTAATAGCTGTTTTGTAGATAGAAGCTGGAATAGCAATATCAGTTGGCATTTCTAAATCGACAATGGATGACTTTAAGAAAGCCAATTGTATTTCTCTAAATTCCTGCCAATCTAATACATAGCTAACGTAGTCAAAACCTAATTTTTCGACCATCGTTTTTATGTTTTTAACAGAAATTTCTGTGTCCCACCCATTATCCATGTGTATCAATAAAGGACGTAATCCAAATTCCTTACATAAGTGTGCAGTATAACAGCTATCCACACCACCACTAATACCAACAATACAATCGTACTTTCTGTTTTTTCCTTTTTCTTTAATTCTATTAACAATAAATTCCCATTGTTTTTCGGATACTCCAGGTTGGTAGGTTTGTAAACTAATTCTTGAGATATAATCCTCACAATGATTGCAATACCCTCTTTCATCAAACACAATATCTGGGTCTGATGTGTCCATGACACATCTACTGCAAATTTGATAAGATTTTTCTTCCATTAGGTAAAATTATAATTTTTTACTTCAGGATAGTTTATTAGTACACCTCGATGTTCTCCTTTAAAGACGAAGAAACTCCCTGCGGCTAAACCATTAGCATAGGCAGATTTGTACCCTTCCTCAATGTCTGAAGTTGATCCAGCTCCCCCTAAGGCTATTACTGGAATAGTTAATGCATTTGAAATCTGTTTGATCATTTCTAAATCATAGCCTTTCATTACCCCATCTTTTTCAATGGATTGAATAATTACTTCTCCTGCTCCAGCATTCTGCGCTTCTAAAGCAACAGCTTCGACAGATTTTTTACTGTTTTTTTTGCCTGATTGAGTGTATACATTGTACTTTCCTCCCCATTTCTTTTTATAATCTATACATACGCAAATTGTTGAAGATCCAAAATGATCCGCTGCATTGGCTATAAAATTAGGATTTTCTACAGCATGACTACTGAGTATTACTCTTTCTGC
>JAJCYO010000100.1 GCA_029262875.1 Flavobacteriales bacterium
GCTGAAGGTGTTTCAGATGATCAAAAAGCATTAGCAAGACAAAATATAATTTATTGTGAAAACGCTAAGATATATACTCAAGATAGCTTAGAGGTTGAGATAAAAAATATAGGTTCACCAATTAACACAGCGCATTCTGAATATGTTCCTGTAATTACTCCTGATGAATCAATGATGATTTATACCTATAGAGGAGAAAGAAGTAAGGGTGGTTTAATGGGGCCAGGAGGTAAACCTGATAGTGACGGACAGTTTTATGAGGATGTTATGGTGTCATATAAGCTTGGGGAAGATTGGTTAGAACCAGAAAGTATAGCAGATAACATCAATACTGTTGGACATGATGCGTCCATTGCTTTATCTGTGGACGGACAAACACTCTTTATATATAAGCAAGATAAGAAAGATAGAGGAGACATATATATGAGTACATTGATTGGAGAAGATTGGAGTAAGCCAGAACGATTAAAAGGAGAAATAAACACGGAAGAATGGGAAGGTAGTGCCACGTTAACAAGTGATGGGAAAACAATCTATTTTTCTAGTGAAAGAGAAGGTGGTTTTGGGGGGCGTGATTTATATTCGGCAACCTTGCAGCCTGATAACACCTGGGGGGAGATTAAAAATTTAGGCCCAGTAATTAACACTAGGTTTGATGATGATGCTCCGTTCATACACCCTGATAGAAAAACAATGTATTATAGCTCTAAAGGACATAATAGTATGGGAGGATATGATATATTTTACACGTATTTAGCTGATGAAGGTTGGGATGAACCGGAAAACGTAAAGTATCCAATTAATACAATTGATGATGATAGGTATTATGTATTATCTGCTGATGCAAAAACAGGTTACTATTCTACTTCTGGAAGGAGTGAATTGGGAACTCATGACATCTATACAGTTTCGCCCGGGCACTTTGGTAAGAGGCCAATTTTAGCCTTAATAGTTGGAGTTACGCAGGCAGATGGAGAGGCTGTAGAAGCAGATATTACAGTAACCAATGATAAAACCGGTGAATTAGAGGGTAAGTTTAAATCAAATGCTACATCTGGTAAATATATGTTGGCTTTAACGCCTGGTAATAAATACAAAATAGCGATTGAGGTTGAGGGAATGGAGACTAAAATAGATTACATAGATATAGAATCATTAGAAACCTATGTTGAGGTGGAACATGACTTTAACTTGTATTCAAAGGAAAATGTGGTTGGTATTTCTGATGATTTAGATCCTTTACAAGGTAAAATTGATACCCAAATAGATCAGTATCGTAAGGAAAATACAAAAGAGGGTTACGAAGAAATGATTTATGGAAAAATTCTAAACGAAAAAGGAGAAGAAAAAGTAGCTGGAGTTCAGTATTTTTTGGATGCAGAATGTCTTGACACCAATAATACTGATCCTGACGTTATGGCTAAGGTAAATACTGTTAGTTATCCTGATGGGACAACAAAAAAAATAATAGGTCCTTTCGCGACTTTGTTGGAATCAGAAATTGTAAAACAAAACCTAACATCAAAAGATTCTTCCTGTAGTAATTTGGAGGTTAAAATTGATGACAATGGAACTGAAAAATCATTCCAACAATTTTTCGCTGAAGAGTACACAAAGACTGATTTCTCTGATGAGAAAAACATTCATGATGCATTAACCAATCCAGATACGTCTGCTGTTGCTGATGTTCATGATGGTAATAATGCCATTGATTTAGAAAAGATTAAAGATGTGGATCTTGAGAATGAAAAACTGAGGGATGCCGCGAATAAAACAATAACGGGGTTAACGTTTAAAGTGGAGATAGGTGCGGTACAAGATACCAATGATTTTAACTTGCAGTATTTAGAAAAATATGGGAAAATAACTGCTAAAACTTATCCAGATGGAGTAACGAGATACACTTTTGGTCCATTTAAAACACTCGTTGAAGCCGAAGAGTTCAAGGCAATGTTAGAGGAAAAGGAATCAGAACAGAAAGATGCGTTTGTAACTGTATTTGTTTTCGGACAGCGTAAAACTGTTGCAGAGTACGAGAAGGGACCTTGTGAAACTGATACAATTATTGATTTCTCATGGTTTATTGGTAAGGATTTAAATGATAAGGTGGTTTATGATAAATTGATTAACACTGGCGGCAATTCTTGTGCTGAAGGCTTAGAGTTTAAAGTTCAGATTGCCGCTTACCGTTTTCCTAAAAACTACAAATGGGGCCACCTTAAACAGTATGGTGATCCGCTGATTCTAAATTATCCAGATGGAATCACTCGATTTACTCAGGGTAGCTATAACACATTAGGTTCTGCTGAGGTCTTGCGACAAAAAATAATAAAATCTGGTCAAACAGATGCTTGGATAACGCCATTTTATAATGGCAAGCGAATACTCTTAGAAGACTTGTTTAAAGTCAATTTTTATGGTAAGAGTGTAAACTAGAAAAGGGTCGCCTTCGGGCGGCCTTTTTTGATGTTCAATTATTCAAGAATAATCACTATTTTTTCTTTTCGGTATAAAATTTGATAAATTTGTCTTAAAATAAAATATCATGAAAAATACATTAATAATTATATTGTCTTTAGTTACCACTTTTGGTTTTGCTCAAACCAACTTAGTGCCAAATCCAACTTTTGAAAAAGTAGAGAAAAAGATAAAGGAAAAGGGGGAGATTAAAGTTGCGACACCATGGACATCACCAACTCTTGCTCAGGCAGATTTGTATGTACCTAAAACAAAGAACTTTAACATATCAATTCCTGAAAATAGTTATGGTGAAGAGAAGCCAATGGAAGGAACCGGTTATGCAGGTATAATTGGGTATAGCTATAAAAACAAAGTGCCAAGAAGTTATTTGCAAGTTCAATTAACAGAAGCCATGGAAGAGGGAAAAGAATATTGTGTTAAGTATCATGTTAGTTTGGCTGATTTATCTAAGTATTCATGTAATCATATGGGTGTGGCCATTACAGATAAAGCAATGACTGCGAATAATTCTGACATATTAAAATTTGAATCACATATAGAGAGCAGAAAATTAAAGATATATGAAACACAATTTTATTGGACCCCGATATGTGGCATATATATGGCCAAAGGTGGTGAGGAGTATCTAACCATTGGGAATTTTACGGATGATGCAGATTTGCAAATTAAAAAAGTGAAAAGACCAAGAGGATTTACGAAGCCACAAACCTACGATGCGTATTATTATATAGACAATGTTTCAGTTATTCCTTTAGAAGAGACTAAAAAATGTGACTGTGACGTAACTCCAGGTATGGAAAATCAGGCGGTTGTGAAAAAAGATTTTAGTAGTGATAAAGACGTAAATACGAAAACGCTTAAAATTATTAATACAGATGGTTCATCATCAGGAAATGGAAAGGCCGATTCAACTGCTGTAGATGGGTCTAAAGAGGCCGGTTCTGTAGTTGATAACGAAAAGGTTGATGGGATGGTTATTAGGTTTTCTTCCAAATCATTTTCTATTGATGCCTCTTTAGCTAAATTGGATAAGGTAGTTGCATATATGAAAGAGAACCCTGACGCGATAATATTGGTTTCTGGACACATAGATGAATCAGAACAAGATGTTGATAAATTGGCAGGAAGAAGAGTTGGAACAGTATATAAGTATCTTCTTTCAAAAGGACTTACAAAAGAAAGAGTTGAAAGAAATATTGTGGGGGCTGATGAACCTATTGATAAAAAAGATATTTCTAAAAATATGAGGGTAGAAATTTCAGTGACTGCTGAATAAAAATTAATTCCCTACCAATTTAACCCATAAGACATGTTTCTTATGGGTTTTTTATTTCGTACACCATTGTTTTTTCAACTAATTGTAGGTTTTGTTGAAAAAAATAGGGGGTGTTAATAAAAATAACAACTTTTATTAGTGATGCCCCCCTAATTTAAGATACATTTGTGTAAAATTTTAATATTTACCTCATAAAAACTTAAAAAATGTCAACATTTAGATTTAAAGCCTTAGAAGATGTACTCGAAAGACAACCAAAAGAAGTAGAGTTTCCATCTGATAGAGCCTCTGAATATTATGCCACAAATGTATTTACACAAGAGGTAATGCGTGAATATTTA
Organism: Flavobacteriales bacterium; assembly: GCA_029262875.1. GTDB lineage: Bacteria > Bacteroidota > Bacteroidia > Flavobacteriales_E > Vicingaceae. The sequence continues at coordinate 4,099 of JAJCYO010000100.1, forward strand.
CCAAGCGAAGCTTATAAAAGTGTTATGGCTTCAATTATAGAAGGAACAAAATTGGATAGGAAAATGGCCAGTCAAGTTGCTTCTTCTATGAAAGATTGGGCATTAACAAAAGGAGCTTCACACTATACACATTGGTTTCAACCTTTAACGGGTGCTACTGCCGAAAAACATGATTCATTTTTTAGCCCGATAAGTGGTGGTAGAGCGATTGAAAAATTTGATGGAGATAACTTGATTCAACAAGAACCGGATGCTTCAAGCTTTCCTAATGGAGGAATTAGAAATACTTTTGAAGCAAGAGGTTATACGGCATGGGACCCAACTTCACCTGCTTTCGTGATAGGTAAAACACTGTGTATCCCAACTATTTTTATTGCTTATACGGGAGAAGCATTAGATTATAAAATGCCTTTATTAAAAGCATTGCATGTTATAGATGATGTTGCTACTGAAGTTTGCCAATATTTTGATAAGAACATTACAAAAGTGAACGCTAGTTTAGGTTGGGAACAAGAATATTTTCTTATTGATAAGGCTTTATACAATGCGCGTCCAGATATCATGATGACCGGTAGGGCATTAGTTGGTCATAACCCAGCTAAAGGACAACAATTGGATGATCATTATTTTGGGTCTATACCAGGTAGAGCTGAAGCTTTTATGAAAGAGTATGAAATAGAAGCGTTAAAATTAGGAATACCTGTTACAACAAGGCATAACGAAGTTGCACCAAATCAGTTTGAATGTGCACCAATGTTTGAAGAAACAAACTTAGCCAATGACCATAACTTGTTGTTGATGGATTTATTAGAAAAAACAGCAAGAAAACATGATTTTAGGGTATTGTTGCATGAAAAACCTTATGGTAGCCTAAATGGATCTGGTAAACATAACAACTGGTCATTGTCTACTAGTACTGGAGTCAATTTATTAGCTCCAGGGAAAAACCCCAAAACGAATCTTAAATTTTTAACCTTTTTCATAAATACCATAAAAGCTATTTATGATAACGCAGATGTTTTAAGGGCAAGTATCGCTTCAGCAGGAAATGATCACAGATTAGGAGCGAACGAAGCTCCTCCAGCAATAATTTCTGTTTTTATAGGATCTCAACTTACAGAGCTATTAAACCGAATTGAGAAAAACGTTAAAGCTGGAAAAATGACTCCTGAAGATAAGACTGAGTTAAAGTTAAGTATTGGTAAAATACCACAGATTTTATTAGATAATACAGATAGAAATAGGACTTCGCCATTTGCTTTTACAGGAAATAAATTTGAATTTAGAGCCGTAGGTTCTGCTGCAAATTGTGCCAATGCTATGACTACCTTAAATGTTATTGTGGCAAAACAGTTAAAAGAGTTTAAAAAATCGGTAGACAATAGAATTGGAAAAGGAATGAAGAAAGATGAAGCTATTCTTCAAGAACTACAAAAATTAATAAAAGAATCAAAAGACATTCGATTTGAGGGCAATGGTTATGGAGAGGAATGGGTTAAAGAAGCCAAAAAAAGAGGTCTTTCAAACTTAAAAGATACTCCAAGAGCCTTAAAAGTTATGGTTCAAAAAGATACAAAGAAATTATTTGGTGAGTTAGGAGTGTTTTCAGAAATAGAATTAGATGCGAGGTATGAGATTGAGTTAGAAAATTATATCTTAAAGCTACAAATTGAATCTAGAACCTTAGGGGATATTGCTCAAAATCATATTATTCCAACAGCAATAAGATATCAAAATATATTGATAGAGAACATTAAGGGTATGAGTGATATTTTTGGAAAAAATGCCACAAAATTAGCAGCAACCCAACATCAATTATTAAAAGAAATTTCAGAGCATATAAATGGAATAAAAGACGAGTCTGAAAAAATGCTTGATGAGCGTAAGAAAGCTAATAAAATGACTGATTCGGAGAAAAAATCGGAGGCATATTGCGATAAGGTAAAGCCTTACTTTGAAAAGGTAAAATACCATTCAGATAAACTTGAACTTCTTATTGATGATGAGCTGTGGCCATTGCCGAAACTTAGAGAGTTATTATTTACAAGATAATTTAATCATTAAAAAACCCTCTTTTATCCCTCTCAAATACATTTTGGGAGGGATTTTTTGTTTAATTATTTATCAAACTTACTTTGATTAATTAAAAAGATTTTTTTACTTTAGCGGCAATTCAAAGGAAAACTAACTTATTATTATGAAAATAATTAGAATTATTGGCGTATTCGCCCTTGTAGCAGTTCTTGGTTTAACTGTAAATGCTCAGAAAAATTACAAATTAGAAGCTGATGTAGCTTTTAGTGGAGCTAAGTATTACAAAGCCATTGAAATGTATAAAAAAGCTTATACCAAAGAATCAAAGGGTGAGGTAAAAGCCGAAATCCTTTTTCAAATTGCAGAATGCTATCGTGGTAAAAACGATGGTAAACAAGCTGCCGTGTGGTACAATAAAGCAATTAAAGCTAAACATGACAATCCATTAGCACTTTATTATGTGGCAGATATTTATAAAGCCCAAGGAAAGTATGAAGAAGCTATTGTAGAATTTAACAAATACAAGGCGGCAAACCCAAGTGACAAAAGAGGAGAAGATGGAATTAAGTCTTGTGAAATGGCGAAAGAGTGGAAAGATAACCCATCTAGAATAGTAGTGAATCCTATGCCTCTGTTAAATTCGGAAGATTATGATTTTTCACCTGTATTTGCAGATAAAAAGAATGTAGTGGTTTATTTCTCCTCTACACGTCAAGGAGCTGCAGGAGAAGGAATACATGAGGGAACAGGAATGAATTTTGCTGATCTATGGCAAACTAAAAGAGATAAAAAAGGAAAATGGAGTGAGCCAGTTGTATTGAATGCAACAGTTAACTCAACAGGCAGTGAAGGTGCTTCATGCTTAAACAAGAAAAGAAATGAGATTTACTTTACAAGATGTGAAGTAGCAAAAAATGGCGTTTCTGGATGCGGTATAATGAAAGCTAAAAAAGCAGGTCAGAAATGGGGAGAACCTGAGTACATTCAAGTAACAGAGGATACTTTTACTGTTGGTCACCCTGCTATTTCGCCTGATGATTTGGTATTGGTTTTTGCATCTGATATGCCAGGTGGACAAGGAGGAAAAGATTTATGGTACATTACTTACGATAAGAAAGCAAAAACTTGGTCTCAAGCAACAAATTTAGGATCTGACATTAATACTGCTGGAGATGAAATGTTTCCATTTATTAGAGAAAATGGAGAATTGTATTTTTCATCTAACGGACATAGAGGAATGGGAGGTTTAGATATCTTTAAAGCAGCAAGCACAGGTGTTAACCAATGGAGTGGTGCAGAAAATTTACAATCGCCAATGAACTCTGAAGCAGATGACTTCGGGATTGTGTTTGAAGGACTTAAAGAAAGAGGATTTTTCACTACAAGTAGAGAAGGTGGTAAAGGTGGAGATGATATTTGGGAGTTTTATTTACCTCCAATGTTATTTACTTTGAAAGTAACGGTTAAAGATGTAGAAACTGGAAAAGTACTTCCTGGTGCTTCAATTAAAATGATAGGTACTGATGGAACATCTGCTGAAGGAACTACTGATGATAATGGAGTATTTTATTTTGAGGAAAATGGTCCTGACAGATACATTAACAAGGAAACATCTTATTCTTTAATCGTTGAGAAGAAGAAATATTTAAACGCAAAAGGAAAAGAAACTACAGTTGGGTTAGAAAAAGGTGTAAATTTTGAACACTTATATGAATTACAGCCTTTCGAGGATGTAGTTATTAAGTTACCACAGATTTTATATGAGTACAATAAAGCAGATTTATTGCCTGAGTCTAAGGATTCATTAGATTACTTATATAACATTATGACGGAGAACCCAACTATTGTTATTCAGTTACGTTCTCATACGGATTTTAGAGGGTCTGCTTCATATAACCAAAGGTTATCTCAACGAAGAGCTCAATCTTGTGTGGACTACTTAGTGAAAGATAAAGGAATTCACCCTGACAGAATTAAAGCAAAAGGAATGGGTGAAAGTGAGCCAATAGCTGTTAAAAATCCTGATGGAAGTGTAAAATTCATTTTAGATGAGAAGTACATTAACGCATTAAAAACAAAAGAGGAAAAAGAAGCAGCACATCAAAAGAACAGGCGTACTGACTTTAAAGTAATTGGTGATGACTTTGTTCCACCAGCTGCTACGACACCAGAAAATTAGATTATTAACATAATAAGAAAAACATCCTGATAACTTTCAGGATGTTTTTTTTATATCTATATGTAGAGTATTATTTTTGTGTAAAATTTAGAGATTAATGGACAAATCTGAAAGGTACATGCAAAGAGGTGTTTCTGCTTCTAAAGAAGATGTACACAATGCCATAAAAAATATTGACAAGGGATTATTTCCAAAAGCCTTTTGTAAAATTGTTCCAGATCACTTGACTGGAGATGATGATTACTGTGTGGTAATGCATGCAGATGGGGCAGGTACAAAGTCATCATTGGCCTATGCATATTGGAAAGAAACAGGAGATGTTTCTGTATGGAAGGGAATAGCTCAAGATGCATTAATAATGAACATTGATGATTTACTGTGTGTTGGAGCAGTAGATAATATTTTACTATCATCTACAATAGGAAGAAATAAGAACTTAATCACGGGAGAGGTTTTAGCAGCTATTATAAATGGCACAGAAGAGCTTTTATTAGATTTACGAAAGCAAGGCATAGGAATTCATTCTACGGGTGGAGAAACGGCTGATGTAGGTGATTTAGTAAGAACAATTATAGTTGACTCTACGGTTACTGCAAGAATGAAGAAAAGTGACGTTATTGATAATGCTAACATTAGTGTTGGAGATGTAATAGTTGGGTTATCGTCTTTTGGTCAAGCAAATTATGAAACCGAATACAATGGCGGGATGGGTAGTAATGGATTAACCTCTGCACGGCATGATGTTTTTAATAAATCAGTTGCTGAAAAATACCCTCAAACTTTTGACCCAAACGTTCCAAGTGATTTAGTTTATTCTGGGAGCTATTCTTTGACAGACCGTGTTGAAGGTGTCGATTTAGATGCTGGGAAAATGGTATTATCACCTACAAGAACATACGCCCCGATCATTAAGAAAATATTGGACAATCATAAAGAGAATATTCATGGAATGGTTCATTGTAGTGGAGGCGCTCAAACCAAGATATTACATTTTGTAGATGACTTACAAATTGTAAAAGATAACATGTTTGATGTTCCACCATTGTTTAAGATGATACATGAACAATCAGGTACAGATTGGAAAGAGATGTACAAAGTATTTAATATGGGTCATAGAATGGAATTGTATGTACCAGAAGAAATTGCAGCCGATATTATTTCTATTTCACAATCATTTAATGTTGATGCACAAATTGTAGGGCAGGTGGAAGCACAAGGTGAAAAACAATTAACCATTAAGAGTGAATATGGTGAATTTGTTTATAATTAAGAAAGAATGAGTTTACTTAAAAAATTAGAAGAAATAAGTATTCGTTACGATCAAGTGAGCGAGCAGATTGTTGATCCTGAGATTATCTCGGATATGGACAAGTATGTGAAAATTAATAGAGAATATAAGGAGTTAGGTGAAATAGTAAAGGTATATAACAAGTACAAAGATGTGATAGATAATATTGCTTCTTCAAAAGAAATAATAGCTACAGAAACGGATAAAGAGTTTGTAGATATGGCTAAAATGGAATTAGATGAATTACTATCCACCAAAGAACAAATGGATGAGGAAGTGAAAATAATGTTGATTCCAAAGGATGAAGAAGACAGTAAAAATGTTATCATAGAGATTAGAGCAGGAACTGGAGGGGATGAAGCAAGTATTTTTGTAGGTGACTTGTACAGAATGTATATTAAATGGTTAGAACGAAAAGGTTGGAAGACTGAAACCATGACCATGAATGAGGGAACTTCCGGAGGGTTTAAAGAAATTTCATTTAGTGTTGAAGGAGAAAATGTGTACGGAGTGCTCAAGTTTGAATCCGGTGTTCATCGAGTACAGCGTGTTCCTAAAACCGAAACACAAGGGCGAGTACACACTTCAGCAGTTACTGTTGCTGTATTGCCTGAGGCAGAGGATGTTGATATAGAAGTAAGAAAAGAAGATATAAGAAAGGATACCTATAGGGCATCTGGAGCGGGTGGTCAGCACGTAAATAAAACTGAATCAGCAGTTCGTTTAACGCATATCCCTACCGGTGTTGTTGTAGAATGTCAAGATGGACGTTCTCAAATTAAAAATTACGATAAAGCATTAAAAGTATTAAAAACAAGGCTTTATGAGGCGGAAGTAATAAAAAAGGAATTAGAAAGAGCAACAGAAAGAAAGTCACAAGTGTCAACTGGGGATAGATCGGCAAAGATTAGGACCTATAACTACCCTCAAGGTAGGGTTACAGACCATAGAATAGGGTTGACGTTATACAGTTTAGATTCTATTATCGCAGGAGATATTGATGAAATAGTAGAAGGATTAAAAATTGCAGAAAACACTGAAAAATTAACTGCAGGATTAGAAAATTAAATCATTATGAATAAAGCGGAATTAATAAATCAGATTAAACAAAAACAATCTTTTTTATGCATAGGCTTAGATACTGATATTGCAAAAATTCCTCAGCACTTATTAAACGAAGAGGACCCCATTTTTGAGTTTAATAAACAAATTATTGATGCTACAAAGGATTTATGTGTAGCCTACAAACCCAATATTGCCTTTTATGAAAGTATGGGTGCAAAAGGATGGGAATCACTTCAGAAAACAATCGATTATATTCCAGGAGATATATTTACCATTGCAGATGCAAAACGCGGTGACATAGGGAATACCTCTAAAATGTATGCCAATGCTTTCTTTAATACCCTAAATTTTGATTCCATTACAGTAGCTCCTTACATGGGAGAAGATTCTGTAACACCTTTTTTAGATTTTGAAAACAAATGGGTGATACTTTTGGCGCTAACCTCTAATAAGGGGGCAGATGATTTTCAGTTTTTCAATGATGGAGAAGAAAAATTATTTGAAAGAGTATTGAAACAATCACAGCAATGGGGTGATGATCAAAACTTGATGTACGTTGTCGGTGCAACTCGACCGGAAATGTTTACTGAAATTAGAAAGTTGGTTCCAGAGAACTTTTTATTGGTGCCAGGAGTAGGAGCACAAGGCGGTTCTTTAGCACAAGTATGTAAATACGGAATGAATGAGGATTGTGGTCTATTGGTCAATTCTTCACGAGGGATTATTTATGCTGGAAACGATGAAAATTTTGCAGAATCAGCTAAAAATTCGGCCTTGATAATTCAAAAAGAAATGGCTATCTTGTTAAAAGAATTTCTAAGATAGAAGTTGATAATTCATTCACTCATTTAAAATAATAAAACATGCCGGTATTACTTATAGTTAAAATAATAGCAGGACTTTTCGGGGTCTTTTTCACGTTAGGTCTATTTTTTATTGTAAAACAAAAAACAGCAGTAATTATAGAGCGTTTAGGTAAATATAATAGAATTGCAAGCTCCGGTTTCAATCTTAAAATTCCGATTATTGATAGAAAAGCAGGTACAGTTAATTTAAGGGTAATGGAATTACCGGTGGAGGTAGAAACGAAAACAAAGGATGATGTTTTTGTTCGAATGATTGTTTCTGTTCAATATTACGTGGTTGAAAGCGATGAAGGGATTAGACAATCGTTTTATAAGTTCGATAATCCTGCTCGCCAAATTCAATCTTATGTATTTGATTCTATTCGTTCGGAGGTTCCAAACATGTTATTGGATGATGTTTTTAGTGAAAAAGATAAAATTGCTCAAGCGGTTCAATCAGAGTTATCAGCAACGATAGAAGAATATGGTTATGCGATTGTAAAAGCCTTAATTACGGATATTGATCCTGATGCTAAAGTTAAGCACGCGATGAATGAGATTAATGCAGCAAAACGTATGAAAGAAGCGGCTAAAGAATATGCTGAGGCGGATAAAATTAAAGTTGTTGCAGCGGCAGAAGCGGAAGCAACAAGTAAGAAACTACAAGGTGAAGGTATCGCTGCGCAAAGGGTTGCAATTGCTAACGGACTAAAGGATTCAGTAGAAGAAGTAAAAGGGGCAATGGAAGAAGGGGTAACTGGTCGAGAAGTGATGAACATGTTATTTATGACCCAACATTATGATACCATTAGCCGATTAGCTGAGGAGGGAGTAAATACTATTTTTATGCCTTACTCACCAAGTACTGTGGGGGATTTACAATCTCAAATTCAAGGAAGTTTATTGGCTTCAGATACGATAACTAAAGCTACAAAAGTAGAAGATATTGCTATAGCTACTAAAAAAAGTAGAAAAGCTGCAAGACCAGATAATTCAATGGATTCAGTTGACCCTGAAGATTTCGAGTAAACGATATATGTAGTATAGCGGACATTACCAGCGTGTTGTTTTTAATAAGTTTAGATATTAATAATTTCTAAACTTATATGATTATGAAAAAAATACTACAAACTTTATTTACATTATTAATTGTTTTAACGACTTACTCGTCTCAAGCTCAAATTAGGTTGGTAGCTGTAGATCCTGGAACTGGAATTATCACCCTTCAAAATTTTGGATCTTCAAATGTTGATGTTTCTGGATATCGATTTTGCCACCAGTTTAATTATACAAATACCGTTGCAAGTATGACACCATTTAGTGGAGACCCTGCTAATTTTGCACCTGGACTATTAGTACTTACTGGTGCGGTAGGGCTTAATGTTTCTACTTCTGATTTAGGGCTTTACTTACCAACAGGAGCTTTTACAGACCCTAATGCTATGGTTGATTTTGTGCAGTGGGGAAGTGGTGGAAATGGAAGAGAATCTGTTGCTGTGGCCAAAGGAATTTGGACAGCAGGGGATTTTATTACTGGAGCTGGACCATATACCTATAGCGGAAATGGTACAACAGATGTTGGGTTGCCTTTTTGGCAAGCGCCAACAACTGTAAAGGAAAATGAAGCTTCCAATGCAATTAAAGTTTATCCTAATCCTACTACGAATTTAATTACGATAGATGTAAGTGACATTAAAGTTAGTACTATCAAAGTAGTAAGTATTATTGGTAAAACTGTTTTAGCAAGAAATACTGTTTCATCTCAAAATAAAATTACTCTTGACCTTTCCAGCTTACCTGTGGGGAATTATACCATAATTCTAAACACTTCAGAAGGAATGATTAGTAAAAAAATCAGTGTAGCAAAATAAGGCCAATGCTTTAACCCTGAAATCATTTATGATTTCAGGGTTTTAATAGACATATTACCACAATGTTCAAGGAAGATTTTCTGCATTACATATGGAAGTATAAGTTATTTAATACCACCAAATTGCTTACCCAAAATGGAGAGAATATTGAAATAGTCAATTTTGGTATTCATAATACAGATGCAGGGCCTGACTTTTTTAATGGAAAAGTTAAAATAGGTGAAACGACTTGGGCAGGAAACATTGAAATTCATATCAACTCTTCGGATTGGATAAAACATAAACATCAGCAAGATAGGGCTTATGATAATGTTGTGCTACATGTTGTTTATGATAACAATAAGGAGATAATAGATAAAGATGGAAATGTTATACCAACATTAGAGTTAAAGCATTTGATTGACAATAAGGTGATTGATAAATACAATTTTCTTATTCATTCTAAAAATTGGATTCCTTGTGAGAAGCAAATAAAGTTAGTCGATGATTTCACCCTAAAATCTTGGATTAATCGCTTAGCAATTGAGCGATTGGAAAGAAAATCATCGGAAATTGAACAAACACTTAAACTCAATAAAAATAATTGGGAGGAAACGTTTTATCACTATTTATTTAAATATTTTGGACTAAAAGTTAATGCTCAA
>JAJCYO010000101.1 GCA_029262875.1 Flavobacteriales bacterium
CATTCATAAAAATGAACAAATACGTTATGTCATTTGTTTAAAGGATACCAAACAAACCATTGGAACCATTGATTTATTTGAATTTGATGCCCAAAACAAACAGGTTGGAGTAGGTGTGTTAATTGCTGAAACTACTAAAAGAAACAAAGGTTATGCATCTGATGCGTTAGGGCTTATCATTGATTATTGTAGAAATGAACTTAACGTTGTTAATCTTTTTTGCAACATCATAAAAGATAATGCAGGTAGTATTCGTTTATTTGAAAAATGCGGTTTTCAGTTTGTAGAGGAACGTGTATTGTTTGAAAATGAAGTGAATTATTACGAATTAAGGCTTTAGGTTGTTGAAGAAAATTATCATATCATTTATATTAATAGGTTTGCTTGTAGGTGCTTACATAGCTTATGATATGTACCAGCAAGTGTATCAACCTAACGTAACGCTTAACAATACCACAGATAAATACTTTTACATATATTCAGATTATCAATTTGATGATGTGATTCATGACCTCTATGAGAAAGGGTATGTCATTGACCGAGAATCGTTTGAATTTGTAGCAGAGAAAAAGGCAAATTTTAAAAACAACATTCATCCAGGAAGGTATTTATTGGAAGATGGGATGAGTAATAATGAACTGATTGATCTATTGCGTTCAGGAGAATCTGTTCCGGTTAAGGTGACGTTTAACAATGTTAGAACTAAAACCGATTTAGCTGGGAAGATTTCCAAGAACCTGGAATGTGACAGTTTAGAAATCTTAGATTTATTAAATAATAAAGACTTTGTAAGTCAATACGGTTTTAACCGAATTACCATATTGACTTTATTTCTTCCTAATACTTATCAGTTTAATTGGAGTACAACGGCAGAAGAAGCCATAGAAAGAATGGCAGAAGAATACAAAAAGTTTTGGACGGATGAGCGGAAAGCTAAAGCCAATAAGTTAAACCTCTCACAATCTGAAGTAGCCATATTGGCCTCCATTGTTCAAGCGGAACAGTCAGTACACAGTGATGAGCGGCCAAGAGTTGCTGGATTATACATCAACAGGATACGACAAGGAATGTTGTTGCAATCCGATCCAACGATAATCTATGGAATAGGAGACTTCAGCATTAGAAGAGTACTCAATAGGCATAAAGATATAGATACGCCATACAATACCTATAAACATACTGGTTTACCACCAGGGCCAATAAACTTACCAAGCATAAAATCATTGGATGCGGTGCTGAACTATGAAAGCCATGGTTACATCTACATGTGTGCTAAGGAAGATTTTTCTGGTTACCACAATTTTGCTAAAACCTATAGCCAACACTTAGTGTATGCTCGTAAATACCAACGAGAATTGAATAAAAGGAAGATTTATAACTAACATTTTCACAACCTTTATTCGTGTAATACGTATTGTATTTCAATAGTCTAAATCAATACGATATGAAAAAGATTTCTACCGCTTTATTTTTACTTTTATTTTTAGTCACTACCTACCAAGCAACAGTTAAAACATCTATAATTGATGGCGATTGGAGTAATCCAGCAACTTGGAACCCAAGCGGAATTCCGTTTGCAGAAGATACCGTTATTATTAATTCTCATGTTTTTGCTGACATAAATGTAGATGTTGGCATCAACTGGTTAATTATAAATGCCAATGATTCTTTAACGGGTGATTCTATTTTTGGATTACATGGTAATTTAAAAGTAGATGGAATTGTTAACCTGAGAGTATTCGTTGTTGGTGATGGTGTAACAACCATTAATAATGGATTGATTAAAGGAGAGATTTATGCTACAGGAAATATAACCTATGATAATATGGGGGTCATTGAGTCAGATTCATTAAATACGAGTGAAACCCCTTTTGACAATAACGGATTGATTGATAACAACATGCTAACAACGAGTGGTGATTTCAATAACAACAATAACATTTTGGTGGCAGGAAATTTTATACAATCAGGAACATTTGTGAATACTACAGGTTCATTTATTAATGCAATACAACAATTGATTGTTTCAGGAAATTTCACCAACCAAATAGGAGGAGTGATGTTAACGGCTAATCTAACAACAAGTAATATGTTAATCAATGATGGCGATATTACTTGTGACAATTGGACGAATGGGGGAGGAACAGCTACAGGAACAACCGGTAAGTTCTGTGTTGCACAATGTTTTATAAATAATGCTTCCATTACTGGGACAGTTGATGTTTGTGATGCAACACCCGTTTTTTTATGCGACTTTAATTTAGGGACAATTGCCGGAACAGTTACGTTTTGTACGGTTTCTCCTTGCGCTACAACAGTTGGTCTTGCTGAAAATCAGTCGGATGATGATTTTGTTTCAGTTTACCCTAACCCTTCATCGGGGATATTTAATATAGACGTTAAGAACAATACGTTCAGTGTTCAAGTGATGGATGTAGCTGGGAAAGTAGTGTTAAAGAAAAATAATGCGCATGTAATCGATCTTACACATCAAAATGAGGGTATTTATTTCTTAACAATAATTTCAGGTGAGAAAGTGGTAAACCAGAAAGTTTTGGTTTCTAGATAAGCTAATTCAAATACTTCTGATCCAACACATTGATATGATGTATTTCGTGTCCAGCAATAATAAAACCAATAGCCAGTACCGTTAGCTTATTGTTATTAGCGGTTCCTTCTCGCTCTAACATTTCAGGCGTAAAGCTGTTAAAAAGAGCGATGGTCCCTTGTCTTACTAAGTTGTACTCTTTGCATATGTCACACAATTTACGACCATTTGCTGCAGAATTTTCTACGTAGCTGTCATGATCATACCCTGGTAAATCTGTTATGTCATTTCTTGCTATTCGTAATGCTCGGTTGCAAAAAATACGTTCCATGTCTATCAAGTGAACCAATAGTTCTTTAATTGACCATTTCCCAGCATCATAAGCATAATTACCTTGTTCCTCGGTTATTAAATCTAAAAATTCGTTGGTTCTTTTGTGTGTGTGTTCAAGAGCGCCTATCACATCTTCATGATCTTCGACCATACCGATGTAGTATTGAAAGTAATCTGCAAAGTTGTGTGTGGCAAGTGCTTCTTTCATAACAAGTAGATGTTTGATTTCTCTCAAAATTATTAAATAATTAAATAGATAAAGCTTAATTTTATCATCTTTCAAACAAAGATATGAACATGACAAAAATAAAATTTGGTACTGACGGATGGAGAGCCATTATAGCTAAAGAATTTACGGTAGACAATGTAGCAAGAGTTACATCTGGAGCAACTGAATGGTTGAAACAAAATTTTGACAACCCATCTGTAGTGGTTGGTCACGATTGCAGGTATGCAGGAGAGTTGTTTGCAGAAACAACTGCTAAGGTATTTGCCAATGCCGGTATTAAAGTATTGTTAGCAAAAGGACCCGTTTCAACACCAATGGTTTCATTGGGAACGTTAAAGAGTAATGCTTCTTTAGGAATAGTCTTGACTGCCTCACACAATCCACCAAGCTACAATGGTTATAAATTAAAGGGACATTTCGGAGGGCCATTATTGCCAAAAGAAATTCAGGAAGTAGAAGATTTAATTCCAGATGAAAATACTGTGGATATAGATAGTTTAGAGCTGGAAGACTTAATTGCTAAAGGACTGGTTGAATATATAGATTTGGAAACAATGTACGTGGATCATGTTGAAGCAAACTTTGACATGGAGTCCATTAGAAATTCAAAAATGAATTTTGCATATGATGCCATGTTCGGTTCAGGGCAAGATGTTATGAGAAGGTTGCTACCAGAAATTGATTTCTTGCATTGTGAGCACAATCCTGGATTTAATGGAACAGCACCAGAACCAATTCACCGGAACTTGGGAGCGTTTTCCGAGATGATAAAAATGGCTGAAGGTCAAATTGATTGTGGGCTGGCAACAGATGGAGATGCAGACAGAATTGGATTATACGATAGCAGTGGTGAATTTGTAGATTCTCATCATATTATTTTATTGTTGATTAAGTACTTGGTAGAAGAAAAGAAATACTCAGGAAAAGTGGTTAATGCTTTTTCAGTAACACCAAAGGTTAAGAAAATGTGCGACCATTATGGGTTAGAATATCAAGTAACCCAAATAGGTTTTAAACATATAGCAGGAATTATGTTGTCAGATGACGTGTTGTTAGGGGGAGAGGAGTCTGGTGGTATTGCAACTAAAGGGCATATCCCTGAACGCGATGGAATATGGATGGGGTTGATTATTTGGGAGTACATGGTTAAATCTGGTAAAACTTTGGAGGATTTGATCGAGGGTGTTTATGAGATTGTTGGAGCATTCAAATTCGAAAGAATAGACATGCATTTAAAAGAAGAAGAAAAGCTAAGCATTGTAGCCAATTGTGAGGCTGATAATTATAAGAATTTTGGCGATTTAGAAGTTAGAAGGCTGGAAACAGTTGATGGATTCAAATACTTTTTTGACAATGATGAATGGGTAATGATTCGAGCTTCAGGTACTGAACCAGTTTTAAGAACTTACGCAGAGTCTGCTACAACAGAAGGAGCATTTAAAGTGCTTGAAAAAACTCACGCAGAGTTCAAAAAGTAATACAATGAGCAAGGGCGCTGTAGAGCATAGTTTTTTAAAATCAGCGTTAACGCTGGAAAACCCATTCCTTTCTACGGAAGGTTTTATGGAGTGGTTGGCAGCAAAAAAGGCTAACGTCAACCATAAGGTTACCCCAATTAAGTTTTCTGAAATGAACCATTGGGGGTTCAATGAAACGACTGGAAATTTAGAACATGACTCAGGCAAATTCTTTTCTATAGAAGGAGTTAAAGTGAAAACCAACTGGGGAAATGTTTCCGAATGGTCACAGCCAATTATCAATCAACCGGAAATAGGTTTTTTAGGAATCATTACGAAGAAGATTGATGGGGTTTTATACTTCTTAATGCAGGCTAAAATTGAACCAGGAAACATTAATGCAGTTCAACTTTCACCAACCCTGCAGGCTACAAAGAGTAATTATACTCAAGTTCATCAAGGAACTGCACCGCTTTACTTAGAATATTTTATAAATGATAGAGCAGATGTTACCGTGTTGTTAGATCAATTGCAGTCAGAACAAGGAGCTCGATTCTTAAAGAAAAGAAATAGAAACATCATTATAGAAGTAAGTAGTAATGTTGAAGTAAAAGAAGATTTTTGTTGGCTAACCTTAGGGCAAATTAAACAACTACTAACACATGATAATGTGATTAATATGGATACCCGGACTGTTATTTCTGGTATTCCTTTTGGAGATTTAGATACGCTAAGTGCTATAAACGATGTAACCCAGTCTGACCATGAACAAGCATTGTTGAAATCAGAGTTAGATGATAGCAACGCGTTACACAGTATAGAAGCGATTATTTCATGGATTACGAAGCATAAATCTTTTGCTGAATTGGATGTTCAAAATATCCCATTGAACAGTATTTCCGATTGGCACAAAGATGATACTTCACTTTATCACCAAGACCATAAGTATTTTTCTGTAATTGCCGTAAAAGCAGAAATAGGAAACCGTGAAGTACACAATTGGACACAACCTTTAGTAAAGTCTGCTCAAGAAGGTGTTATTGCTTTTATCATTAAAAAAATTAATGGAACGATCCACTTTTTGGTACAAGCCAAATTGGAAAGTGGAAATTTTGATATTATAGAATTGGCACCAACAGTTCAGTGCTTAACCGGAAATTACCGTAAAGGAGAAAACGAGTATGAAGTCGATTTTATTGATTACGTGTTAAACCCCGAATCAAAAAATGCAACTGTTCGTTATGCTACTTTTCAGTCGGAAGAAGGCGGACGATTCTTTAAGGAACAGAACAAAAATATGATTATTGAAGTAGGAGATGAGTTTGATGTAACCGTTCCTGATAAGTATATTTGGATGACTTTAAATCAAATTAAAACATTTATTAAGTTTAATAATTACCTTAACATCCAGTCGAGAAGTTTATTGTCAGCTGTAAAGTTTGTTTAAATGAGTAAATTAAGAATAGGAGTTTTAGGTTGTGCCAACATTGCAAAACGCAGTGTAATTCCTGCTATTAAAAGTATAGCTGATTTTGAATTAGTAGCGATAGCGAGTAGATCCAAAGCAAAAGCAGAAGAATTTGCTACAGCGTTTAATTGTGAGGCGATAGAAGGGTATCAGAACTTAATAGATAGAACGGATATTGATGCCATTTATATGCCATTACCAACAGGCTTGCACGAAGAATGGGTAATAAAAGCATTAGAAGCTGGAAAACACATTCACATTGAAAAATCGTTGGCAATGGATTATGATTCAGCACACAGAATGGTTGATTTGGCACGTCAAAAAGAATTGTTGATTATGGAAAACTTTATGTTCCTATACCACAAACAACACCAATTTGTTCAAAATTTAATTGACAAAGGAGAGATAGGAGAAGTTAGGTGTTTTAGAAGTTCTTTTGGTTTTCCTCCGTTAGACTTAGATAACTTTAGGTACAACAAAGCATTAGGAGGAGGAGCATTGTTAGATGCTGCAGCCTATACAGTTAGAGCTTCACAGCTATTTTTAGGAAACGACATATGGGTAGAAGCGGCAACCTTGAATAAGATGAATACTGAAGTAGACCTGTTTGGAGGAGCATATTTAAAAACAGAAAATGGATTGTTTGCAGAAGTCGCTTTTGGATTTGATAACTTTTACCAATGTAATTATGAAGTATGGGGAAGTAAAGGTAAGATTATTGCCAATAGAGCATTTACGCCTGGAGCTGAATTTAAACCAACCATAACAGTAGAACAACAAGGTGAAGTTTTTACACATGAAATTGATGCAGAGAATCATTTCATTAACATTTTAAATGAATTTAAACGTTGTGTAATAGAAAATGATGTTGAAACTAAATACGAAGAGATTTTAAATCAAAGTAGATTATTACAAGAACTTAAAGATAAAAGCAAAAATGACTGAGGAAAGGGATTTTGACAATTTTGATGAACATGCCCAAAACTACCGTGATACGCATAACAAGGTGGTGGAGATGAGTGGTGCTGATAGTGACTACTTTAGCGAATACAAGGTTGTCGAATTGTTAAAATTTGAAAACCCAAAGCAAACCATGCGTGTATTAGATTTCGGTTGTGGAGATGGCAATAGTTCTATTTATATCAGAAAGCACTTTCCCAATACCAGTATCTTTGGAATTGATGTTTCTGATGCAAGCGTTAAATTAGCAAATGAAAAAGGCATTACTAATGCTATATTTAAAGCATTTGATGGCGCTAAACTTCCTTTTGAAGATGAGGAGTTTGATTTGGTATTTACCTCTATGGTATTTCATCATATAGAACATAAATTGCATGATGGAGTCTTAAAAGAAATTTACAGAACATTAAAAAAGGGAGGGAGGTTTTACAATTTTGAACATAACCCTAATAACCCATTAACAAGAAAGGTAGTTAGGGAATGTGAGTTTGATGAAGACGCGGTATTACTAAAGCCTTCTTACAATAAAGAAGTAACCAATAAAAGTGGTTTAAAAACAAAGAAGTTAAACTACACCTTGTTTTTTCCTAGGCACAAACTTTTTAAAATTTTCCTTGGATTAGAAAAAATATTAACTTGGTGTCCAATTGGAGCACAATATTACATTAGGGCCATAAAATAAGCTTGATAATTTAAGTATGAATAACGAAGTAGTAGAAATATCAATAGTTAGTCCAGTTTATAGAGCAGAAAGCCTTGTTGATAAGCTAATAGAACGAATAACCAATTCAGTTTCTAAGTTAACTGATAGCTATGAAATCATCTTGGTAGAAGATTGTGGACCTGATAATTCTTGGAAAAAAATTCAGGAGAACTGTGCAAAATATACAACTGTAAAAGGCATCAAGTTAAGCCGTAATTACGGACAACAACATGCGATACAAGCTGGTCTGGATGCCAGTACTGGTAAGTACATCATTACCATGGATTGCGACTTACAAGATCAACCAGAAGAAATAGAAAAGTTATTGGCCAAATCAAAAGAAGGTTATGAAATTGTTGTTGCTAGCCGTAAAAACAGACAAGATGATTTCTTCAAGAAGACTTTCTCAAGAATGTTTTATTCAACCTTAGGTTATTTAACAGAAACCAAACAAGATCGGACAGTGGCTAATTTTGTGGTTTACCATAGAAAGGCAGTAAACGCTATGGCAAGTTTAAAAGATCACAACAGGTACTACCCAATGTTGCAGCAAATGGTAGGATTTAATTATGCTAAAGTAGCAATTGAACATGCAGAAAGAGAGGATGGAAAATCATCCTACTCTTATAAGAAACGTTTGAAATTAGCTATAGACACTATTTTAACGTTCTCAGATAAACCCTTGCGTTTAACAGTTAAATTTGGTGTTTTCTTGTCATTTTTATCAATATGCGCTGCTATGGCGATGGTTGTTTTGTACGTTTTTAGTGATGTAAAAGCAGATGGATGGGCGAGTTTAGCATTGTTGGTTAGTTTTTTCTCTGGGATTATCATTTCCGTTTTAGGAATGGTAGGCTTATATGTTGGTAGAACATTTGAAAGTGTTAAGCATAGACCAACCTACATTGTACAAGAGAAGCTAAATTAATTCAGGCCATGAAAAAAGCGATACTATTTGGAGCTAATGGTTATTTAGGAAGACACATCGCCTACTTTTTAAAACAACAACAAATTGAATTTATACCCACCGATATAGCAGAAAACTCTATTGATGATTATGCCAACTATCAAAAAATAGATGTCACTCAAAAAACCGATTTACAACAATTAGATTTTGATGTGGATTATGTTTTTTCCTTTGCAGGCCTTACGGGAACAGGTTCCTTATTGGAAGTCGTAGAGCGATTTACAAAGGTAAATGAACGAGGATTAGCTAATATTCTTGAATGCTGTGATGGATATGGTTTAAGACTTATATTCCCATCAACGCGATTAGTATATAAAGGAATTGAAAACACCACATTAAAGGAAGATTCAGAAAAAGAGGCTAAAACTATTTATGCTAAAAATAAATTAGTTTGTGAGGACATGTTGATGAATTCAAATGTTGAATCTACTGTTTTTCGAATTTGTGTTCCATATGGTAACCTTATCGATAAAGAATACTCCTACGGGACTATAGGTTTCTTTATTAATAAAGCTTTAAAAGGAGAGAACATTACCATCTATGGCGATGGAAGTCTAAAGAGAACTTTTACACACGTTAGTGATATTGCACAAACAATACTTAGTAGCCTTGAAATTAAAACAACAATTAATGATGTTTATAATATTGGAAGTAATGATGCTTTAAGTTTGTTAGAAGTTGCTAATTTAGTGGCGCTAAAGTATGGCGTTGATGTCGAATTTGTTGATTGGCCAGAAGAAGCGTTGAAAATTGAGTCTGGAGACACTATTTTTGATGATGAAAAGCTGTTGAATACTATTGACTATAGATATAAACATTCATTAACAGAATGGATTACTGAAATATGAGTAAAAAAGGATCACATAAAAAACAAAAAGAGGTACCTGCAGCCGAAGTTGAAAAAACGGTTGAGTCTAAAGAAGTTAGTAACATAACTATCCTTATTCTTACGGGTGTATTAGCTGTTGTCTATTTCATTTTTTCGACATTTTCAGATGGGTTTTACCAACATGATGAAGTAGGTAATTTCATGGCTGCTCAACGCATTTGGTACGATAGCATTATACAAATCCTTGGAGCCAATACTAAGTCTGGGTATAGATTGCTTTATGCATTGCCCGCATTAGGAGGGTTTACATTCCTTAAGTTCTTTAATAGTCTTGTGGCCGCATTTACAGTCTATTTTTCTTATAAGCTATTAGCCAAATTGGGTAGCAAGAATAAATTGCTGATATTTTTTGTTTTAGGACTACAGCCTTTATGGTTTATGCTTTCCTTTAGGAATTATGCAGAGTTAACAGTTGCCTTTTTATTGGTGTTAGGTGCGCTGCAGTTCTTTAATAAAAAGTACATTTTTACTGCACTTATCGTTTCTTATATAGCTTTTACCAGACAGGAATATCACCTTATATCTGGCTTGTTGTTTTTAGTGCTAGCATTTAAAAAGGAATGGATTGCAGCTTTACTTACAGGAACATTTACAGTATTACAAAATGTAATAGGCTATATTATTACTGGGGACATTTTATACCTGCCGAACTCAGTAATGGAATACTCAAAGAAGATTGAAGGAATATGGCCAAAACAAGGTTTTGACCACTACCTTACAATGTCTAATGTAATATTTGGGTCAATTGCCATAACACTGTTTGTAGCTTATATTGGAATTACGATTGTAAAGAAGAAGAAGCCGAATCTTTTCTTATTGATTCCTGTTGTTTTTATTTTCTTTTTAAATTGTGCATTTCAAGCAGAATCGTTCACGTTAGGACCTGGAAACGGAGGTAACCTTAGGTATTTAATTACAATTTCACCTTTAATAGGTATAATCGGAGTTATGGCTGTTGATGAGATAATGGACTTTAATAAAAAACATCTTCTGTTAATTTTTCTAATTCCATTAGCAGTCTTAGTTTATGCATTCCAAAGTTATGCTCATTTAAATTATGGGTTACACTTAAGTGATGGACTACATAACACGGAAGAGATAGAAAACTGGATTCCATTAATTTTCACCATTATTGTTGCTGCGCTCTTAATAATGCCACTAAAGAAAAAGCACTATCTTATTGGTATTGCTGCTGTCTCCATTATAGTTGGAGTGACATCCATTACAACAAGAAAAATACAACCAGAAGAGAAAGCTGTAAAGAAAGCGGCTAAGTGGTATACCAACCATGTAAAGTTGGATCAAAATCCACAAACAGCTCAAAATCAATTGTATTCTGATACTAACCGTGTAGCTTGTGGACATGCCTTGTTTTATTACTATTTAGGTAAGAATAAATATGATTTCATTAAGCCATCTATTATGACTTACCTTGATCAAGAAACTATAGATACCCTTGATAGAGGAGATATTATTATTTGGGATTCTCATTATGGTGATCGGAGGGAAGTTCCTACAAGTCAACCTTACCAGTATTATGAAGATAGTCCAAATTATCAGAGAATACAATATTATCAATCCACAGATAATAGGTTTACGATTGTCTTCTTTAAAAAAATGATAGATTAAATAATTAGTAATTTTTAACGTTTACTCTATTTAAATAATACAAGTTAATCTTATATTTGCCGCATGTTAAAAAAGTGGGGATTCCTAATAGTTCTAATTGCAATAATAACAGTTAGTTGCAGTAGATATCAAAAGTTATTGAAAAGTTCAGATATGGACTTAAAATACGAGGCAGCCATCAAGTACTATGATGATGAAAAGTATGAGAAAGCAATGGCGTTGTTTGAGGAGTTGATTCCATTATTTAGAGGGACGGAGAGGGCAGAAAAAGTTTATTACTGCTACTGTTATTGTAATTTCCAGTTAAATTTTCTTTATTCTGCATCTTATCATTTTAGAAAGTTCTCAACGACCTATCCATTGAGTAAACATGCTGAGGAAACGTTGTTTATGTACGCGTATTCGAACTACTTGCTGTCACCTATACCAACTCTGGATGCGTCAGATACCAAGAATGGGATAAACGCTTTACAATTGTTCATTAATACCTATCCAGAGCATGAATTGGTAGATTCAAGTAATGTGTTAATGGATAAGCTGAGAAGTAAATTAGAAAAGAAATCATATTTAAATTCTAAGCAGTATTACAAAATATTTAAATTCAAAGCGGCTATCATCTCTATAAACAATACTCTTGCTGACTTTCCTGAGACAAAACACAGAGAAGAATTAACCTTTTTAATACTGAAATCAAACTTTTTATTAGCTGAAAACAGCATTAAGAAAAAAAAGTTGCAAAGAATTAACGATACTATTGAAGCTTATTATACCTTTGTGGACGCTTATAAAGAAAGTAAGTACTTGAAAGAGGCTGAATCCATCTTTACAAAGGTGAGCGAAATGAGAAATAAGATTAAAATAAAAAATTCATAAACGATGAACTTTAAAAATACAAATGCTGAAACAACTACTGTTACTCGCAACATGAACGAGATTGAAGAAGTAACAGGAAACATCTACGAATCTTGTGTAGTTGTATCAAAAAGATCTGATCAGATAGCAGTGGACTTGAAAGAGGAGTTGATTGGGAAATTAAATGAGTTCGCTTCAAATACTGACAATTTAGAAGAAATTTTTGAAAACAGAGAGCAGATAGAAATTTCAAGGTTTTATGAAAGATTACCTAAGACCAATGCAATGGCATTAAAAGAATTTTTAGACGACAAAGTTTATTTCAGACAACCTACAGATTCTTCAGAGGAAGAAGGAGAATAACTCTACTTTAAATGTTTAGCGGAAAAAACATCCTTCTTGGTATTACAGGAGGAATCGCAGCTTATAAAACCGCAAATCTTGTAAGATTATTAAAAAAGTCAAGCGCCAATGTTCAGGTAGTTATGACTCCGTATGCGAAAGAATTTATAACACCTCTAACACTTTCTACTTTATCTGAGAACCCTGTGCATTCTGAATTTTCTGATGAGGATACCGGAGAGTGGGATAGTCATGTTGAATTAGGTTTATGGGCTGATTTGTTCATCATTGCTCCTGCTACGGCTAATACTATTGGTAAAATGGCAACAGGATTATGTGATAATCTACTGATGGCTACATATCTTTCTGCTAAATGTCCTGTTTTTATTGCTCCTGCTATGGACTTGGACATGTATAAACATGAAACGACCAAGAGCAATATAATTAAGCTTAAGGCCAATGGAAATAAAATCATTGAAGCACAGGTGGGTGAATTAGCGAGTGGATTGGTTGGGAAAGGTAGAATGGAAGAACCTGAAGCAATAGTTAATCAAGTTGAGGAGTATTTAAGAGAAGGGCTTCCTTTAACGGAGAAAAAAGTTTTAATAACAGCAGGCCCCACAGTTGAACAAATTGATCCTGTTCGATTTATTGGAAACAACTCTACTGGTAAAATGGGATACGCGTTAGCAGAAAAAGCCAATGAGTTAGGAGCGTCTGTTACATTGGTTTCTGGGCCAACAACCATAGATGCCACGAAAGCAATTGAAAGAATAGATGTGAAGTCGGCAGAAGAGATGTATAACGCTGTACATGACAACTACAAAAATGCAGACATTATAATTATGGCAGCAGCCGTTGCTGATTATACTCCTCAATCACTTCAGGAAAATAAAATTAAAAAGAGCGATGCCGCTTTACAAATTGAATTAAAACCAACCAAAGATATTTTAGCTTCAATTGGTGAAGTTAAAAAAGACAATCAATTGTTGGTTGGTTTTGCATTGGAAACAAACAATGAAGAAACAAATGCAAAAGATAAATTAGCTCGAAAAAAATTAGACTTGATTGTACTAAATTCTTTAAATGATAAAGGTGCTGGATTTGGTTTTGATACGAATAGGATAACCATTATAGACAAAAACAATAAAATAGAAGAATATGAGTTAAAATCTAAATCGGAAGTAGCTTCTGATATTTTTAATAAAATCATATCTTTACTGAAGTAGAATGCGTAACCTAATTAAAATACTAATTGTCCTTGTTTTAGCAATTTCATTTGTTAATGTTAATGCGCAAGAACTTAACTGTAACATTCAAATTAATTCTTCTCAGATTCAGGGATCAGATAAAAGTATTTTTGATGCCATGCAAAAGGCCATTTTCGAATTTATGAATTCACGTAAATGGACCAACAATGTTTATAAGAATACTGAGCGAATAGAGTGTACCATATTAATTAACATTACAGAGCAGGTTTCAACCAATGACTTTAAAGCTACCATTCAGGTGCAATCTAGAAGACCTGTCTACAATACATCATACTTTACCACTACTTTAAATCATTTAGATAAAGAGTTTGAGTTTAAGTTTAATGAATTTGACCCCTTAGAGTATTCAGAAACTACGTTCATGTCAAATTTAACTTCTGTATTGGCTTTTTATGCTAACATTATTATTGCATTGGATTATGATTCGTTCTCATTGAATGGTGGCACTAAGTATTTGCAAAAGGCACAAGCAATTGTGGGTAATGCACAAGGGGCAAGAGAAGCAGGGTGGAAGGCTTTTGAAGGAGAGCGAAATAGGTATTGGTTTGCACAAAATATGCTACACAAAAATTACGCTCCGTTAAGAGAGTGTTTTTACAAATACCATAGGTTAGGTTTTGACGTTATGGCAAAGAATGTTCAAGGAGGTAGAGCTGTGGTTTTACAATCTCTAAAGTTACTTGATCAGGTGTACCAACGGAAACCTGGTAATTTTCAATTGCAAATTTTCTTTAATGCTAAATCGAATGAAATTGTGGAGCTCTTCACAGAAGCAATACCTAAAGAGAAAGCAGAAGCTACCAATCTACTTAATAAGATAGATGCAAACAATCTTAGTAAGTATGAGAAAATTACAAAAGGGAAATAAATGTTAAAGCATTTATCGATAACCAATTATGCCATCATTAAACAAGTTGAACTTAAATTTAATGCTGGATTTACAGTTATAACAGGAGAAACGGGGGCAGGAAAATCAATCTTGCTCGGTGCACTATCGCTCATATTAGGAAAAAGAGCGGACACATCTGTTTTAAACGATAAGCAAAAAAAATGTATTGTAGAGGGTGAGTTTAATCTTCAAGAAGAAAATTACATTCATTTTTTCAATGAGAATGATTTAGATTATGAGGGGAGCACCATCATCAGGAGAGAAATAAGTGCAAGTGGTAAAAGTCGGGCTTTTATTAATGACACCCCGGTTAGTCTTGCTGTTTTAAAAGAATTAACATCTCAATTGGTTGATATTCATTCACAACATCAAACACTTCAAATTAAAGATAGTAAGTTCCAAATAAACGTTATTGATGCCTTTGCTAATTTAGGAACAATGTATAAAGCTTATGCCAAAACGTATGCTGAATACCTTAATAACAGGAATAGACTAAACGAATTGATTAATGTTGCCAATAATGCAAAAACAGATACAGATTACATTACCTTTCAGGTAAAAGAAATTGAGGCGTTAGATTTAAAGCCCAATGAAAAAGAAAATATTGAGTCTGAACTTGAAATTATAAACAATGCTGAAGAGATTAAATCAGTATTAGAGAATACCGGAAATGGACTTATAAATTCTGAACAAAATTTATTATCAGAATTACGAAATGTATCAAGTCAGTTTTCGAAAATAAATAACTGCTCTACCGAATACAATAGCATCTACGAACGATTAAACAGTTTAATCATAGAGTTAGAGGATGTAGCTAAAGAGATAGAAAATGCAAATAATAGTTTAAGCTTTAATCCTGA
The DNA here is from genome assembly GCA_029262875.1 of Flavobacteriales bacterium. GTDB lineage: Bacteria > Bacteroidota > Bacteroidia > Flavobacteriales_E > Vicingaceae. The sequence continues at coordinate 15,398 of JAJCYO010000101.1, forward strand.
AAACCTTTCTTATTTAAATGATAGAATAGGAAGAATATTTTCAATTGAGCAAAAGCATAACTTGTCAACAACTGAAGAGATATTTCAATTATTAGAAAAATTGAAGTTGCAATTAAGTGAGTCAAACTCTTACGAAGAAAAAATAATAGAATTAACAAGTACGGTTACTGAGCAGAAGGAAGTCTTACTTGAAGCTGCTAAAATATTGTCTCTAAAAAGACGAGAAAGTTTAAAAGGGGTAAGCGATGAAATTGTAAATAATCTAAATTTATTGGGAATGCCTGATGCTTCTTTTGAAGTAAAGCATCAAATGCTTGATGAACCAAACGAATTTGGGTTGGATAAAATTGACTTTCTATTTACATCGAATAGAGGTTTTGAACTAAAAGAATTAAGTAAAGCAGCATCTGGTGGAGAATTATCACGACTAATGCTTACTATTAAATCAATTTTAGCAAATAATAAGAATTTATCATCTATTATTTTTGATGAGATAGATTCAGGTGTTTCAGGAGACATAGCTGATAAGATGGCCAACATTATGAAACAAATGAGCAGCAGCATGCAGGTAATTGCAATTACACATTTGCCTCAAGTTGCTGCTAAGGGAGAAATGCACTATAAGATTTACAAAGAAAATAAAGAAGGCAAAACGTTGACAACCTTATCTACGTTGGATAACTCAAGTAGAGTGGAGGAGTTGGCTAAAATGCTTAGTGGGAAAGAGTTAAGTTCTGCAGCAAGAGAAAATGCAAGAACATTATTAAAAGTGTAAAAGGAAACTACTTTGTTTTTTTAACTAAAAAGTGTAAATTTGTTTTTTCTTAAAAATTCAAATGCGCAACACAAAGAAATATTCTTACTTACTTTTAATACTTCCTTTAGTATTATTTTTCACCGTTTCTCTTACCAGCTGTGACCCACATAGATCAGGTTCTGTAATAAAAGGACCTAGCGCAAAAAACCATAGACATTCAAGACCTGCTTCTGCAAAAAGACATAAAAAAAATAAATATTAAATAAAAAATATTTTTAATATTCTGTTATATTTGTGTACCAAGAAAAATATAAAAATCTATGTCTCATAATCTATTAAAAGGTAAAAAAGGAATCATCTTTGGAGCACTAAACAAGGACTCTATCGCATGGAAAGTTGCAGAAAGAGCTCATGAAGAAGGAGCTGAGTTTATCTTGACTAATGCTCCAGTTGCATTAAGGATGGGAGAGTTGGATGAGTTGGCTAAAGCTACAGATTCTGATATCGTTGCTGCAGACGTTACTTCTACAGAAGATTTAGAGAATTTATTTCAAATAGCAGAAGAAAAATTTGGGAAATTAGATTTTATACTGCATTCAATTGGGATGTCTATTAACGTGAGAAAGAAGATTCATTATACGGAAAGTAATTATGACTTCTATCATAAGGCTATGGACATTTCAGCCATATCATTTCACAGGGTAATGAAAATAGCTAAAGAAAAGGACATCATGAACGAGTGGAGTTCAATTTTAGCACTTTCTTTTATTGCTGCTCAAATGGCTATTCCAGGATATAATGACATGTCTGACGCTAAATCGTTATTAGAATCCATAGCTAGAACATTTGGTTATTACTATGGAGTAGACAAAAAAGTTAGAATAAATACAATTTCTCAATCACCGACAAAAACTACTGCTGGTGGTGGAATTAAAGGGTTTGATTCTTTATTTAACTTTGCTGATGCAAACTCTGCGTTAGGGAATGCCCCTGCTGAGGATTGTGCCAATTATTGCATAACATTATTTTCAGACCTAACGAAGTACGTTACGATGCAAAACCTATTTCATGATGGTGGATTTTCATCAATAGGAGTTACTGATGAAGTAATGAGACATTTCGAGGGTTAATTAAAAAAGAACTTATAAAAAAAGCCTACTCAATGAGTAGGCTTTTTTAGTTTATTCTTCTTTGCCCTTTTCAACATCAGGACTTTTCTTTTTCTTGGGTTTCGCAATCGAAAACAAAAGCTCTTGGGTTACAGTATCAAGTTTAACATTAATTGTGCTTCCTTCTACTACCTTTGATTGAATTATTTCTTCTGCTAAAGGATCCTCAAGGTATTTTTGAATTGCTCGTTTTAATGGACGGGCACCATAAGCAGAATCATATCCTTTATCTGCAATGTGATCTTTTGCTTCTTTAGATAGCTTGATATGATAACCCAACTCTTCAATTCTTCCGTACAAGCTTTGTAATTCAATGTCAATAATTTGATGAATGTCCTCTTTTTCTAAAGAATTAAAGATAACTACATCATCAATTCGATTTAAAAATTCTGGAGCAAATGCTTTCTTTAATGCATTATGAATAACCCCTGAGGCATGATCATCGGCTCCCTCTTTCTTAGCAGATGTGGAAAATCCAACACCTTGTCCGAAATCTTTTAGTTGACGAGCTCCAATATTTGAAGTCATGATAATAATGGTATTCTTGAAATTAATCTTTCTACCAGAACTATCTGTTAGTTGACCATCGTCAAGAGCTTGTAATAGTAAATTGAAAACATCAGGATGTGCTTTTTCGATTTCATCTAATAATACAATAGAGTAGGGCTTCCTTCTAACTTTTTCAGTTAATTGACCGCCTTCTTCATAACCAACATACCCAGGAGGGGCACCAACCAATCGTGATACAGCAAATTTCTCCATGTATTCGCTCATATCAATTCTAATCAATGCTTCTTCAGTATCAAATAAATATTTGGCCAAGACCTTTGCTAACTGCGTTTTTCCAACACCAGTGGGTCCTAAAAATATAAATGAGCCAATAGGTTTATTAGGATCTTTCAGTCCAGCTCTATTTCTTTGAATAGCTTTCACCACTTTTTTAACCGCTTCATCTTGACCAATAACCTTGTCATTGATTTGGTCATCCATTTTGGCTAAACGATCTCCTTCCGCCTGAGCAACACGTTGTGTAGGGATTCCAGTCATCATAGCAACTACCTCGGCTACATTGTCTTCACTTACAACCTCTCTATGGTTTTTAGTTTCATCTTCCCAAGCTTTTTTAGCGGTGTTCAGTTCTTTTAACAATGTTCTTTCGTTGTCTCTTAATTGAGCGGCCTCCTCATATTTCTGACTTCTGACCACATGATTTTTTTGGTCTTTGATGTCCTCAATCTTCTTCTCGATCTCAATAATGTTTTTTGGTACTTTGATGTTGGTAATATGAACCCTTGATCCAGCTTCATCCAAAGCATCGATAGCCTTGTCTGGTAAAAACCGATCCGTCATGTACCTGTCTGTTAATTTAACACAAGCATCAATAGCTTCATTTGTATAAGTAACATTATGGTGATCTTCATATTTTTCTTTGATGTTATTTAAAATTTCAATTGTCTCATCAACGGATGTTGGTTCAACGATTACTTTTTGAAACCTTCTTTCTAATGCACCATCCTTTTCTATGTGCTGTCTGTATTCATCTAATGTTGTTGCACCAATACATTGCAGTTCACCCCTTGCCAATGCAGGTTTAAACATGTTTGATGCATCCATAGACCCAGAAGCTCCACCGGCACCTATAATGGTATGTATTTCATCAATAAAAAGAATGATGTCTGGAGATTTTTCCAATTCATTCATTACGGCTTTCATTCGTTCTTCGAATTGACCTCTGTATTTGGTTCCTGCAACTAAAGATGCTAAATCAAGTGTAACAATTCTTTTACCGAAAAGAACACGAGAAACTTTTTTCTGAATAATCCTTAATGCTAAGCCTTCAGCAATAGCTGATTTACCCACACCAGGTTCCCCTAATAATATGGGGTTATTCTTTTTTCTTCTACTCAATATTTGAGAGACTCTTTCAATTTCTTTTTCTCTACCAACAATCGGGTCTAACTTTCCATCTTCAGCATATTTTGTTAGATCTCTACCAAAATTATCTAAAACAGGAGTTTTAGACTTAGAAGATGCCTTAGATCCACCACCACCAGAGCTACCCATAAATCCTTTTCCAGAATCTCCTTCATCTTCGTCATCCCCATCTGTAGGACTGTTTGGAAAATCAGCCGTAGGTGTATCATCTTCAACCACATTTAATAATTCTACTTCATCCTTTACAGATTCATAGTTTATGTTTAATGCATTGAGTGCATTCGTTGCGATATTATCTTCTCCTTTCAATATAGATAGTAATAAATGTTCTGTCCCGATGACATTGTTCTTTAAAACTTTAGCTTCCAAATAAGTAATCTTCAACACTTTTTCTGCTTGCTTTACCAACGGAATATTTGATAGTAGAGCGTTTGATCCATTACCAACTTTAGTTGAGGACTCAATTTTCTTTCTTAACTCTTTCAAATCAACACCCAAATTAGCAAGGATCTTAACAGCAAGGCCATTACCTTCTCTAATAATCCCTAACAACAAGTGTTCAACACCAATATAGTCGTGGCCCAATCTTAAAGCCTCTTCTTTACTGAACGTTATGACATCCTTTACTTTTGCTGAAAAATTTGCATCCATTTTTTTTAATTTAAATACTCAACTTCCTTTAAAATTAGGATAAATTGAACTAATTCAAAAATAATAATATAACTAAATGTAGTAATGTCTAAAAAAACACGTTTTTCAACAGAATTTTGTTAGTAAGTAAGCACTATTTTGTCCATATTTTGACATTGATTTTGCTTATTTTCGAAGGTCTTTAATAAGGTAGAATATTTCGATAAAAAATAGAAGAAAAATAACATAAAATATGGCTGAAGGAGAAAAAATAATACAAATAAATATTGAGGAAGAAATGAAATCTGCATACATCGATTATTCGATGTCTGTTATTGTTTCAAGAGCGCTTCCTGATGTAAGAGATGGTCTAAAACCAGTTCACAGAAGAATACTGTATGGAATGTTAGATTTGGGAGTACGAGCCAATAGTCCATTTAAAAAGTCTGCAAGAATAGTTGGGGAAGTTTTAGGGAAGTACCACCCACATGGTGATACTGCTGTATATGACTCGATGGTTCGTATGGCTCAGGAATGGTCTTTAAGATACATGTTAGTAGATGGACAAGGTAACTTTGGTTCTGTAGATGGTGATAGCCCTGCGGCCATGAGGTATACTGAAGCAAGATTGAGAAAAATTGCTGAAGAAATGTTAGGCGATTTAGATAAAGAAACGGTTGATTTTAGTCTGAACTTTGACGATTCTTTACAAGAGCCAACAGTTCTTCCAACAAGAATACCTGCTTTATTACTTAATGGTGCATCTGGTATTGCTGTTGGTATGGCAACCAATATGGCCCCACATAATTTAACAGAAGTCATTGACGGGACCATTGCATATATTGACAACAGAGATATTGACATAGCTGGTTTGATGCAACATGTAAAAGCTCCAGATTTTCCAACAGGGGGTATCATTTATGGCTACCAAGGTGTAAAAGATGCTTTTGAAACAGGAAAAGGAAGAATTGTCATGCGTGCAAAAACGGAGTTAGAAGAAACTAAATCTGGCCGTTTTAGAGTGATTGTTTCGGAAATTCCTTATCAAGTGAATAAAGCAGACATGATTAAGAAAACTGCTGACTTGATCAACGATAGTAAAATAGAAGGTATTTCTGACATTAGAGATGAATCAGATCGAACAGGAATGCGTATCGTTTATGAATTAAAAAGAGATGCCATTCCTAATGTTGTTTTAAATAACTTATTTAAACAAACAGCACTACAAACTTCCTTTAGTGTAAATAACATTGCATTGGTAAAGGGGAGACCAGTTGTTCTTAACCTAAAAGACATTATAGCTGAATTTGTTGAATTTAGACACGAAGTTGTAGTAAGAAGGACTAAATATGAATTAAGAAAAGCTGAAGAGAGAGCACATATATTAGAAGGGCTAATTATTGCTTCCGATAACATTGATGAAGTTATTAAATTAATTAGAGCCTCTAAAAGCCCAGATGAAGCGAGAGAAAAATTAATGGAACGCTTTAAATTAAGCGACCTTCAGTCTCGTGCTATAGTTGAGATGCGTTTAAGACAATTAACAGGTTTAGAGCAAGATAAATTAAGATCCGAATATGACGCTTTAATGAAAACGATTGAGGACCTTAAAGATATCTTAGCAAACGAGTCAAGAAGAATGCAAATCATTAAAGATGAATTAATTGAAGTAAGAGATAAATACGGTGATGAGCGAAGAAGTGAGATTGAGTATGCTGGAGGAGACTTTAGTATAGAGGACATGATTCCGGATGAGACGGTAGTAGTTACCATATCTCACTTAGGTTATATGAAACGTACTTCTTTATCAGAATACCGTTTACAAAATAGAGGAGGAGTTGGTTCTAAAGGAACAGCTACGAGAGATGAAGATTTCTTAGAACAATTATTTGTTGCCACAACCCATAACTATTTATTGGTATTTACTGAAAAAGGTAAATGCTTCTGGATGAGGGTATTTGAAATACCAGAAGGAACAAAACAATCAAAAGGTAGAGCAGTCCAAAACCTAATTAACATTGAGCCAGATGATAAAGTATTGGCTTACATTAATGTTAAAGACATTAAGGACGAAGAATATTTAAAACGACCAGCAACACAAGAGGATATAGAAAATGGATTTGCTGAAGGGTTAGACGAATTAGTGGATCAGTATTACATTATAATGTGTACTAAAAATGGTACTGTTAAGAAAACAGCCTTAGCAGCTTATTCAAGACCTAGAGTGAACGGTATTAATGCCATTACCATTAAAGAAGGAGACCAATTATTAGAGGCTAAATTAACAACTGGCTCTGATGAGATACTAATGGCGCTTAAGTCTGGAAAAGCGATTCGTTTTAACGAAAAGAAAACTAGACCAATGGGTAGGAATGCTTCAGGGGTTAGAGGAATTAGATTAGCAGATGATAAAGATGCTGTAATTGGAATGATTACTATTCCAGATTCTGATGATGCTAATGTATTGGTTGTTTCTGAAAATGGATATGGAAAACGTTCTGACATTGAGGATTATCGTGTAACAAATAGAGGTGGTAAAGGTGTTAAAACATTGAATATTACGGACAAAACAGGACAACTAATAGCCATTAAAAATGTTACAGATAATGATGATCTAATGATTATCAATAAATCCGGAATAATTATCCGTTTGGCTGTTGAAGATTTAAGGGTTATGGGAAGAGCGACACAGGGGGTTCGTTTAATTAACTTAAAAGGAGATGACCAAATAGCTGCCGTTGCTAAAGTGGAAAGGACAGAAGAAGAGGAAGGAGAAATGGTAGAAGGTGAAGAAAATACTGAAGTAACAGCAACTACAGAAAGTGATGCTGATATCACCGATACTACTGAAGAATCCAATGATGAAAATGAAGAAACGACCGATTCTGGCAAGGATGTTGATAACAATGATGAGGATTAGTAATTTTATCACTTTAAAATAAAAAAATAGAAGAATGAAAAAATATATTTTAATATTAGCTGCTGTTGTGACAACATCGGTAGTTTATGGACAAAAAAATAAAGTTGTAAGCGCTTATAATTATAACAAGGCATTTTCAAGATCTGGAAAGTGTAAAGAATTAGCAAGTGGGGTTGAGGCCATTAACTTAGCAATAGAGCATGATCAAACTAAATCATGGGCGAAAACTTGGTATTATAGAGGAAACCTTTATTATAACATTATAGCGAGTAAAGATCAAGAATGTAAAGCCATTGATGCTGAAGCATTAGAAAAGTGTACAGATTCTTATCTAAAAGCGCTGGTATTGAACTTTGATGATCCTGAGTTGAAAAAACTTGACTTGCAAAAAGAAGATGGTTCTGATTTGATGAAATTTTTTACTGCCCTTCAAAGTAACCCAAAAGTAGACGATGAAATGTATACAGGTGATATTATGGGAAGAAAGTTACCAGGTTTAGCTGGGGAATATGCAAACCAAGGTATTGGGAAATTCGGAAAGAAAGATTATAAAGGTGCTCAAGAAAGCTTTGGTAAATCAATGCTTTTGGCTCAAATGGGTGGTAAATTAGATACAATGGTGCTATACAATACCGCTTTGGCATCTGAATATGCTGAAGATTATGATATGGCAAAACAATTGTACGATGCGCTAATCGGATTAAAATACAATGTTGACGGAAATGGACCAGATTTATATCGATCTATGTCTAGAATCTATAAAAATGAAGGAAATAAGGAAAAAGCAGCAGAGTACATTACGATGGGAAGAAAAGCTTACCCTGACAACAATAACTTGATTGTTGAAGAGTTAGAAGGTTTTTTACAATCGGGGAAGCATGAGGAAGCGTTAGCCAACTTAAATACAGCTATCACAAATGATGAAAAAAATCAAGTATTGTATTTTGCAAGAGGTACTGTTTATGAAAACTTAAAGCAAGAAGATAAAGCAGTAGCTGATTACAAAAAAGCCTTAGAGTTAAAACCTGATTATTATGATGCAGCATTTAATTTAGGTGCTTATTATTTTAACATGGGAGCAGACAAGATTAATGAGTCTAATAAGTTGTCACTAAGTGAAACTAAAAAATATGACGCATTAAAAGCTGCAGCTAAAAAAGATTTTGAAACAGCAGTTCCTTTTGTAGAGAAGGCACACCAATTAAACCCTGCTGATGTAGGAACTGGAAACATGTTAATTAAGCTTTATACCCATACAGGGCAATATGATAAGGCAAAAGAAATAAAGGCAAAATTCCAATAAGGAATAGAAGTTGATATAAAAAAAGGAGTTCACTAAGTGAGCTCCTTTTTTTATAGCTAATTTTTACCGAAAAGCTAAAAAATAGAGGCTCACAATACAAACGCAGATCAATCCAACACCTATGTACGCAGGAGGCCTATCTTTAGTTCTGATGGCTCCAATAATGTACATTAAACCAAACATAAATGATAGTATGGCAATCACAGTAAGTATTAAAACTACAAATTTCGTCATAGGAAGGGTTAAAAATCGACTTTGGCTTTGGCTCTAATTCCCAACCCTTTAACCCCGAAAAGGACAGGTATGTTAGGGTTGTCTAAGTAAGTAACCCGTTGTAAAAATTCAAGCCTAAAAATCTTAAATAAATTCATAATTCCGGCACTCATTTCTAAGTAAGGTACTCCTTTATCAAAAGTAAATGTGGATGGATTTCCCTGGCTATCTACAGGGAACCTAAATAATTCTGGATGTTGGGCTGGATTGTTGTCGCTTGTTAAATTTCCATACATTCCTTTAAGAGAAACTACTTCTCTTAATTTTAATCTTCTGAACAGCGGTATTTTATTAAAGATAAATCCATTAAAGTAATGCGTCACTTTGAGACTTGCGTATTCATCACTGAAAAACTCCATAAAATTCATCATATTGAATGAAGGCTCTTGTAAAAAGAAGGATTGATTCGCAGGAGGTAAGTTGAGTAACGGATAAGGTACATTTCCAAATATTTTCCCACCCTCTAATTCAAAATCAGTAAATCCTATTTGAGCCAAGTAAAAACGTTTCTGAAGATTACTTTTTACTCTTGTATATTCATTTTCTCCATTTATAATTCCTTTAACTCCTTGCGTAAATCTTAATTCAAATTTTGGGTATTTATTAGGAATAGGAACCCTAAAGTTCTTCCCTTGGTAATACTGCTCATTAGGTGCAAATCTAAAGTTGACACTAACTTCATCAGTTCTTACGTGTCGACTGGCTACAGAATCAACATTAACAAACTCGAGAGATCCTAATGGGCGTTGTTCTTTGTTTTCTAAAATTACATTGTAAGAAAGACCACTATGAAACTCCCTTAGGTAATCTAATTTATAAGAATCAAAAAACAGCATCTTATCTGTAACGCCCCTTCTAAAAGACAGCAAGAAGTTATCTTCATTTAAGAATTGTAAGTCTTGCCCTGGGAAATTGGTCTCATGTTGATATGCAGCCGTTATTCTGTGTTTTGGATTAACTATAAAATCTTTATTAAAAGAGTAGGTTAACGCAACTAAATACTTATACTCTTTATCCTTAAAACCATAAGCAATATAGTTGTAGTACATAAATTTCTTACTAAACTGAGTAGTAGTTCTAAAACCACCTCTTAGTCTAAATCCTTCAACATCATTAAAACTGTAAAATGAATTTAGTGGTCCTAACTCTACTTTCCCTAAAGAATGCCATCCAGTAACAAATAAAAACAACACATCCATGGTTCTTTTGAAGGCAGGTATATTCTGAACACTATCAATCATGGTATAAACTCCTTCCTCTTGCTCTGTTAATGTATCTGGCCTTGTTTCTACCCAAAAAGAATCCGCTTTGTTAGTCATTCCTTCCTCTTTAATAACCTTTTCTACGCGGTTATAGATTTCTTTACCACGATCTTCATTGAATACAAAATTCGTATAGTTGATGGTTTTTTTACCAAACATTCCTTTACCCTTTTTTGTTATGTTATAATCAATAATTAACTTGTCTTTGGAAAGCATCCAAACACTGTCATTATACAATGTAAATTCTTGATCCAACTTTAAATCTTGTACGAAATTTAAGTTGATTTCATCAGCCACACTCATTTCTACTTTTGTTACCGCATAAGTAGTTGAGTCATTAAGAATGTACATGTTTCCTTTAAATGCAAAATCTGCTTTATTTCTAGGGGTGAATGCCAGATTAATGCACTCGTTTCCATTTACCATTAAGGTGTCAATTATAAAATATTTATAAATGGTTGTTCCCAAGCCAGAAATAGGGCTGGTAAATTGATTGGATAATAAACTAATGTTATTGTCATAGATGTCAATGTCTTGATAAAGCTTATCCATGATAAATGACATTCCATCATCATCTAAATACCCGTCAAATCCAGTCATTTTAGTTCCGCTTCTAAATTCTTTGAGTGCCTTAGGTTTTTTACGGTAATACATTTTAGAGGCTGTCTCCCTTAGAAAAATAGGGAGATATGGTTTTCCATTGATTTCTGAAGTATCGATATGATCAATTATTATCTGAAACTTCTTTTTCATCCATTTCTTATCTAAAAAATCTTGAGTAATGTTATTTAAATCAATTTCGATTTTTTCATATTTATCATACTCATAAAAATCTTGTGACTCTTTACGATTATCATTTTTATGTTCAATAACCTTTTTTATAAGTTGAACAGCTGGGTTGTCCTTATTTTTATATCTTTTTTTATCTGCTTTAACCGTAAAGGTTTCCATTTCAATGGCATCATTCTGTAGTAAAAAGTCAATGGTATTGGTTTTTCCTATTTCTACTTTTTTTGTAGATGTTTTATACCCAACAAACGAAGCTTGAATAGTAGGTTTTGCCCATTGAGTTTCGATGTAGTATTTTCCATCAAAATCTGTAGTTGTACCAATATTAGCTCCTTGAAATGCAACATTTACAAATGGTAAAGGTTCTTTCGTTTTTGAATCAAGAATAACACCTTTAACCCGAGTAAGCTTTTGTCCATTTACGCTAAAGCACAATAACAATCCCAATAGACTTAAAGTTATACTCCTATAATGTATTAGCATGTGCAACTTTCCTCTCATTAATATTACTTGTCAATTTTATTACCGTCTTCCCATTTCCCCTTCTCTACACGGCCATCTTTAAAGGTTAACTTCCCTTTTCCATGAAACTTACCTTCTTTGAATTGCCCATAGTATTTACGTCCATCAACAAATATAAATGTACCGCTTCCAGTCATTTCATCCAGTTTAAATTGGCCCATATAAACATTTCCATTTTTCCATTTCATTGTTCCTTTACCATGGCGCATATTGGTTTTCCATCTCCCTGAATAAGTACTACCATCAGGCCACGTCATTTTTCCTTTACCGTCTAACTTTCCATAAAGTATTTCTCCATCATAAACCATACCGCCTTCCAAATTTACTTTCTGCCATCCATCAGGTAAATTCTTGGCATTAAAAACTTCTTGAGCATTTGCGTAAGAGCTCACAAAAAACACAAGTAAAACGCTTATTTTAACTATATATTTTGTCATTTTCAATGTTACAAAAGTAGTTAATTATTAATTGAGGATTTCACGACAAATAATAATTTTTTCAATCTCATCTTGGCATGATTTTCGTCTTTTTAGCGACAGAAAAATAGCATTGATTAATTAACTTTGCATAAAAGAATTTGTATGAAAACAATATTCCTCATAATACTGCTAATTCCGTTCCTGTCTTACGGACAGGAGAACGATGAAATACTCACTAAAAAGGGTATAGACACTTCTAAATATGTTCCTACTGGTTTGATAGTCGGAGATAAAGCGCCACCCATTGAGGGAGCATCTTTAACGGGTGCAAAGATTAATTCTATTGATATTTTAAAGAAAAAGAAAATTGTCCTCCTATTTTATAGAGGTAAATGGTGCCCACATTGTAATAGGTTCTTAAGTAATTTAAATGATTCATTACAATACATCACCAACACAAATGCAAAAGTACTGGTTGTTGGTCCAGAGTCGATGGATAATACTGAGAAGGCTGCAGATAAGTCAGGCGCAACATTCACATTAATTGCTGATACAACAATGCAAATACAAAAAGATTATGATGTCTTGTTTAGTGTTACAAAAAAGTACCAAGGAAAAATCAAAACATTTTTGAGGACTGATATTGCTGAGAACAACAATCAAGAGGAAGCCGCATTACCAGTCCCAGCAGCTTATATCATTGATACGACAGGAAAAATTACATGGAGGTATTTTGAATATGATTATGCTAAAAGACCCTCTATAAAAGAAATTATTGATAACCTCAAATAAATGAGTTCAAGTCTTTCTTAAAACTATTAGGAGAAACCTTATTTACCTTAATTTTCTCACAACCGCAAAATTTAGAAAATGAATACAATTGCGTTGTAAAGGTTTTATAGAATGTATCATTAGGTTTAAATCCATTTTCAAACCAAACTCCTTTAATTGTAAACTGTTTTGTTTTTCTGTCCGCCTTAGCATCAAGTCGGCCAACAAATTCATCACCAAATAAAATAGGTAGAACATAATACCCATATTTTCTTTTCTTCTCAGGGACATAGCATTCTATTTGGTAATCAAAATTGAAAAGCTCTTTCGCACGTTTTCTCTGAATGATTAAATTATCAAAAGGGGAGAGGATGTGAACTTTATTTAAATCTGTCCTTAAATCAATGGAAGACAGTAGCTCTTTCGTGGTAAAATAGTCAACCGTTGAAGAAGCAATACGAACGGGAACTATTTTACCTTCCTCAACAAGTTGTGCTAATAATTTGTTTATAACTGGTTTCACCCCTCTTCGCAAGTAGCTCATCTCTTGAACTGAAACCAATCCATGAGATTTTAGTGAATTGATTATTAGATGATTACAATATTCATCTAGTGTTGGTGAACTTATGTCAATATCTGTTGAAATAACACGTTCAGTTAAATCAAATATCTTTTGGAATCCTTTTCTGTTACTTATCATTAAACTGCCATCCATAAATAGATTGGTCAATGCAATTTTAGCAGGTTTCCATTCGTACCATCCATTTGTTTTTTGTGGATGATCAAAATCTTTAGATTGTAATGGCCCTTCAGTTTTTATTCTATCCATTACATATTTATCCACTTTTTTGTCTCGTGGAAACCAATGTTTACCGCCATTTTTATATTGTTCTTTTCGGTATAAGCTATAACGAAAATCTTCGATGGGCAAATAGGCTGCAGCATGGCTCCAATATTCAAAAATGGATTTTTCTTCCATTAAATGAGACAATTCATCTTGATTGAAAGAAGGATTTCGAGTATGAATGACATGGTTGTGACACCTTTCTGTTACAGATATTGTGTCAATTTGAATGTACGTAAGCTGGCTAATTGCTTCTAAAGAACTATTACTATGATTTAATAATCCTTGTGAATTCAGGGCCAGTATTCTGGCTTCTTTTTGAGATATAATGTGTGGGGTTGGCACTTCTCGAAAGTACAAAAAATACCTTATACTTCACTGTCCATCATGTCTGTTACCACATGATATCTTGGATCATCGATAGAAGTTTCGATTACTTCTTTAAACTTAGGGTTAGCCTTAAGCATAAGAACGATGCAGTCAGGGCTCAAATGAGTCAGTTTTACTTCTTTGCCTAAATCTAAATATTTATTAGCAACGTTTCTAATGGCTTCAATTCCTGAATGGTCAGTAACTTTAGACTCTATAAAATCTATTTCGATTTTTTGAGGATCATTTTTGATATCAAATTTAGAACTAAAAGTTTGTGAAGATCCGAAAAAGAGTGGACCCCAAATTTCATAAACCTTAGTGCCATCTTCTTTGACCCGTTTTCGAGCCCTAATCATTGTAGCACTTTTCCAGGCAAATACCAAAGCAGAGATAATCACTCCAGCAATAACAGCAATGGCTAAATCTTGCCATACAGTAATTGCAGAAACTGCAATTAGAACGATAGCATCAGAGATAGGTATCTTATTTAAAATTCTAAAACTACTCCAGGCAAAAGTTCCAATAACAACCATAAACATAACACCCACTAAAGCTGCCAATGGAATTTGTTCAATTAATGGAGCTCCAAACAATATAAAGCACAATAAAGCAACAGCAGCAATAATTCCAGATAATCTCCCTCGGCCTCCTGCATCAACATTTATTAGCGATTGTCCAATCATAGCACATCCTCCCATTCCCCCAAATAATCCATTTAAGATGTTTGCTCCACCTTGGGCAACACACTCTCTATTTCCACTTCCTCGAGTCTCTGTTAATTCATCAACTAAGTTTAAGGTCATTAGCGATTCTATTAATCCCACAGCTGCTAAAAGAAATGCAGTAGATATGATTAAACTCCAATGTCCATTAATAGTATCTAATAAGCTAAAAATTTGGAACTGAAATGTAGGTAAGGAACCTTGTAATCCATCACCACCACCTTCAGAAATAAAAGAGCCAACAGTACTAACGTCAATTTTTCCAAAAATAGTAATACAAGCCACAATGATAATCGCTGTAAGTGCAGCAGGAATTTTCTTTGTAATTTTTGGAAGGCCAAACATAATTCCCATAGTAAGGGCAACTAAACCGATCATAATCCATAAATCGTTTCCTCGCATCCATGCTAAGCCTGAATCAGTAGTTTCTTTAAAAAGTCCTAATTGAGATAAAAAGATAACAATAGCCAATCCATTTACAAAGCCCATCATAACAGGATGGGGAATAAGCCTGACAAATTTTCCCAGCCTAAAAAAGCCAGCTAAAATTTGTATTCCTCCAACGAACAAAAGTGTAATAAACAACCACTGTAAGCCTAAATTTTCTATGGGAACTTCTAATGCTAAACCAGTCTCGTTCCCTTGTTGTATCATATGGACCATAACTACAGCCATAGCACCCGTAGCTCCAGATATCATTCCTGGCCTACCACCAAAAATAGCTGTAACGATTCCCATCATAAAAGCACCATATAAGCCAACCAATGGATCAATTCCAGCAACGAAAGAGAAGGCGACAGCTTCAGGAACCAATGCTAAAGCAACCGTTAATCCAGATAGAATATCATTCTTAGGATTACTTGTTAATTTTAGAATCAGCTTTTTCATTGTTACTTCTGGTTAAAAAAGCGGCAAAGATATAACTTTAGTTGGGAGGGGGGGACATTATTTTAACAAAGTAACAAATCCTTTTAAATTAGACTGATTACCATCTTCTTGATAATAATTTATAATCCAATAATAGGTGCCTTCTGGAACTTCTGATCCAGATGTCGTTCCGCCATTCCATCCCTTTAAGAGATCAAAACTCTTATAAATTTCTTGCCCCCACCTGCTGTAAATAACTATATCAGCTTTCTCAATACACTCTATTTTAACAGGAAGAAACAATTTATTATAAGCATCTCTATTTGGTGAAAAGACATTAGGCATTTTAATAACAGCTTCACAAATTTCAGTTGGTTCTGGTGTCGATACAGTACTGTTTCCGGTACTTACAAAAGTAGGGAGGCCGAAAGAGGAAAAAGCACCGTTAAGTGAAAACCCATTTGCTATGTAGTTGCAGCCAACGCCTACAGTGTTTGGATTGTTGATTGTACCGAGAAAACTATTACCAGTATTAGCATGATATATTTTGCCGTCTGGAGCAATTTGAAGAGCTCCTCCATAACCAGTGTTAGAACCTATTATAAGTCTGGAAGAATTAATGGCAGAATTGGAACTCAGTGATAAATTATATTGATATATGTATGATGGAGAGTCATCATAAGATACATACAATAGTTTACCATCAGGTGAAAATTCAACTCCATAAGGACCATCTCCTGTAAACCCACTAAAATTCATAGTATTTGAAAGTACACCAGAGACTTTATTAAAGTCATATATTTCTAAGTTATCCATCGACCATCTAACAGATGCTATTCGGTTGCCATTTGGAGAAGCTTTTAAATAACCAATGGAATATGTCCAGTTATTATTTACAACCGCGCCAATATTTGTTATTATAGGCGTCATATTTATGCCTGAAGAGGATACAAGGTAACTGTGGTAAGTATTAGATCCAAACAAATGGGTGACAACCCAAAAGTCAATATTGTTCTGATGCTTTATTGCGCAAATTTTTTCACAAGTTGAATTAACGATAAGAATGTTTTTATTTGAATTGACATCCCCTAAGCCACCCTGAAAACTCATATCGACTTCAGAATAATTTAATCCATTAGGGCCAACCTCTTCATCAACAGTAAATACATAATAGATAGAATTATTACCAGGTTTTTTTACAATTATTGCGGACTGTGTGCTACTTGCATCACCTAACAGTCCCGTACCATTAGGCATAACAGTATGATTCGCATTCCAAATACTGGTTCCGTCAGTATAAAACAACAAATCTCCAGTATTGTCAGATATTGAAGCACAGCCTTCGTAAGTATTCATTGCTCCATTTAATAAAGCAACTGCACTACCTGAGTTAAAATCGATACCAGCATTTTGCCCGAAATACCAAATATTCTGCTCATTTTGAGCAAACAAGAAACCCTGGATAAAGAAAAAGATCGAAAATACTATTCTTTTATACATATATTATTCATAAGTATATATAGAAAATACACTCATAAGATGTTTTTTTTAATAAAAAGGTTGCATAATTTCTACTACATTTGCAGACTTAAAAATTTGAAGCAATGATAGCAGCACATAATGTATCGTTACAGTACGGGAAAAGAGTCTTATTTGATGAAGTAAACATAAAATTTACCCAAGGCAATTGCTATGGAGTAATAGGAGCAAATGGAGCAGGAAAATCTACTTTCTTAAAGATATTGGCTGGGGAACTATCGCCTAATTCAGGTAATGTAACCATAGAACCAGGGAAAAGGATGGCTGTATTGAGTCAAGACCATTTTAAGTTTGATGATGAGACAGTATTAAACACTGTAATGATGGGGCATACAAAGCTGTGGGGGGTAATGCAAGAAAAGGATGCAATTTATGCGAAACCAGATTTTTCTGACGAAGATGGAATTAAAGCTTCTGAACTCGAAGCTGAATTTGCTGAAATGGACGGATGGAATGCTGAATCTGACGCTGCAACGATGTTAAGCGGGTTGGGAATTAAAGAAGAATTTCATCAACAATTGATGAAGGATATTAGTGGAAATCAAAAAGTAAGGGTATTGTTGGCTCAGTCAATATTTGGTAACCCTGATATTTTAATTTTAGATGAGCCTACTAATGATTTAGATATTAATACAATAAGCTGGTTGGAGCAATTTTTATGTGATTTTAAGAACACAGTAATTGTGGTTTCGCATGACCGACACTTTTTAGATGCCGTTTGTACACATATCGCTGACATTGACTTTGGAAAGATAAATGCCTTCTCTGGAAACTATACTTTTTGGTACCAGTCAAGTCAGTTGGCCTTAAGGCAAAAACAATCAGCAAATAAAAAAGCTGAAGATAAGAAGAAAGAGCTTCAAGAGTTTATTGCTCGTTTTAGTGCCAATGCTTCGAAATCTAAGCAAGCTACGGGAAGAAAGAAAATGTTAGAAAAGTTGAATTTTGAAGAAATTACGGCTTCATCTAGAAGGTACCCTGCCATTATATTTACTCAAGAACGCGAAGCTGGTGATCAAATATTGCATACAGAAGGCTTAACTAAAGCTGGTTTATTTAAAGGATTAGATTTAAATGTTAGAAAGGGAGATAAAATTGCTTTTGTAAGTAAAAATGGAATGGCCATAACTTCTTTATTTCAAATATTAGAGAATGAAATGAAAGCTGATAGTGGTGTGTTTAAATATGGACAAACAATTTCAACGGCTTATCTACCAAATGAGAATGAGAAATTCTTTGATGGAAATGATAATCTAATTGATTGGTTAAGACAATTCTCTGATGATGAAAAAGATGAAATATTTATTAGAGGATTTTTAGGTAAGATGTTGTTTTCTGGAGAAGAAGTTTTTAAAAAATCTGATGTGCTTTCTGGAGGAGAAAAGGTGAGGTGTATGGTTTCGAAAATGATGCTGGCTGAAGGAAATCTATTGATATTAGATGAACCTACTAACCACTTAGACTTAGAAACTATAACTGCATTTAATAATGCATTAAAGGATTTTAAAGGTACTGTCCTATTTACCTCTCATGATCATGAATTTGTCAATACTGTTGCCAATAGAATAGTAGAATTAACGCCAAATGGTTGTATTGATAAAGAAATGACTTACGATGAATATTTAGCAAGTTCAAAAGTAAGTGATCAAAAGGCGAAATTATACGTTTAAATTCTAATCCGCTTCAAGTGTTTTATAGCTTAAAAAAAATAATTCTTAGTAAAAAGCAAGGCATAACACTTAATAGCGCATACCACCTTTGAATATCAGTAAGCTTAGAAGACTAATATTTTTATTTTATTTATTGTAGCTTAATTTTGTTTTGATTAAATTTAAGGCAACTATATAGATGTATACACGTCTAATTTTTAAAACAAATTAGAAATGAGACTTTTAGCCACAGTAATTTTAATCATTTTTGTCAACCTTTTTTCTTTTGGACAGGACGTTCCTTGTGAAAATCCAATTCCAGGTACCTCTTGTAATACCGGAGGAAATTCACCAGAAGATGGTAATGGTTCTTTAGGAATGACATATAACAATACGGCATGTGGGCTGAATTATGTGCAGTCTTCAGTTAAGACAACGTTAAGATACGCTACCCCTGCAGGAACAGGTTTTCCTACAACGTTTAATATTTCTGGTATACCAAATTGTGCCGCTATTGTACAAGCCTATGTTTGGTGGGGTGGGTCAGGTTCAGCCGGATCAGGTAGTGATCCAAATTTCACATTTAATGGTGGCCCTTTAACTGCGGGTACATTAATAGGAACTGGGCCTGATAAATGTTGGGGCTATGGCGGTACAGTAAACTATAGGACTGATGTTACTGCATTTGTAACAGGTAATGGGGCATATACATTTAGCTCTAATATGGGGGATCAAATAGACGGTGCTACCTTAATGATTATTTATACCGACCCTAACGCAACATATCAAGGTACCATTCAAATTAACGATGGAGATATAACGGATAATGGAGGTAATCCATCTAATGCGACTATGACAGGCTTAAGTGTATGTGCCAACTCCACCTATGGTGAAGCCTTTTTAATTACAAGTGATAATCAAGATAATCAAGCTCCAGCAACTCATACATCAACATTGAATGGTGCTCCAACAGTTTTTCCTAACCTGTTTTATAATTTTGATATGATAAACACCAATTATACAGCTGGTCAAACTACTTCTGCTTTTGGAGTAACTCCTGCTGCAGGAGATTGTTATGATTGGCTTTTAATGGGCGTCTATTATCAAACGACAACCTGTGCTGTATGTACACCTCCACCTGGCTTAACAGCTTCTTCAACCTTTGTGGATGAAAATTGTGGGCTTTGTGATGGAACAGCTACTGTAAATCCTGTTGGAGGAGCGTTACCTTACACTTATAGCTGGAATACCGTTCCAGTTCAGACTACTCAAACGGCAACGAATTTATGTGCTGGACCTTATATTGTTACAGTTACTGATGCTAGTGGTTGTTTAACAGTTAACGATACAGTTACAGTAGGTACAAATTGTGTCCCTTGTGTAATGGACAGTATGCCAGTAGCAATGGTAAATTGTTACAGCACTCCATTTTTAGGGTATGATGTATTCGGTACAGTCTATTTTACGAACCCACCAACAACAGGAACTTTAACCATTACGCCATGTTCAGGAGCGCCATTGGTATTCAATGCGCCATTTGGGACATCTCAAGCCTTTAACTTTAATGGTCTACCACAAACAGGAACGAA
>JAJCYO010000102.1 GCA_029262875.1 Flavobacteriales bacterium
TATTGGGAGTTTTTCAACAGCTTTAGACCTGCTTTATACCTATGGAGCTGGAAGCAATGTAACCTTTAATGCCAGCCCTGGATTATATAGAGAACAGCTAAATATTTTTCCCTTTCTATTTCAGAACAATAATGACTCTATAGTGTTTTCTGGAACAGCCAACAATAATGATGTTGTCATTAAAGATTCATTAAGTGGTGGTGCTCAAAATCAATATCTAATACAATTTTTTGCTGCCAAAAAGGTAACGTTTAAAAACATGACCATGAGCTTGGATAGTAATGCCGCACCACCTTCCCCTTCCTTATTTAATGGCGCAGTAATTAAATTTAATTATGGAGTATCTAAACTAAACTTTACCAACAATTATATTACAGATAATAATGTTGATGTTCCTACCTTAATAGCAGCAGAAGAAGGATGGCAGGTATTTACAGAAGCAGACTTAATGAATAACATCAATATAGCGGAGAATTATTTTGAATTTGTGAACTCGGGTTTTAAAACAAATTATACCCGCGGATGGAATACAGGACTCTATAGTAGATACAATACCTTTACTAAAAACACATTTGTTGGTACCAGTATAACAGGAGACTATGGACTTTTTTTAAGAGCACAAAAAGAACTGATTTTTAACAAAAATAAAATAGCAACCATAGCAGGTACAGGAGTTTACATAAATGATGCCTTAGCACTTCCTTTTGGAGGGCCGAAAATAGACATCACCAATAATTTTGTATCAGTTTTACACCCCGACACAAATAATACAATGAATATAGTAGGTATGCATCTACATGAATCAAACAATTGCAATGTAAACCACAATACCATCATTGTAAACGGTGGAGGAACTTTCTCCCGTGCATTTGCTTCTACCGATCATGCAGCAAGCACTTTTGCTAACTTGAATGACATAAACATTGTTTTTACTAATAACATCTTAGTTAGCGAAAGGAGTCATTACTTGTTTTATTTGCACGATGGAGTTGGAGATATCGCTACATTTGACGGCAATTGTTTTTATCATCGAAAACAACCAGGAGTATTTGGATTAATAGGATCTTTTACATACAACACACTGCTAGCACAACAAACAAGTACATTTCACAGCATGTATAATAACAATGCCATTTATACAAACCCATCATTTTTTAGCCCTACAGATTTACATTTATCTGGAGTACAACCAGCAGGATTAAATGCCGCCATGTTCTCCAATTTAGCAACCGATATAGACGGAATATCAAGGCCCTGGCCCTTCCCTGGAAATTACATGGGTGCAGATTATCCAGGTTTCGATTGGTCAATATCTCAACAAAATTATTGCAGTAATGATACGGTTAACCTTGGCCAAGCAACAGCAATGCCAACAAATGGAGTCTCTCCATATTCCTACAGTTGGAGCAATGGAGATACAACAGCAACAATTACCAACCTTAATGTTGGCACCTATTATGTAACCATAACAGATGCAATAAATATAGTTGTCTTAGATTCAGTTACAATTGATACACTGTCAATTTTTACAACTGACTTGCCTCCAGTTAGCATCTGTATAGGAGACAGTACGCTCATATTTGGTAATTATCAAAACATCGCTGGAATATATTATGATAGTTTACAAACTGTAAATGGGTGTGATAGTATTTTATCTACTACTCTAACAATCATGCCTTCATTTGGTGCTACATTGAGTACGACTATTTGTAGCGGGGACAGCATTTTATTAGGAGGTGCTTTTCAAACAACTCCTGGGCTATATTCAGACACATTAGTTGCTCAGCAAAATGGGTGTGATAGTGTGGTTTTCACAACATTAGCTATTAATCCTCTACCCAATGTAGTTCTACCAGCTTTTAACCCTGACACCTTATGTAATAATGGCAACACCGTTACTTTGCCTATCGGTTCTCCAGCCGGAGGAAATTATAATGGAACTGGAGTAATTGGTGGAATTTTTAATCCAACCATTGCAGGAATCGGAACTCATACCGTAACCTACACCTATACCGATGCTAATTCGTGTACCAATAGTGATACAACTACCATTACTGTTCGAAGTTGTGTTGGAATTGATGAATTAGAAAATGATTTCGGCATCATCATCTATCCTAATCCAAATTCCGGTCTATTCATTATTGAAAAACCAACTGACTTGCATAAAGAAGTAAAAATTAAACTGCTGGATGCTTCCTCGAAATTGATTGTTGAAAAAATCATCCCTGTTGGAGAACAAAAAATAGATATGGATATTACTGGTTATAGTAAAGGGATTTATTACTTACAATTAGTTGTGGACGAAGCTATTTTTGTCAAACAAATACTAAAAAATTAACTCTCCTTTCTTCCTTTCAACTTTTCAAAAATTTCTGCTACAGCTGGGCATATACTTGTATTAGTTAATGACAAATCTAATACTTGATAAAATCGCTTTCGATTGGTATGCGGGTATTCTCTGCATGCTAATGGCCGACTATCGTAAACCATACAATAGTTTTCATGGTCCAAAAACGGACAAGGTGCAGATTTAAATACATAATCGTTGTCTTCATCTTTGTGCAAGTATTGTTCTATTAGTTTAGATGGTTTTATTTTTAAATGCTTGGCTAAACGATCAATATCACGCTCATATATTGCTGGGCTGGTCGTCTTGCAACAATTGGCACAATCTAAACAGTCAATTTTCTCAAATTCCTCATCGTGGAATTCATGAACAACAGCATCCAAGTTTTTAGGTTTAGCTCTTTTTAGCTTTTTCACCAATACCTTGTTTTCTTTTTGATGATCTAACCCAATTTGTAGTTTATGTTTCAGTTCCTCATTCATAGCTTCCTTGCTCTTGTCATTTCTCTTTTTCCTGGAGGGCCTGGTAAAGCTTCTACCTCAAAACCAACTTTTTTTAATGTTCGCTTTACGCTCCCCTTAGCACAGTAGGTAACCAAAACACCATCTTTGGATAGATGGTTATACATATTATTAAATATGGCCTCTGACCACATTTCAGGCTGAACATTAGGTCCGAAAGCATCAAAATAAATAACATCAAAGACCTCCTTAGAATGGTAATGATTTAGATCAACATTAACTTTATTCAATTTAAATTCTTGAGTAATTTCCTGATGTCGCTCCCACTCTACTCGATGAATCAAATCAAATACTGCTTCTTCATCAATAGTTGAATTTAGTTCTTCTGTATAATTGAGTTGTTTAATAATGTCCTCTTCTAAGGGGAATGCTTCTATAGCTGTATAATTAATTTCAATGTTTCGTTTTTTAGCTTCCAACAAGGTTAAAAATGCATTTAACCCGGTTCCAAGCCCAATTTCCAATACATTCAGTTCTAATTTATTAAAGTGATTTAACCCCGCATTGATAAAAACGTGCAGTGCCTCCTGAATAGCTCCATGCCTGGAATGATAGGTTTCATCCAATGCTTCCACATATAGTGTGTGTGATCCATCCCCGGTTATTTTAAATTCTCTTTTGTCCAATTTTTTACAATTCTGATTATTATCATATATAATTATCTATATATTTCTATCTTTGTCTAAAAATTAGAAATTATGATAACACAAAAAGATATTGACAAAAGTATGTCATTTGAAGAATTCTACCAACTAACAGAAAAATTGGCTGCAGAAGGAGGTACAACAGGAGAAAATCAAAGTGATGCTTTAATTAATTACACTAAGCTAAATTTTTCAAGAATGAAAAGGATTCTAAAAATTACTCCTATCTCTGAAGATGTTAGCAGTACTGTGGCGTGCTTAGACGAAAAATTAACATGGCTTGTTTTAACAGAAAGCTGGTGTGGTGATGCTGCTCAAAACATACCTGTCTTTGCTAAAATTGCAGAAGCAAATCCAAATGTTAGTTTGAGAATTCTGTTAAGAGATGAAAACCCTGAGTTAATGAATCAATACTTGACCAATGGCTCCATGTCTATTCCGAAATTAATTTGTGTAGACGAAAATTTAAATGAATTGGGAACTTGGGGCCCAAGACCCAAATTTTTACAAGATTGGTTATACAGAAATAAAGCAAACCCAACAATGGATATGGCCGATTTAAAGAAAGAATTTCAAGTGTGGTATACAAAAGATAAAGGACAAACCTTACAAAAGGAAATGATATTGCTAATGAAAGCCTGGGAAAATAAAGAATGTTTTAGCATTTAACCTTCTCAAAAAAAATCTAAGATGAAACCTACTGAATAGTTATTCAGTAGGTTTTTCTTTTTCATCATTGGATTTGTAAATGTAATTGACTCTTTGTACAGATGATTGTTGCTCACTTCCTTCTTTCCAATAAGCATTTTCATCATCTATATCATCGTCATCCTCTTCTTCCCATGAATGAACGACTTTTTGAGGTCCTTGCTTTTTGTAGTATATCGCTAAAATAACTCCAGCTACAAATCCCCATAAATGGCCTTCAAACGAAATTTTTACATCTATCGGAAAGATACCCCAAACCAAACTCCCGTAAAGAAAAATAACTGCAAAAGAAAGCGATATTAATTGTGTGTTTCTTCTGATAAATCCACTTACCAATAAAAAGGAAAACAATCCATACAATAAGCCGCTTGCTCCTATGTGGTAAGCTTCACGTGCATAAATCCACGTCCAAACACCAACCATTAAATAAATCCACAAGGTTACTTTTAATGCAATTTCTTTATAAAAGAAGAATAAAGATGAACCTAAAATTAGGATTGGAATTGAATTATTAAATAAATGACTAAAGCTACCATGGAGTAATGGTGAAGTAACTATGCCAATAAGTCCTTTTGAATCTCTTGGGAAAATACCGTAATGCGTTAGTCTTATTTCAAAAACATATTGTACAGAGTGTACTAAGCCTATAATTAAGACAAAAAACACAGGGTAAATGAGTGCATTTAAAACTTTATTTTTTTCTACTTTTTCCAAACCAATGCAAAGCTATCGATAATTATACCATTGTAATTCTGTCAGGTTTCCTGTTAAAAACTGTTAAGAATTGTCATAAACTAAAATGAATCCGTATATTTGAGGAACGAAATTAGTTATGAAAGCTCAACTCATATTATTCTTTTTACTTGTAAGTGTTGTTAGTACTGAAGCCTTTGCTACAGATACTGATCCTAAGCAAGAAGAAAAGAAAACACAAAAATCAAAATACGATTTTAACATTTTCAAATTGTATTCAATTGCTGTTGAGCAAGAAATGCCAGATTCTTTAAAGGTTGAGATAAAGGCTCTTCCTCCAAAAAGAAAGGAAGAGTAAACTATTTCATCCCCCTTTGTTTCTTAATGTTTTCGTAAGCATCCTTCATCTTTTGAAATTTTTGTTTAGCGGCCTCTTTGTATTCGTCTCCCATATGGCTTACTTTATCAGGATGATATTTCACAGCCATTCTTCGGTACGCTTTTTTAACCTCTTCGTTAGTTACGTTCTTATTGATTTCTAAAATTTTATAATCACCATCAACTTCCTTAAGGAACATTGCTTTTATAGAGATATAGTCTGCTTGTCTTATTCCCAAATAGGCCGCTATTTGTTTTATTACTCGCAATTCCGAAGAATGAACTTCTCCATCTACTGCAGCAACACCAAACAATAAATGCATCAGTTGTAAACGGGCTGGATACATGGTGTAAGTCTTAATCTGAATACATACGTCCTGTAATGGAATGTCCTTTTTCAATAATTCACGAAGTACCAACATATGCTGCTTCGTTCGCTCAGATCCAAATTGTTTATTGAAGAACCGTTTTACATAATCTAACTCAGATTTTAGCACCTTACCATCGGCCTTCATCACTGCAGCAACCAAGACCAACAAACTTGCTCCAAAATCATTTGGTGTAGTTTGGTAATTTTTCTCAGTGAAGTCATCGCTCTTGATATCAACCGTCTTATCTATTACAGAACCCAATGCAAAGCCTAATAATGCACCTATTGGTCCTCCTACAGCCCAACCTAAGCCTCCTCCAATCCATTTTCCAAATTTTGCCATTTATCTTAAGATTTAACCTTAGATGTAATAATACTAAAATCGTTCAAATATTATTTTTTTTATTGCTTATTTTTTTTGAATATTCGCATTTTAAAACCTTGACAGACAATTTACAACCATATCATATAATTCCTCCAGTCATTAAAAGTGGAACAGTATATTCATTTATTACTGATAGTGGCGTAAATTATGAAGTTCGATTTGGACGAAAACAGAACAACATTCTAAATTCAACTATTGTTTTTGGAGTAACCAATGAAGAATACGATGGAGAGGAATACAGTGTAACTAATAAAGGTGAGGTCTATAAAGTTATGGCAACCATTGTGGAAGTTGTACGTCAATATAAAAAGGAGCATCCAAATATTAACTTATTTGAATATACTGGAGAACAAAGTGAAAAAGAGAAAATCAAAAACAGAAATGTACGTTTAGCATTATACAATCGTTATATAAGAAGAGTTTTTGATAATAAGTGGACTGTAGAGAACAAAGAGAATAAGGTGGTGATTAAAAAAGTTAAATGAATTGGCAGAACAATGTCTATCAAATGACAATATGTCGCTAAAAAACTGTTAAAACCTGTTAAATTTTGTGATTTAAGAAACATTTGTTATTTATTTACGTTACGAAATGTATAGAAAGGATGCCGAGAACAGATTAGCACGGTTTTTGATAGATAAAAGGAAAATATAGGAAGAAGATTATGAGACAGTTAAAAATTACACAACAGATAACCAAAAGAGAAAGTAAATCTCTTGAAAAATACTTGCAAGAAGTTTCTCGTGAAGGGATGATTACTGCAGATGAAGAAGTGGAATTGGCGCAAAAAATTAAAGATGGAGATGAATACGCTTTAAATAAATTGGTTAGGTCTAACTTAAGATTTGTAATTAGTGTTGCTAAACAATACCAAAATACAGGATTAACGTTAGAAGATTTAATCAATGAAGGAAATTTAGGGCTTATTGAGGCT
>JAJCYO010000103.1 GCA_029262875.1 Flavobacteriales bacterium
GCTGTTTCCATTAATATCAAACGGGACTACTGAACTTAAATTATCTCCTCTGCCTTTTAAGACACATCCCAGTGAATTAACCATAACTGCTGTATCTAATTTTGGATTAGCATAGAGTGTTGTTGAATCGAGGGGATAGAATGATGTCAGGTATACATAGTCATTAGAAATATCTGTAAGGGTAAGTTTGAAAGGTGAATAGTAGGCATTGTTGGTCCATTTAGAAGCTGCTGGGCGGTTATGTATGTAACCGGTAGTTCCATAGTTGGCCAGTGCATTATTAATTGCTTCTACATACTCGTGAGATTCATTTATGTATGCTGTTACTCCATCAACAGCTATAGTGTTGTGGTAAATTTTTACAGGGTTATGTACCGCAAAAACGCCTTTTATAAGCTCAATAGCAGTAACTAAATTTTGATTGTTTTTAATGTTAATAATGTTGTTTGTTATTAATATGTTGGAAGTGATACCATTGTAAATATTTTTAATTTTTATCGCATTTAAAAATGTTGGAACTCCATTGGAAATAATTCTGTTCGCGTTTATGTCTATTGTATCTACTTGCTCCATGGTTATACATCCTAAGGTTTGATTCTCAAAATAATTACCTGAGAAGTGTATGTTATTAAATGTAGAATAATCAGTATCAAATTGGCCCATGTTTATTCCAACGATTCCTCCGTTAATTCGATTGTTCAGAATATTAATATTAGTGATAGGTATGGCAGGACTTAAACCAGAGATTGTGCTAATAAAGTTTCTAATGTCGAGTGCAGCAGCGTTGTTGTTTTCTTCCAGAATACAGTTTTCTATAGTAATATCATGAAAAAGATCTAATAGGGAGTTCGTCATCCTGACACAAACTCCAGAGGAAGGAAGTATTTTTAGATGTTTAATGTTATAATAGGAGCCACCTGATATTTGAAATCCACTTCCATTTATAATAACAACATTACTAGGGTTAAGTGGGTTTCCACTAAATGTAATCGTTGCACTACTGGAGGCCCCGACAATTTTTCCTAACGCCAACATTGGTTCGTTATATGTGCCATTGTCAATTTGAAACACAACGGATCCGTTTATACCAAGAGCATTAAGTGAATCTATTGCCTGAGCAATAGAGGTATAAGGGGATGACGGACCTATTGTATAGGTCCCAGCTAATTGGGCAAAGCAAGTTTGCAAGTAGAGAGTAAGAAAAATTATAAAAAATACTTTTTTCATCTATATTCGCGTTTAACACGAATTTATGGAAAAATTCTTGATTGGACAACTAATGCTTTCTATGACTACTTAATCTCTACTCCTAAATTATGGAAAGTAAAGGTCCAGACATCTGCCCATTCTTCAATTAATTTATTTTTTGGTTTACCTGAACCATGTCCTGCTTTAGACTCTATACGAATCAACATAGGATTATTTCCTGTGTTTTGTTTTTGCAATTCAGCAGCAAACTTAAATGAGTGGGCCGGTACAACCCTGTCATCATGATCTGCAGTCATAATCATTGTGGCAGGATAAGCAATTGGTTTTACATTATGGAGTGGGGAATAGGTGATTAAGTTCTTAAAATCTTCTTCTTTATCACTTGAACCATACTCCACAGCCCATGCCCATCCAATGGTAAATTTGTGGTAACGGAGCATATCCAATACACCAACCCCTGGTAAGGCTACTGCAGCTAAGTTTGGCTCCTGAGTCATAACAGCACCAACCAATAAACCTCCGTTAGAACGCCCGTGTATCGCTAATTTTTCAGTAGAAGTATATTTGTTATCCTTTAGGTAATTTCCTGCAGCAATAAAATCATTAAACACATTTTGTTTGTTGTTTAACATTCCTGCTTTATGCCATTTTTCTCCGTACTCATTTCCTCCTCTCAATGTAACAACAGCATAAATACCTCCATTTTGCATGAAGACAGAATTGACCACACTAAACGATGGTTTTATGCTAATTTGAAAACCTCCATAGCCATAAAGTAGACAAGGGTTGTTCCCATCCATTTTAATTCCCTTTTTATGGGTGATGAACATCGGAATTTCCTCTCCATCTTTACTTTTAAATCGAACCTGCTCAGTTACATAATCATCAGAGTTGAAATTGATTGCTGGTTTAAAGTAAGGCTCAGAGCTCAGGTCATCGGTATTTATTTTGTAGCTTGACCTCGGTGTTGTAAAAGAGGTAAACGAATAGTACCCTATGTTGTCTCCTTTCTCACCACTTACACCAGAACTAATTCCAATACCAGGTAATTCTAGGTCTTTATTGTACGTTCCATCCATTCCATAGATTTCGATCTTGCTTTGCACATCTTTTAAATAGCTCGCAAACATTTTATCACCTACAATGCTTACGTTTTCCAAAACATAATCTTTTTCAGCGATAAAGTCTGTCCAGTTTTCTTTGCTTGGAGCATCCATTGTTGTTTGGACAACCCTTTTGTTTGGTGCTTTATAATTGGTGAAGATTAATAGCGTCTCACCAATGTTGTCCATTAAATAGCTGTCATTGTCGAAATCATCAACAAAAGTGACGAACTCGCTTCCAGATTTAGTTAAATCTTTAATATATAAAGAGTTTCCGCTAGTTCCTTCGCTTCCTGAAACCATTAAAAAATGACCGTCTTCAGTCGTACTTGCATAATGGTTTCTAAGCGGGTGCTCTTTGTCTTCAAATATCAATTGATCAGCGCTTTGCTGGGTACCAATGGTGTGATAAAAGATCTTATGAAATTCATTTTTGTTCGAAAACTCTTTTCCTTTCTCAGGAGCATCATAACCACTGTAATAAAAACCATTTTCATGCCACGATATTCCTGAAAATTTTGACCAAAGGACCTTGTCTTCAAGTAATTCTTTGGTGTTTAAGTCCATCACCACAATTTCTTTCCAGTCAGAACCAGATTGAGAAACCATATAAGCCATCAATTGATGATCTTTAGAAACGCTCAACCCACCGACAGAAGTTGTTCCATCTTCAGACATTGTGTTTGGATCTAATAATACTTCTTCAGCACCATCTTCCCCTTTTTTGATATAATAAACAGATTGATTTTGCTTGCCATCGTTCTTGGAGTAGATATAATAATCACCATGTTTGGAAGGTGTACTAACAGTTTCGTAATCCCATAAATCAGTCAATTGCTGTTTTAGCTTTGCTCTGAAAGGAATTTTTGACAAATAACCGTTGGTTACTGCATTTTGAGCTGTTACCCATGCCCCTGTTTCAGCTGAAGTGTCATCTTCCAGCCATCTGTACGGATCAGCTATTTTTGTTCCAAAATAGTCATCAACTACAGTGCTGTCTTGCCGTGTTTCTGGGTAGTTGTATGTTACTTTTTCTTCATGTTTATCTGATAAACAACCAAAGATTAAAACCGAGGCAACTGCAATTAAAACTATTTTTTTCATAATGAGAGCTTATATTAATATTGGATAAAAGTAATTATTTTGATAGAGAATAGAGAGTATAATTTTTAACAGAAAACAGATTATATTTTTTATATTAAACATTTTAGCTTAAATTGAGCAAACTTTAGGTAAGTGAAGATTTTTTAAAAGAAGAGCTTGTAAAATGAGATACGGTTGGATATTTATATTAATAATTTCAGGCACAAGCCTTTGGGCACAATCAACCCCTTGTTATGATTGTGCTAAAATTGTTTTTATCGTTGATAATTCTGGTTCTGTAGATCAACAGTTGTTTAACGATATGAAATCTACGGCTGACCAACTTTCTTCGCAATACATAGCACTTAATAACAATTTAGATGTGGCTATAGTACAGTATGCAACACTCATTGATATTGGAATAGACCATCAATATGATATTTCTGTTCCATTTACCAATAATGCGATTACTGCATCTACCTGGACTCGATTTTATAACAATTTTGATCAAGATCATTTACCAGCGTCTCTTGCGGAAATGAGATTAGATGGGGTTTGGGGTTTCGGTGGTTCATTAGACATTACTTCTGGAAATTGTAAAGTAGTGTTTGTAATAATTACAGATGCCTTTAAAGGTTTTGCAAGCTGTTGTTCTGCACTTATAAACCAAGCAAATGCTCCCAGTGCATTACCAAATTATGATGAGTATAATTATTTGAAAACAACTTACGGTGCTGAATTTATTGTAATTCATGGAGGTTTGGGGGTTAGTGGAGCACTTGATGCTGGAGCTGCAATTTCGAGTGTAGGAGGGACATATGTTGGGATTATTGATAACAATCCTGGGGATCCTCAAGGCAATGGAACCTTACCTAGAAAGTATTATCAGCCAAGTGTGGTTTTGTCACAACTCGAGATGGATAGTATAGCTGTTCAATTTAATTTTGACATTTGTGATACTTCTATATCTAACCCAACATCTTCATTGGTATCATCATTGTTTGTTCCAAACGTATTTACACCAAACGGAGATGATGACAATAACTTATTCTCTATAACTAAGGAAAATATAACGAGAATAGAAGGAGTAATTTACAATAGATGGGGCTTAAAAATGGCTGAATGGAATACTTTAGATTATGCTTGGGATGGTAAAACAATGTCGGGTAAAGAAGCTCCTGACGGGACCTACTATTACATCATAAAAGCGGAAGGAGTAGATCAAAAAGAATATTTAGAAAAGGGCTATTTAACCTTAATACGGTAAGAGACCTAAAATACGTTAGGTAGGTTTCTTCTGGTTAATTTCAAATCTTGCAGTATAGCAGATTTTACCTTTATCGTAAATAAATAACTTTGTCTTTGTCCAAAAGGCACCCAATGGAAAGACATCTCCCAACAATGTAAATCACGGTAAATATCTACAGAGGTATAAGAAAGGTCCTTTAACTCAAAATCATAACCTGAATTAAAACCAACTTTCCATCTTTTGGTTAAACTAAAGTCTCCAGAAAAATTTAAGGTCTGAATAATACTACTTTGAAACTGAGGCTTAGAGTAACGAATGTTATAATTCATGCTCAAGGTCCAAGGCACATTAAAGTCTATGAAAGCTTCTGGATTGGAGTTAATGTATTCTAATTCGGCTTCACTTCCATAATTACTCTCCTTACTTTTCGTTGTACTTTTGCTTTTCAAGGAAAAACCGACAGCCATGTTAGCGGTTGTTAATCTACCAATATTACCATTCCTGGCCCATTCTGAAGTATTGATTTTGGTAATCTGTCCTGTGGTAGTATTTGAATCCAACGCATAGGGGTCAACACTCGCGTTGAAGTTTAACGATATCTTTTTAAAGATATATGTTCTTGCTCCAATTTGAATGTTACTCCAATTTAGAGAGTCAGCAACCACATTATAACTCGAAGAGAATTTTAGGTTTTCAAGTAGCTTAATCTTTGTGTCTTTGCCTAAGCTGTCTTTTCTATTCCTTACTTTCATTTCAAAGTTGTTAAGCAATCCTAAATTGATTAGCCCAGCTTCGGAAGTATTTGATCTACCATATATTCCGTTTTCAAAAATGGAGTATTCAAACTCAGTGTTTGTAGAGTCAAGGTAACTTCTTAAACCGCTTCTGTTTTCTGGAACATAAGAGAAACCTATGCTCGGAGTAATGACATGTCTTAAGGCTTTAATTACCTTTCCTCTATATTGGTACATTCCATAAATTCTGGTTGACATGTTTACCGCCATGTTGTAGGAATTACCTCTAACAAAGCTATTTAGGGTGTCTGTTTCTAACTGATTGGTTTGGTTATTCCAGTTCTTTTCTACAGATTCTAAATACCAAATCTCAGAGTAGTTAAACGTAGGATTTACCGTAAAGTTTTTCAATACCTTAAAGGAAGTGCTTAAAGGAATAGAATGTTTCATCCCGTTTTTAAATTGGTCCGATAACAAACCTATATTGTTTGTGCTAAATAATGAATCCCCTGCTGTTACCTCGTTTTTGGTATTCATCGAGTAACTTAGGCCAATTTTTTCGTAAAACTTTTGTTTACCTGCTGCTTTCCTTTTAAGAGGATAGAGCCTTGATACATTAAAAGCTACCTCTGGTAGCCTTACTGTAACTGTTTTATTTAGTGTATTCTGACTATGGTATCCGTTAATTGACAGGTTAAATGGTTTCCCTGCCCATGATTTTTTATAGGAAACCGTAGAGTTAAAAGAAGTGCTCAGGTACTCAGTTCCGGTACTGTTAAAGTTATTGCTATAATTTTCACTGTTACCAAAATTCACATTAGCAGAAAAAATACTGTTAGGCCTTGCCTTTGGATCCTGTTGATGATTCCATTTTATAAAAAAATTAGAGTTTTCAGAATAGTTTGGAAATTCCTTAAAACCATTTTTAAACACAGAATAACTGGTATTAAATGACCCTGAAAATTTATACCTCTTTTTATAATTGGTGAGCATATTTCCTGCCCAACTTCCTTTAGTGTAGTAGTCTCCAGTTAATTGAGTGCTAACATTGTCACTCATGGCTAAATAATAACCACCTCCCAATAAGAAGAAACCGTACTGACCACTCTCCCCAGGAGAAGGTATAATTATTCCAGATTTCTGTTTATTAGAGTTTGGGAAAAAACCAAATGGAATAGCAATTGGTGTTGGTACATCTTCAATTACCAAATTTGCAGGACCCGTAATGATTTTCTCATTTGGGATAATCTTTAATTTTTTAGCACTGAAAAAATAATGAGGGTGATCTAAATTACAAGTGGTGTACTTTCCATTTTTAATGTATAAAATGTCGTCAGGTGTTTTATAAATTTTATCTCCATGAATGTAATTTTCTCCTTCATGAGTAACTGCATCAATGATGAGCCCTTTTTTTGTATCGAAATTATACTTCATTTCATGTGAATTTACAATAGAGCCTTTTTCACTGAAAACGGGTTCACCATAAAATTTACCTAAGGAATCTTGTTTCCCTCTTGCCGTAACTATATTAGAGTCCATGTCAATTTCAATTTCCTCTGCTTTAAGCTCAATGTCTTCATAATAAACTTCAGATTGCCCAAACAAATACACTAACTGGCTTTTTAAATCAACACGAATGGAATCTTTTGCTTTGTAGGTTACTTTTGATTTTAAAGCATCAGGAGAGGTTAGGGTGTCTACAACAACCGTATCAACAGTTAATGAATCACTTTTTTGCCCAAAAAAAGTAGATGCCACCAGCATTAGTAAGCCTAAAACTACTATTTTATGAAATGCGAAATGCTTGGTATAAAAGTTGTGTTTCATTAAAAAGCTAATTTCTTATCAATTAATGGAGTATAGCTTATTTTAGGTAAGAATTATTAACATTAAAGTTGTGATAATTAACTATTTTCTAAGAGATGCCAAAACTAAAAAAAATAATATTTGTAACAATAACCAGTGTGTTTTTAACATTATTATAACTCAGGTATGATTAAACGGATAATATATAGTTTTCTTGTGTTAATAGGAGTTGTTTTGTCCAATTCAATTTTAGCACAAGATAAATCTGATTTTTTTGGAGTAAAAGTGGTCTGTATAGATGCAGGTCATGGAGGTAAAGATGGGGGCTGCTTAGGGTCAAATTCTAAAGAAAAAGATGTTGCATTGGCGATTGCGTTAAAATTGGGGAAGCACATCGAAGAAAATTTCAAAGATGTTAAGGTTGTTTACACGCGAAAAACGGATGTTTTTATTGAATTAAATGAAAGAGCTAAGATTGCTAATAGAGCAAAAGCTGATTTATTTATATGCATACATGCCAATGCAGCAGATAGCAAGACGGCTCTTGGAACAGAGACCTTTGTAATGGGATTACATAAAAGTGAAGCAAATTTAAGGGTTGCAAAACGAGAAAATTCCTCCATCTTACTTGAAGAAGATTACAAGACAAAATACAGTGATTTTGATCCAAATTCTCCTGAATCTTATATTGTTCTTACGATGAGGCAGAACGCTTTTGTTGAGCAAAGCTTGAATTTAGCAGCTAAAATTCAAAAACAATTTACCGAAAGGGTAGGAAGGAAAAATAGAGGCGTTAAACAAGCTGGGTTTTTAGTGTTGCATCAAACGAGTATGCCAAGTGTTTTAATAGAAACAGGATTCTTAACCAATAAAGAGGAAGAGAAATTTTTGACTTCTAATATTGGCCAGGATTATATGGCTTCTGCTGTATTTAGAGCTTTTAAATCGTATAAAAAAGAAATTGAGGATAAACAAGAAGTAGAGAAAGAGGAGGAAAAGACAAAAAAAGAATTTGCTCCAATTGTAGAAGAAAAAGTTAAGCCAGCCAATAGTAGGAAGAATAAGAAAAAGAATAAAAATAAGGATGTGTTTGTGGAGAAAGGAGTTGTCTTTAAAGTTCAAATTGCGACTTCTTCAAAAAGGTTAGAGCTTAAACCTGAAAATTTTAATGGTGTCGAGAACGTGGGTATCTATGAAGCTGGAGGACTTTATCGCTATACGGTAGGAAAAGAAAGAAATATGGCAGAAGCAAATACCTTGCAACTTCAACTCAGAGCAAAAGGATTTAAAGATGCTTTTATTATTGCATTTTCAGATGGGGAGAGAGTTTCTGTAAGCTCAGCGCTTAAACTACAACAGTAAGATAAACGATGGTTTTTAAACTTGGTATATCAATTCACTTTCGCGATATTTGTACTTTATTAATTAATTGATGAAAATATCCAAAGAAGTTAAAGTTGGTTTTGTTGCAATTTTTGCAATAGGTCTATTAGTTTGGGGATATAACTACCTTAAAGGCACCAATTTATTTATTAAAAGTAAAAGTGTTTATGCCATATATCCTAAAGTACCAGGATTAGCAGTTTCATCACCCATTATCATTAATGGAGTGCAAAGTGGAGTGGTAGATGACATTTATTTCCACCCAGATAAATCAAGTAGAGTTGTTGTTAAACTTAACATTACTGAAGGAGAATTGAGTATTCCTAAAAGTTCGATAGCAGAATTGATAAGCATGGATTTTATGGGGTCGAAAGCAATAGGCTTAAAGCTTGGAGATCCAAAAGATGAGCCCCTGCAAAATGGCGATACACTTCAATCTGATTTTGAGTTATCAATGTTAGAAGATTTTAGTGAACAGATGTTGCCTATTAAGGATAAGGCCGAACATCTTATGATGAGTATGGATACTGCCGTTATTAAGTTGACAGAAACGCTGGATAACCTAAACGGAATGTTTACTCCACAGAATAAAAGGAATTTATCACAGGCACTTGCGGGTTTAAAAACAACGCTTGAAAGCTTTGATGCCTTGGCTAAAAACTTCAATTCAACCATGAACACATCAATTAAACCTACAATGAAAACCTATAAAAATTTAGGAGATTCATTGGCAGCATTAGATATACAAACAACATTGAATAAGGCTCAGTCAGCATTAGATAACATGTCTGCCGTGATGGATAAAATGAATAAAGGAGAAGGCACAATGGGGAAACTTATGACGAATGATTCTTTGTATAATAACTTGACTGGTGCTACTAAAGAAATGGAAGAGCTATTAGAAGATATTAAGCTTCATCCAAAACGCTACTTTAGAGTGCTGTCAAGAAAAGAAATACCTTACAAAAAAGAAGAAGATTAAATTTAAGATTTCATGAACATTTCCATTATTGCTTTTATCGTTTTAGTAGTCGTATCTCTTGGGTTATTTGCTAAAAATGTTAGAACGATAATTCGAAACATTAAGTTAGGTAGAGGGTTAGATCGAAATGATAATAAAGGAGAGCGTTTTAGTTTAATGGCTAAAGTAGCATTTGGACAGTCTAAAATGCAAGCACGACCAGTTGTTGGTATTCTTCACTTTGTGGTTTATGCTGGCTTTATTATTATTAACATTGAGGTTTTAGAAATCGTTTTAGATGGATTATTAGGAAAGCATCGTTTGTTTTCTCCATTAGGTAGCATTTATACCTTCTTAATCTCTTCATTTGAGATTTTAGCATTATTAGTGCTAACAGCTTGTGTTATTTTCTTAATAAGAAGAAATGTATTGAGAATAAAGCGTTTCCATAGTAAGGAAATGACAACATGGCCGAAATCTGATGCTAATCTTATCTTGATTACTGAGGTATTATTGATGAGTGCGTTTATTTTGATGAATGCAGCTGATGCACAACTTCAGAACTTAGGAAGTTCACATTATACACCAGTGGGAGATTTCCCAATAAGTGGGATGTTAGTGGGAAGTCTTTCTGGCTTGTCTGAAACAACTTTAATCGGAATGGAAAGAGGGTTGTGGTGGTTCCATATTGTGGGAATTTTTGCATTCTTAAATTATCTACCTTACTCCAAACATTTCCATATTTTATTGGCATTTCCAAATGTTTTCTATTCGAAACTTCATCCAACAGGGCAATTACCAAATATGGAAGCAGTAAAAAAAGAAGTAGAATTAATGTTTGATCCAAATGCAGATCCTTATGCTGCACCACCAGAACCAGTAGGAGAACCAGAACGGTTTGGGGCAAAAGATGTTACAGATTTGACATGGAAACAGTTAATGGACGCTTATACCTGTACCGAATGTGGAAGGTGTACGGATGTTTGTCCAGCCAATCAAACAGGTAAAGCTTTATCACCACGTAAAATTCTGATGGATACGAGAGATAGATTGGTAGAAGTAGGAAAAGGAATTGACAAAAAGGGTAAAGATTTTAACGACAATAAGTCATTGTTAAGGGATTATATAACAGAAGAAGAAGTATTGGCCTGTACAACTTGTAACGCCTGTACAGAAGCTTGTCCAGTAAATAATGACCCACTTTCTGTAATCGTAGATTTAAGGAGGTTCTTAATAATGGAAGAATCAAAAGCTCCAGCAGAATGGACTGGAATGTTGACGAATATTGAGAATAACGGTGCGCCTTGGCAATTTGCACAAGCAGATCGTTTAAAGTGGAAAGACGAATAAGCTAATAAATAAAAAAGATGAGCGAATTGAAAGTACCAACAATGGCAGAAATGATGGCTTCAGGACAACAGCCTGATGTATTGTTTTGGGTAGGATGTGCAGGAAGCTTTGATGATAGAGCTAAAAAGATTACACGTGCTTTTGTGAAAATATTAAATGAAGCAGGAATTAATTTTGCTGTTTTAGGTACAGAAGAAAGTTGTTCTGGTGATCCAGCAAAAAGAGCAGGGAATGAATTTTTATTCCAGATGCAGGCCATGGGGAACATTCAAGTGTTAAATGCGTACGAAATAAAGAGCATTGTCACAACTTGCCCACATTGTTTTAATACATTAAAAAATGAATATCCAGAATTAGGTGGGAATTATGAAGTAAAACACCATTCAACGTTTTTACAAGAGCTTATTAATGATGGGAAGATAACGATAGAAGGAGGAACATTTAAAGGGCAGAAAATAACTTTTCATGACCCATGCTATTTAGGTAGAGCGAATGATGTGTATGAGGCACCTCGTTCACTAATTGAGAAATTAGATGCTGAATTGGTAGAAATGAAAAGATGTAAGTCTAATGGCTTATGCTGTGGAGCTGGAGGAGCACAAATGTTTAAGGAAGCTGAAAAAGGTGATAAAGAAATTAATGTTGAACGCACAGAAGAAGCTTTAGAATCAAAGCCCGATATTGTCGCAACTGGGTGTCCTTTTTGTATGACCATGATGACTGATGGGGTTAAAATAAAGGAAAAAGAAACAGAAGTAAAGGTTTACGATTTAGCTGAATTAATAGCTAAAGCAAATGATTTATAATAATGGAAGACTATTTAACATATCCCGATAATGCTAAAGTTTGGATTTACCAAAGCAACAAACACTTTGATGAAGATGAAATAGCTTACTTAAACGTTCAATTGGATGATTTTATAGCCTCTTGGGAGTCTCACGGAAGTATGTTGAAGGCTACTTTTAAAATAGTTCACGATCTTTTTGTGGTTATTTTTGTAGATGAAGAAGGAGATAGAATGTGTGGTACTGCTCAAGACAATTCAATTAAGCTAATGAAAAGATTAGAGGGTGAATTGGAAGTTTCATTTTTAGATAGAATGGTTCAATCTTATAGAAAGGGAGAACAAGTAGAGGTAGTTAAAATGAACGATTTCAGCACATTACTAGAACAGAATGAGATTAATGAGGATACCATCGTTTATAATAATATGGTAACATCTAAGATAGATTTTGATAACAATTGGGAAGTGCCTTTAAAAGATAGCTGGCATAAACAATTTCTATCTTTAGTGAAGTATTAATTTCTGTCATTTTCTAACCTTATTTTATTCAATTAACATTTTTTAACTTACTACCATTTCTATGACTAAATGGTTGATCTGACTGGGTCGGATGCAGGTTTTGACAACAAAAAATGTAAAGTTATTTTGCTATAATGTTAAATTTATTTGTCATAATGTAAAATAAACTTTACATTTGATGAATAATTTAA
The DNA here is from genome assembly GCA_029262875.1 of Flavobacteriales bacterium. Classification (GTDB taxonomy): domain Bacteria; phylum Bacteroidota; class Bacteroidia; order Flavobacteriales_E; family Vicingaceae. The sequence continues at coordinate 12,373 of JAJCYO010000103.1, forward strand.
AACATTCATTATGAGATTTAAAATCATTTATTTACTAATAATAGCTTTCTTTCTAACATCTGCTGATGGTTGTGAAGAAGTGTTGTTAATTAAAAAAACGTATCCAAACCCAGTTGCTACCGAGTTGCATGTAGAGCTTGAGACTGAATTTCTTGAGGATTTCTTTGAGATTGACTTTAAAGTAATTAACATGAACGGACAAGTGGTAAAGACTGGGAAGTTTGAAAATGAAGTAAATTCAATTAACTGCTCTGAGTTAGAACCAGGATATTATGTTATACAACTTCCTGAATTAGGAGAATCATCTAAATTTATTAAAAAATAAGACCATGAAAACGCGATTTTTATTACCTCACAAGTACAAGAAGATAGGTTGGCTATTTTTAATCCCATCAACTATTTTTGGGTTGTTTATAATTTTTACAAGCTTTGAACCGGAGTGGTTAAAATTCCCAATGTTTACTTTTTTTGCCGAATCGACTCCTTTTTCTGGTGATGAACCAGTGTATTTTTCCATGATTAAGACAAATATAGCCAATGAGTTGGCCGGTGTTTCCTTTTTAATTTCTGCGATGTTGGTCGCTTTTTCTAAAGCAAAAAATGAAGATGAATTCATTACTAAAATTCGATTAGAATCATTGGTATGGGCTACTTACATTCACTTTGGAATGTTATTGATTGGGATGTTATTCCTCTTTAGTATAGAGTTTTTTACATTTATGATATTTAATATGTTCACACTATTAATCTTATATATTATCAAGTTTAATTTCGCCTTATATAGAACTAAAAAACTGTAGCATGAAAAATAATTTAAAAGTAGAGCGTGCTATAAAAGATCTCACTCAAGAAGATTTAGCAAAATTAATTGGTGTCAGTAGGCAAACCATCAATGCGATGGAAAAGAATAAATACGTTCCATCTACCGTTCTTTCCCTTAAAATAGCTAAGGTATTTGATAAGGAAGTAGGGGATGTATTCTTTTTAGAAAAAACGGATTAGTCGTCTTTTTTATGGTAGATAGTTTGTGTTGGAAATGCCATGTCTAAACCATTTTCACTAAACTTTCTAAGTATTTCTAGGTTCATACCTGTTTGAGTATCCATGATATCAGCATCTTTTTTGATGTAGTAGATAAAGGTTATTCCTAAAGAAAAATCACCAAAAGAATTAAATCCAACAACGATATTTTCTTCTATGTCTGAATTATTTGCTGCAACTTCTTTTAAAACAGCTATTCCCTTTTCCATGTTGTCAGCTGTCATGTCATAGGTTAATCCGATATTTAACAAGACCTTTCTGGTTGGTTCGGCAGTTACATTTTCTACCATATTCCCCGTAAACTGAGAGTTAGGAATAGTCACCAATCTACCCTCTAACGTTCGCATTCTACTTGTTCTTATACCCACTTCGGTTATGGTTCCATCAAAGCCATTTACTTTAATTCTATCTCCAACAGTAAAAGGTTTGTCCGTGAAAATCATAATTCCACCAAATATGTTGGAAACGGAATCTTTAGCTGCCATAGCCAAGGCTAAACCACCAATACCCAATCCAGCAATTAAGGCACCAACATCGTACCCAGCATTATTTAGGGCAACAATAACTCCTAAAATCCATATGGCCGATTTTAACCCTTTCTGTACTATGGGTATAATTTGATCATCTAAATCACTTTCTGTTTTTTCCGTTAAAGGAACAATATACTCCGCAATTACAGCATCAACTAAACGAGCAATTAACCAGGTTACGTTTACGGTGATAAGAATGTGATACACTTTACCCATAAAATCTACCATCCCGTCTGTAAACTCTAATCGATGTAAACCATACCATAATCCAACAATAGTAAGTGCAAGAACCACAGGTTCTTCTATCATATCAACAATAATGTCATCAATTTTAGTCTTGGTTTTGCTCGTGAGTTTCTTTATTACATTCCCAAAAACCCAGTATAATATTTTTCCAGCAACGATAGATGCCAATATTATTAGCAATGTTATTCCCCATTCGGAGACGGTATTGTGGTAAAATTCTTGATTTAAAAAATCTTTCATGATCTAAAAAATTAAGTTCCAAAATTAGTGAAAATCAATTGGCTAATCCAAACAATGAAGCTGATTAAAATCATTTCTTTTTTGGCTAGAAGTTTTGTATATTTATTACAGTTATGAACCCCTTAAATTATAAGCTATGAGTATGAAAGATAATGATTACATCTGCCCAAATTGTAAAGGGCATTTAAATGTTGGAGATTATTTAGTTTTTGCTACACGAACACAACGAAAACATAGAGGTTTGTTAATGATGAGCCCGGTAGTTGGGGAGTATGAATACATGCATCATGAAAAGTTCCAATTGGAGAAGGGTGAAATGGTAGATTTTGAATGCCCTATATGTCAAACTGATTTAACTTCCGCTAAGAATAAAGATCATGCTATGGTATATATGGTAGGGGAAGAAGATCATGCCCAGTATGAACTTTATTTCTCTAAAATAGCAGGAAAACAAAGTACCTATGTTGTCGCTCATGATAACATTGAAACATTTGGAGATGATGCAATTGATTTCGAAGAGTTATTTTACGAGTGAGTAGCAGCTTTTTTTAAAGATTCAAACTCTTCTTGTTTACATTCGACCCAATGTTCTTTGTAATTGTATGTTAAGTCGTAAATGTAATTTCTGTCAGGTAAAATTTTTGCTTCAAATGTGTGTAAGGTTACCTTGCTTCCAATCACTTGTATTTCTTCAAATTTATTTTCAGAATACACTTTAAAGTAAGACTTACCATTACTGTATTTGCGGTATTGTGGGTAGGTTATTTTTTTAGTACTCATTAGGATTCAAAAGTAGGATATAATTTCTTGCAGATAAGCCTTAAAAACACTTAAATTTTATTAGTTTTGCGTGAATTTTAATTCAAAATTCATGGACAATCAATCAGGTAAATTTATTGGAGAAGGTTTAACGTATGATGATGTTCTAATGGTACCATCATATTCTGAAATTCTTCCAAGAGACGTCAATGTTTCATCTCAGTTTACAAAAGAAATCACACTAAATATACCAATCGTTTCTGCAGCTATGGATACGGTTACTGAATCTAAGTTAGCGATAGCAATTGCCCATGAAGGTGGGATAGGTGTTTTACATAAAAACATGTCTATTGAGGCTCAAGCAGAAAAAGTAAGAATCGTTAAACGTTCTGAAAGTGGAATGATACAGGACCCAGTAACGCTCAATGTTGGAGCTAATGTTGGCGATGCTTTAGAGTTGATGAAGCTTCATGGAATTGGAGGTATTCCAGTTGTAGATGAGACTAAAAAATTAGTTGGAATTGTTACCAATAGAGACTTGAGATTTCAAAAAGATGAAGACCTTCCTGTTAAGGATGTAATGACTTCTGAGAATATTATTACAACTGAAGAAGGAACTAGCTTAGATAATGCACGTGAGATTTTACAAGAGTATAAAATTGAAAAATTACCTGTAGTTAATGAAAATAAAGAGTTAATCGGTTTAATTACATATAAAGACATTACCAAAGTAAAACTTAAACCAAATGCATGCAAAGATAAATACGGAAGATTAAGAGTTGCTGCAGGGGTTGGAGTTACAGCTGACGTTATGGAACGAGTAGATGCCTTGTATGTTGCTGGAGTTGATGCTGTGATTATCGATACGGCTCATGGGCACTCAAAAGGAGTTATAGAAACGTTAAAAAAAGTAAAAGGACAATATCCCGACTTGCAAGTCGTTGTAGGGAATATTGCAACAAAAGAAGCAGCAAAAGCATTAGCAGAAGCAGGAGCAGATGCGGTGAAGGTTGGGATTGGACCTGGTTCTATTTGTACAACCAGAATAATTGCAGGAGTTGGAGTTCCGCAATTATCAGCAGTTATGATGGTTGCAGAAGGATTAGAAGGAACTGGAGTTCCAATGATTGCAGACGGAGGAATTCGTTTTACAGGAGATATTGTTAAAGCGTTATCAGCAGGAGCAGATACAATTATGGCAGGTTCTTTGTTCGCTGGAGTTGATGAATCTCCGGGAGAAACAATTATTTATGAAGGACGAAAGTTTAAAGCATATAGAGGAATGGGGTCGATAGAAGCAATGCAAAAAGGTTCTAAAGACAGGTATTTTCAAGATGCTGAAGATGATATTCAAAAACTGGTTCCAGAAGGAATTTCGGGACGAGTTCCTTACAAAGGATATTTAAGTGAAGTAATATATCAAATGGTTGGAGGTTTAAAAGCTGGAATGGGTTATTGTGGTGCTAAAGATATGACAGCCTTAAAAAGTGCCAAATTTATACGAATAACCAATTCAGGAATTACAGAAAGCCATCCTCATAATATTAGTATAACTAGGGAAGCTCCAAATTATTCAAGAAGATAAAAGTTTATAAAAAAATAATTTTAAAGAAATGAAAAGTTTAGTATCCATATTTTTAATTACAATTTCAGCATTTACGCTAAATGCTCAAGAGAATACATTGCTGACTATTGGTAAGAAAAAAGTAAGTTTATCGGAGTTTGAAGCGATATACAATAAAAATAATTCCAAAGAAAAAACAACTCAGGAGTCTATCAATGAGTATTTGGATTTATACATAAAATTTAAGCTGAAAGTTAGAGAAGCAGAAGAATTAGGATATGATACAACAGCTTCTTTTAAACAAGAATTAGCTGGTTACCGAAAGCAATTGGCTCAACCCTATTTATCAGATAGAGAAGTTACAGAGTCTTTAATAAAAGAAGCTTACGAAAGAATGAAAGCAGATGTTAGAGCAAGACATATTTTGATAAAAATTAATTTGGATGCAACGTCTAAAGATACGTTGATAGCATATAATAAGATAATGAAAGCAAGAAAAAGGGCTATAAAAGGAGAGGATTTTGAGAAAATAGCTAAAGAAGTATCTGA
>JAJCYO010000104.1 GCA_029262875.1 Flavobacteriales bacterium
AGACAAAGTGATATTCATAAAACAAAAGCTGGAGACATTACCAATGGAAACTGGATGAGTGGTATAAAACCTTTAGATCAAGCCAGGTTGGGGAATCAAGATAAACTACCTGTGAGCATGACCTCTAACCCTGGACATAACTTGTATTTCTTTCTACCTTTTTTATTAGGATTTATTGGGCTGGTCTATCAATTTATAAAAGACCCTAAAGATTGGTTGATTTTAGGGTTACTCTTCTTCTTTACTGGAATGATGATTAACTTTTATACGAATCCTCCTTCTCCACAACCCCGGGAAAGGGATTACGCTTACGTGGGTTCCTTTTATGTGTTTGCCATATGGATAGCCGTTGGGGTTTATGCGCTTTATGATATGTTGAGCAAAAAAATGCCGCAGATAATTAGTGCGGTGACCGTAACCGTGGCTTGTTTATTAGCGGTACCAACATTAATGGCTAACCAAAATTGGGATGATCACAATCGTAATGGAGTGTACACGGCAAGTGATTTTGCTAAGAACTATTTGAACTCATGTGCGCCAAATGCCATCTTATTTACTAACGGAGATAATGATACTTTCCCACTTTGGTATGTCCAGGAAGTGCTGCATTATCGGACAGATGTGAGGGTGGTGAACTTAAGTTTGTTGAATACCGATTGGTACATACAGCAAATGAGAAGAAAAGCATGGGATGCTGATGGAATTCCTCAGCTATTACCAGAATCAAAATTAAGGCAAGGAACAAATGATTATGTGCCTATTTATGAAAGACCTGGTGTTACAGGTTTTAGGGATGTAGATGAGATGATTGGTTTTGTAATGGATGACACTCAAAAATCAAAAGTTGGTGTTGGACAAGGCAGAAAACAAGTGGATTACATTCCTTCTAAAAACTTTAAAATAACAGTAGATAAAGCCAAAGTGTTGGCAAATGGAACTGTTCCAAAGGATAAGGAAAATCGTATAGTTGACAATGTTGAGTGGACAGTTAATAAGAGCTACTTAATGAAAAATGATTTAATTATCCTTGATATTTTAGCAGCTAACGATTGGGAAAGACCTGTCTATTTTGCCATTACCACTGGGGCAGATAGTTATTTAGGATTAACAAACTATTTTTCATTAGAAGGATTGGCTTATCGTTTAGTGCCTTACAAAGCACAAAGTTATGACCGTCAGACAGGAGAAGTAGATGTTAAAATAATGTATGAAAATTTGATGACGAAATTTAGATGGGGAGGAATGGATGAAGGAGACCTTTACATGAATGAGAACAACAGAAGAATGTGTATGAATTTTAGAAATAATTTTTCACGTTTATCTGGAGAGTTTATTCGATTAGGGCAAAAAGAGAAAGCCATTGAAGTGTTGGATGAATGTTTGGAGGTAATGCCAGAAAAAAATGTTCCATTTAATTATTTCGTCCTTTCTATTGCAGAAAACTACTATAAGTTAGGAGAGTTTGAGAAAGGAAATAAAATTATTGGAAGTCTAGTAGATCGATATGAAGATGACTTGAAATATTATTTATCCCTTAAAGGAGAAGATAAAAAAGCAGTTAGAGAAGATGCGGAAAGGGCAAAAATGATTCTTCAGCAAATCATCATGATGACTAATGATCAGTATAAAGAGACAGGAATGGAACAAGGGATGAAAGACAGGTTTACAAGCATCAATAGTTTGTTAATGACAGCAACACCTAATTAAAAGAGGGAAGAAAGAGCAATGAGAAAGTTAATTAGAAGTGTCTTAAGAGGGTTAGGCTTGTATTCATTTACCTTAGATGTAGAGAATAAACTAATCACCGTTTTCAAAAAATCAGAACGTAAGGAGTTTTATAGTGAATTTATCAAACCTGGAGATGTTGTTTTTGATGTTGGTGCTAACAAAGGAAACAGAACAGTTATCTTTTTAGAATTAGGGGCAAAAGTAGTTGCTGTTGAACCCCAAAAAGAGTGCTACGAGCATTTAACCAAACGTTTTGGAAATACAATAGACTTAGTTAAACTTGGTTTAGGTGAAAAAGAAAGCACAGAAACGATGTATGTTTCAGGGTCAACATTAATATCTTCTTTTTCTAAAGACCATGTTGACATGATGCAGGAAGATCGGTTTAAAGGAGCAGATTGGGGTGAAACGATAGAGATAAGTATGATCACCATGGATATACTTATTGACAAGTATGGAACACCAGCCTTTTGTAAGATTGATGTTGAAGGTTATGAATATGATGTGCTAAAAGGATTATCGAAACCTTTAGTTGCACTTTCTTTAGAATACATTGTTCCAGAAAATACGCAGGTATTGGTCGATTGTTTAACGCACTTATCCAGTTTAGGAAGTATTGAATGTAATTTCTCTTATGGAGAATCAATGAAATACAATTTACCAAAATGGAAATCTGGCCAAGAGATGATTGAATTTGTTCAAACGAATGAATTTATTGATACCTCCTATGGAGATGTTTACATTAAGTTCGTTTAGGGATTTCAATAAAGAAAGAAGTACCAATATTTTCTTTTGTTGTAAACCAAATACTACCATTAGCGTTTTCAACTATATTTTTAACCATTGCTAAACCAAGTCCCATTCCTGTACTTTTTGTAGTAAAGTTTGGTACAAAAATTTTGTCTTTTTTATCGTTTGGAATACCCGTACCATTATCTTTTATCTCTATTAAGAAGTTATTTTCTTTTTGAGAAATGAATACCGTTATTTTTCCTTCGATGTTTTCGGGTATAGCTTGTAGGGCATTTTTGATGAGGTTATTAAATACGCGAGATAGTTGATCCTTATCGGCAACAATGTTGGCTGTTCCATTGCACTCATCAGTTAATGTAATGGCTGTATTTTCCTCTTTATACAGATCTATCGTTGTTTCAATGATAGGGATTAAATTAAATTCTACCTCATCTGCTTTAGGCATTTTTGCAAAGCTAGAAAACTCATTGGCAATCTTGGTCAAGGTTTCTATTTGTTCGATTAACGTTATTGCCGTTCTTTCTATCCTATCATTTAAGTCATCCGGGTTGTCTTTAGAAATACGCTGTAATTGCTGGATGCTCAATTTCATTGGTGTTAATGGGTTTTTGATTTCATGGGCAACTTGTTTGGCCATTTCTCTCCAGGCACTTTCTCGTTCAGATTTAATTAAGAGGTTAGCACTTTTTTCTAATTCCAATACTTTTTTGTTGTATTCAAAGACCAATGCACCAATTTCATCATTAGATTCCCATTCTAATAAATCATACGATTGACCCAATTGGAGGGCGCTTATCTTATTCTTAATCATTCTTACAGGTTCAGAAATGTAATTGGCAAAGAATACAGCAATGATTGTAGAGATTAAGAAGAGGAGGCCGTAAATGTTAATCAATGCCGTATAGAAAGATGACAATTCATTTTCCAATTCATTTTGCTTTGCAAAGTAGGGCAAATTCATGTAAGCTAAAATTTTCTGTTTTTCATTTCTAAAAGGAACGTAAGTCGATAAATAACTTAAATCTCCAATGTTTTCAGAGTGGGTAAAGTTTGATTTTTTATGAAGGTGAATTTGATTGAAAGCTTCCGGATTCATTTGTTCACTTACCAGTCCTCTTTCAAAAATTTCTGGTCTGGATGTAGCCAAGAGTGTTCCTGTTTTGTCGTATAAATTAATATCTGTATAAAACACATTGGAGAATTTAACCAGGTAATACGTCATCTCATCATATAGTTCTGGAGAGAGCTTAGTTTTGTCACCTAATTTATGTTCCAATTCAATTAAAACAGATTGGACTTTTTCGGCCAACTGTGTTTTGTTTTTTTCTAAGTATTGTTTTTTGATGTAATACGAAGTTCCCAATGTAAAAAGAAGGAAGCCTAAAAAGATAGAAGCAATGATAAACAGTTGGATTTTTGTACTGAAATCAGTCAATGCTATTTGCCAATTAAATGGAGAAATTCTAAAGAATAACCCAATTACCAAAACAACAATACTGGTAATGATAAAGAAATAAGAAAAAGTAGTAATGTAGTTGAAGATGGATTTTTGAGGCGAACTTAAAATGATAGAAGTGTTCTTATCGCTTTGATAAATCACATGGTAAGCATCACCAAATGTAGTTTTGAAAAATCCATCATTGTTAAAACGATGTTGATCACTTAGTTCTATACTGTAATTAAATTTTCCAGCATTGTCAATCAATTTGCCTTTTTTGTATTTGGCATACGAATAGGTATTTGTATTGATTGGTGTGGTTACATCTTTTTCATTTAAAAGTAACTCAGGGTACCCTTCGGTTTTAGAGAATACTTTCGGAAACAACTCTATAAATAAAGACCAATTATCATTGCTTAGGGTATCAAAAGGATTGATTTTAAGTTTTGCCAAATAACTACTTACTCCTTCATCTGAATAAAGAAAATTAATGGACTCATTAATGAGAAAAGGATTGTCTGTTTCTTCTTCAATTTTATTTTCAAAAAAGGAGAAACAATGTACCAAATTGTCTTCATCTATATATATGGAATCTTGTGCATCGCAATAACCGATAATATTAATGTCGTATTTGCTAAAGTGTCCACCGAAATACCGATCAATAATGTGTTTGTCGATTCTCTCTTTGTGCTCATAGTAGGTTGGAATACTGTTTTGGATAATGCTATCGGTTTCAATTTTTGGTTTAAGATCTTCAAATAAATATTCGGCAACGGGATCTCGTTCTTTGGCTAACTTTTTAGCAATAAACTCTTTGTTAATTTGCTCTTTGTCCATTCCTAAACGAATAAAACCATAGGAAGTGGTTATGGAGACCACCAATACCAAGAAAACACTTCGGTAAAAACTAATTCTTGAACTGGTTTTAAATGAGAACGCTAAGATGACCAACAGTATCCATGAAGTTAAAAACGCGCTAATTTCCATGAAAAAGTGTCCAATAATAACCGCTAACAAGCTGACGATCCAAAAGATTTTAATGAGGTGGTTTCGTTTAAAAGCCTTATCTAAAAAATGGTTAATACAAATTTTAATGAATAAAATTAATGCAATAAAAAGTAAGGTGAGCGCTCCAATTCCTGCAAAACTATAGGCGTTTAAATCGAGAAGGTAGTTGATGTCAAAATTAATTTTTGAATTGATTATCAACCCTTTTAACAGGTTTGCCAAAATCAAAGAAAAGATAGAACAAGCAATTACAATAACAAAGACAATCGGTTTGTTATTTGGGTTAACTTTTTGAATGGCTCTTGATAAGTAGTAAATAATTAGCGCAAAGAAAATAGTACTGATCACTAAATCTCCAAGTGAAGGTAAAAAAGCGGATTGTGCGTAAATGGTTGGGCTAAATAATTCTTGATCAAATAAGGAGGTAAAAGGATGAAAGTACAGCAATAAAATTCTACTCAATGCGATAAAAGCAATGACAATAATGGGTGAAAATTTTCTAAACACAGCAACCTTTCGTGTTTGCTTGCTGATAAAGGAGACTGCTAAGAAAAAACCAGTGAAGAAGATAAAAACAAGTAACCAGTTATTATCAGTTGTTGAGGGCGGTACTGAATTGCTTGATGTTAACGTGAATAGAAAGTCACCGTTATTCGCATAGATTGCTTTCTCTTTATTGGTATCCTTAGTTGTAATAGTAACAGCATTATTAATTTTAAAACTGTTGTGAAAGCTGTTTTTAAGGTATTTGTTTTTAATGGTGTAATTGTGTTTAATAAGAATTAAGGCCAAATAGGTTTTCTGATTACTCTTTTTAATCAGGTATTGGTACCAACCATTCTTCAACTGAACCAATCCATTTTTAGCAGTAAATTCATTTAAATCAGCAGAAAAATAAGTACTTCTATCTGTCCAATTGGTTAAGGTGTTGTTTTCCAACACATAAAAAGAAATTCCTTTTTCTTTATTGAGCTGAGCAAATTTTTCGGTAAAATAAAAGGTGTTTGCTGAGGGGTAAGTGATTAGTTCATCTAATGTTTGTTCGGCTAATGTTTCTTTTTGATTAAGAGAAGCATTAAATTTAGCAATATCTGGGTGGTTATTATTGAAAAAAGTAGCACTAAAGTAGAGTAGAAGGAAAGCAAGTATTCCTATAAATAAATGAATAAAGGGGTGCTGTAATATTCTTTTCATTAATAACTAATTGCTGTGAATTTACGAAAAACCAAACGCTTAGTCTTAAAGTCTTGAAATATCTTCACCATCTATGAAAGCAAAGCATCTTTATTTTGTCAATATGAATTTTTCAATTGTTTTACTTTTTCCCATTTGGACCTCTATAAAATAGACCCCATTTTCATTGTTTGAAAGATCAACGATTGTATTGATACCATTAACGTTAGCACTAACAACAACTCGGCCTAACAAATCTCTAATAACATAAGTAAAGTCCTTTCCTTCTTTTACCTCAATAGTCAGATTACCCTTAGTTGGGTTAGGGTATATTGAGGTATTAGTATTGGCATCAATTTCTTCATCAACTCCAACGCTTTGAAAATCTATTTGGTCAAATCCAACACCCTTTAGAAAATAGTATTGGCCAGGCGAATCTGCACTGGTTAAAGTACCACCTCCTAAGCTGGTTACATAAACAATTGGTAGTTCCCAGGTTTTATCCAATCCGTTTTCAATAACATCGACAGCCATGGTGGGATAACCAGCAGAAAATTCTGAATTATTTCCTGCACTAAGATTGGTGACATTGGTCCATTTATTAGTGGCTATTTCATGGCCAATACCTCTGATGGAAGGAAATTCTCGAAATGTACTTAACGTAAGATCAGATGAAAGCCATGTATAGAACATTTTAGTTCCATCTTGACTTCTTGCTGCTTGCGGCCTGATTAAATGCTGTCTTGCTGCTGCAGATCCATCCCAGGTGTAATCTTCCACTCTTACCGAGTCAACAAAACTAATATCATAACTGCCCAAACCAGTATTGGTTGCAATTTCAAACAAAAATTTTGATTGAACAGCAGCAAAATAATAATTAAGAGAATCGGGAGCACTTGAAAACCCTGAATGTACTTGACAAAAAATTCTTAGTTCTCCATTGTTATCTACCACGACATCAAAATCTCCAAAAAATGGTCGTTTTTCAGTAGGGTTGGTGTTTAATCCCCATATATAATTCTGAATCACAGCATCAGTAGAAAAATCAAAATCAGGAAATCTAACCCAATTAGCCCCTCCATCAATTGTTTTAATAATGTAAGGTCTCCACATGGAATTATTACTCGCATTAGAATCTGCACCCATAGTAACCATGTATCCCGTCATACCATCTATTGACCAAGCCATATTCGGACTGGTAGCAACATTGGTGTAATAACCTGCTGCCGCTGGTGTGGAATACCATGATGGCGTAATGGTATCTGTAGTAACCCAATCATATTGATTGTTTCCCACGTTAAATACTCCTTTGGTAATAAAAAAGTCATGGTAACTTCCTGTTAAGTGAAGATTCACATCTGCTGTTATGTTCCAGTTAGAAGAGCAGTACCAAGCTTCTCTTAAATCAGTAACGTATAAACCATAGCCTCCATGTTCATTATCACTTACGCTAGGACCTATCGTTGAATTAACACTATACGTTTCGTCTAATAACGTTCCATCTAACTTTGCTGAAGCTCTAAAACTCCTATCAAATGTAGCTTTTGTTCCGGTCTGAACGATAAAGGAATTGTTCGGGTCTGTATTAGCAGCGGGATTATAAATACCTATACTTGGATAGTTATTGCCAGATCCAGCATCAAGGGTTGGAGTAGTTTGAAAAGGATTAATCGTCCAGTTTGCTCCACCATCTGTTGAATAATCAAATGACATGATTCCTGTATTTCCTGCTGAACCATTATTTTGCCTATGGCCAAAAGCAACTGTATTAATAGCTGCATTGTAAACTACTTGATTCTGCCGATCTCTTATGGTAGAGTGAATATTAGAAGAGGTGCCAATTGGAATTTCAGTCACAGCTTTGTCCTGTGGTATTTTAGGAAGTTTGACCGTTGAAGGATTGTTTTTTTCTTTTTTTAACGTAAAATTTTCCTCCCCATACGGCATAAGTTCAGCCGATCGGGTGTAGTTGTTTTGTGCAATAATGCAGAGTGGGAAAACGAATGTTAGCAGTAGGTAGGTGTATTTTTTCATAATGGAAATAGTTTAGTACCTAAAATTAATAAAATAATACAATATAAAAAGCCCTCCTGAAACAGGAAGGCTTTTGTGTGTATCATGACTAATTGTTGGTTAACCTAATGCTTCTGCACCAGCAACAATCTCTAATATTTCATTTGTAATGGCGGCTTGTCTTGCTTTGTTGTAAACCAATTTAAGATCATCCTGCAATTCTTGAGCATTATCAGTTGCTTTATGCATGGCTGTCATTCTAGCCCCGTGTTCAGATGCTTGAGAATCTAATAAGGCTTTAAATAATTGAGTTTTTAATGACTTTGGAATCATTTCCTCAATGATAAATTCTTTATTAGGTTCAAAAATATAATCAGCTGTACTACCGGTTTCTTCCTCATTAACTTCAGGTGGAAGAACTGGTAAAAATTGTTCTTCTTGGACAATCTGAACGGCAGCATTTTTAAACTGGTTGTAAACCAAGATAATTTTATCCTGATGTCCTTCAGCAAATTGTTCCATTAATGTTTGAGCAATTTCTGATGAATTTTCAAACGTTAAATCGTCCCATATGGTTTCTGCATGTCTTGGTAACAATGTCCCTTTTATTCCTAATTCAGTATTCTTAAAAGCATCATTACTTTTTTTACCAATAGAAAGAACCGTTACATTATTTCCTTGATAATCAGTTTCAGCTAAATGTTTTGCTACTTTAATTACATTGTTATTGAAACCACCACAAAGTCCTCTGTTAGAGGTAATGCTTACAATTAAAACATTTTTCACTTCTCTTTCTACCGAGTAAATACCTTCATTGCTATCTAAACTTGCACTAAGGTTAGAAAGAATTTCTTGTAACTTATTTGCGTATGGGCGCATTTGAGTAACAGCGTCCTGAGCCTTTCGCAGTTTCGCAGCAGAAACCATTTTCATCGCAGATGTAATTTGCATCGTAGATGAAATGGATGTTATTCTGTTCCGTATTTCTTTTAAATTAGCCATTCAATAACCTTAATAAGGCGATTTATGATGAATATTTAGCAGTTAATTCTGATGCAGCACTTTCTAATGTAGAAGTAATGGTGTCATCTAACTTTCCAGCTCTTAAAGCATCTAAAACATCTTGATGCTTGTTTGCCATATAAGTCAAGAATTCTGTTTCAAATTCCCTTATCTTATTTACAGGAACAGCATTAATTAATCCTTTTGTCCCTAAATAAATAATTGCTACTTGATGCTCAACAGGTAATGGTGAGTTTTGTCCTTGTTTAAGGATTTCAACATTACGTTTTCCTTTTTCAATTACCGCCAATGTAGCAGCATCTAAATCAGAACCAAACTTAGCAAAAGCTTCTAATTCTCTATATTGTGCTTGATCCAACTTTAAGGTACCAGCAACTTTCTTCATCGATTTAATTTGAGCGTTACCACCAACACGAGATACAGAAATACCTACGTTAATCGCTGGACGAACACCTTGATTAAATAAATCAGACTCTAAGAATATTTGACCATCAGTAATCGAAATTACGTTGGTTGGAATATAGGCAGATACATCACCTGCTTGTGTTTCAATAATTGGTAGTGCCGTTAAAGAACCTCCACCTTTAACGATTGGTTTTAGTGACTCAGGTAAATCGTTCATGTCTTTAGCAATACTATCAACATTAACAATTTTAGCTGCTCTTTCTAATAATCTTGAGTGTAAGTAAAATACATCACCAGGATATGCTTCACGTCCTGGAGGTCTTCTTAACAATAAAGAAACCTCACGGTAAGCAACAGCTTGTTTAGATAAATCATCATAAACAATTAATGCTGGTCTACCCGTATCTCTAAAATATTCACCAATTGCCGCTCCTGCAAATGGAGAGTAAAACTGCATTGGTGCTGGATCAGATGCATTTGCTGCAACAACAACAGTATAAGCCATTGCTCCTGCATTTTCTAATGTTTGTACAATACCTGCAACGGTAGAACCTTTTTGTCCTGTTGCAACATAAATACAAAATACAGGCTCACCTCTATCGTAAAATTCTTTTTGATTAATAATGGTATCAATAGCAACTACTGTTTTTCCAGTTTGTCTATCTCCAATAATTAACTCTCTTTGACCTCTTCCCACTGGGATCATTGAATCGACTGCTTTAATACCAGATTGTAAAGGTTCAGCAACTGGTTCTCTATAAATAACCCCAGGAGCCTTTCGCTCTAATGGCATTTCATAGGTCTCACCTTCAATAGGTCCTTTACCGTCAATTGGATTTCCCAAGGTATCAACAACTCTACCTAACATTCCTTCACCAACATTTAGTGAGGCAATTTTATTGGTACGTTTTACGGTATCACCTTCTTTAATTCCTTTTGAAGAACCTAATAGTACAGCACCAACATTGTCCTCTTCAAGGTTCAATACAATTGCTGTTAATCCATTTTCGAATTCAATCAACTCTCCAGCTTGCACTTCTGATAAACCGTAAATACGGGCAATACCATCACCAACCTGAAGAACTGTTCCTACTTCTTCTAATTGTGCTTCAGTTTTAAATCCAGCTAATTGTTGTCTAAGTATAGCTGATACTTCTGCGGGTTTTACTTCGGCCATTTTTATTTGTTTTTATCTTTAATATTATTAATATTCCTTGATGTATGGGTTCTCATCAAACTCCATTTCAAGGTTGGTCAATTTTCTTTTTATACTTTCGTCAACTTGTTTGTCACCAATTCTCAGAATCATTCCTCCAATAATTTCGGTGTTTACTACTTCTTTTAAATCAACACTACCTTGTCCTTCTTTTTTCAATAGATCAGTAATTTTTGATTTTTGACCTACTGTTAAAGGTAATGCAGTAGTAACAGTAGCAGTTGTAATGTTTTTATGGGTTTTATAGGTGTCGATAAATGCGCTCGCAATATCACCTAACAATCCTTCTCTTTTTTTAGCTAAGATAATGGAGATAAATGAACTCGAAATTTGAGAAATTTGTTTTCCAAAAACTTCATCAAGAATTGTAGTCTTTTTATCTGTTTTTACGATTGGACTTTTTAGTAAAAGTATTAAATCGTGGTTGTTACTGCATACATCATTTACTAACTGCATATCGTTGTGAAGTTCTTCCAGAACATTCTCGTCAATAGCAATTTTAAGTAATGACTTTGCGTACCTTGATGCAACTTTAATGTCTCTCATCTAATCCTTAGTTTAGATTAATGTCTTTAACTACATTATCGATAATTGCTTTTTGCTTATCAGCAGAAGATAATTCATCTTTTAGAATTTTCTCAGCAATTTCGATTGATAAAACAGCAACTTGATTTTTTAATTCAGTAATTGCTGCCATTTTCTCATGTTGAATGCTTTCTCTTGCAGCAGCAACAATTTTTTCTGCTTCCTGATTGGCAGTTGTTTTAGCTTCTGCAACAATATTATCTTTAATCCCTCTCGCTTCTTTTAGCATTTCGTCTCTTTCTGCCCTAGCTTCATTTAATAAATCCTCATTGTTAGATTTTAATTCAGCTATTTCTCTTTTTGCGTCTTCCGCAGAATTTAATGCTTCTTCAATTGAGGTTTCTCTTTCTTTAACTGCAGCTAATATTGGTTTCCATGCGTATTTCGTCAACAATAGCATTAAGATTATAAATACTAATGCTGTCCAGAACAACATTCCAATTTCGGGGGTTACTAATGGATTATCCATTTTTTATCTTTTTTTGTTATTTAATTAAATGTTAATTCAAACTCGTAACCAACCGTTACGAGTTTGAATATTTTTGTGGACTACGCTCCAGTTTCCAATCCCATTAGAGATACAACCACACCAAATAATGCAACACCCTCAATAAGAGCTGCTGCAATTAGCATGTTTGTTTGAATTTTTGAAGTTGCTTCTGGTTGTCTTGCAATAGCATCCATTGCATGACCACCAATTTGTCCGATTCCGATACCTGCACCGATTGCTGCTAAACCAGCTCCGATTGCCGCGATACTTCCTACCATAATTTTAATATATATTAATTAAACAAAAATTACAAATTAATGATGTTCTGCCACTGCAGAACCTATAAATAAAGCCGATAACATTGTAAAGACATAAGCCTGTAACAATGCAACCAACAATTCTAATACTGATATAAATAAAGTAAATGGTACTGCTACAGCACTCATGTATATACTTTTAAAAATAAAAATTAATGACACTAAACTCAACACTACAATGTGCCCTGCAGTCATGTTTGCAAACAAACGAATCATTAATGCAAATGGTTTAGCGATTAATCCAATCAATTCAATAGGGATTAAAAATATTTTAATTGGCACTGGTGCTCCAGGCATCCAAAAAACGTGCTTCCAATATTGTTTATTTCCATTAAGGTTAGTCAATAACAATGTGATGGTTGACAGTACCAATGTGAAAGCAATATTCCCTGTAATGTTAGCACCACTAAATCCTGGTATTGGAATTAACCCCAATAAGTTATTGAACCAGATAAAAAAGAAAGCCGTTAATAAAAACGGAACAAATCTTCTGTGGTGTTTTTCGCCAATATTTTGTAAAGCAATATCATCCTTAACAAACAAGACAAGAGGCTCCATAAAAGAAGCAATTCCTTTCGGAGCTTTTATTCCTCCTTTATAAGATCTTGCTGCCTTAAAGAAGACCAAACATACAATAAGCATGGAAATTAACATTCCAAAAACATTTTTGGTAATAGAAATGTCGATAGGTCTTACATTCGCAACTTTTCCTTCTTCGTCTATGTCTAAATGTTCTTCACCATCATTCAAAACATAAATTTTTTCATGATAGTTAACCAAGTTCAGCCCATTTCTAGCAACAATATGGTGCCCTTTTGTGTCGTGATGAAACTCACTTGACATAAAAACGACTAATCCATTATCAGTCCATAAAATCACTGGTAAAGGTAAAGCAATTGCATCGTGTCCACCACCAACTATATGCCAACTATGTGCATCTGAAATGTGTTCCATGATTGGTGGAACAGGATTGTATTTTTCGTCTTTAGAAGATACTGCTTTATGTTCTGTCTCGTTAGCTAACAAGCTAAGAGAGAATAACATAATTGTAATGGTAATTAAAATGCTTCTCATCGAAATAATTTCAAGAATTTTTAATTAAAAAATAGTTGCTTTAAAATTCGGTGCAAAACTATGTATTTATTCTAATCTAACAACTGATTTTCGACAGTTTTTTTAATAAAAATTGAAATGAATTCAAGTGTATGATGAAACTACTTTTTAAGACTCCCAATAAGTAAAGAAACTTCAACAAATAGGTAGGTAAAAAAGGCAATAAAAAAGTGTGCAATGTAGCTAATACTAATTTCTTTTTCTCCAAACAATAGCGGTGCAAGAAAAAGAACTGCAGCAATCATTTTAACAAAAACAGAGGCTAAATAAGCAAACCCAAACTTATCAGGATAACTGGATTTTATTTTTAACATAATAATGAAAAAAACAAACGTACTAATTGCTAAAAAAAGATGTATTCTGTGTATTCCTTCTACGTAATAAAAATCTCCCATTAATGGAGTAGAAAAAAAGTGCAATAAGAAGAATAAAACAGAAAAAGTAAGCAGCTTAAAATAGATGTTATTTATCATTGTCATTTTGCATTTTAATAACTTCTCTGATGACTAAATACATCGAAAGGCCTATTGATAATAATGAAAGTATAATGGTGAAAATTTTAGAATCAGGATTAACGATTTCATCTAATTTTGAGCCACCCCAGGCACCTAAAGCTATGGTAGCACCCATCTGAAAAGCCATGCCAGAAAATTTTACGTAATTATTAAGCGGTTTGGGCTTCTTCTTGGGTTTCTTGTCTTTCTTCATGTTGAATACCTTTTACTACAGACCCCATGTTACAAGATCCCGTGAAGCTAGCACCTGGCTCTATAGATAGTTTATTGGTATTAATATCACTAGTGATATTTGCCGTAGCCTTTAACTGTAACAATTCTCTAACGGTAAGCTTGGCTTTTATTGTACCTGAAATATCTGCATTCTTGCAAGTTACTTCACCATCAATAACACCACTTGGACCTACAACTACCTTGCCTTGTGAAATTAATGTTCCACTCAACGTCCCATCAATTCTAATGTCTCCCGAACAGGTAACATCACCCTTTATTTCAGTTCCTTTTCTTACAATATTAATTGCCGGACTTTCTACTTCGTTATTTCTTGCCATTTGAGATGAATTTTTCTTAAACATTTATTTAAGCGCTATTTCGAACAAAGATAATCATTTTAAGATTATAGTTCAACTTCGAAGTTTTCTTTGAAAAACTTGACGTAACCCTTAATGTCTTTATTCTTATAAAAGAGTGCAAAGTTTTTCTGAGATACCAATAGATATTGGTAGCCCTTTACATTAAGGTCTTTTAAGTTGTCATTATTTAATTTAAATGATTTGAAATAATCAATGGCAGCGTCATAACCCTTCAATTTTTTTACAATAATAATTTGATTCAAAGGGTCGACAAAAATATTGCTTACCTCATAAGTTTTATCGCTATAATACTTCATGTTGAAATTTGAGATGTCAACTTTGTACTTATTTGATTTGGTGTCTTTTCCTGGAACAATGACTACAAAATTAAAGTCAGCATCAAAAACATGCTCATAAGGTACTGCATTAACAGTTTCTTCGACTCCAACTTTTATTCCTTTTTTAATTAACTCTAAAATTCTTTTAGCCTCAACACTCACTTCAGATTCAGGGTGTAGTACAATAACATTCTGTAGGGCTAATTTAAATGAATCCATGGTGTTAGTATGACCAATTGCCATTGCTGCTAAAAAATCAAAATGATCCTGTAGATGGTTATCAGCAAAAATGGACTTGGCTTTTTCACACCGAATTAATACTTTGCTATATTTTTCGTCACCGTACATGTCATACACAATACTGTAATAGTTGTCTACACGTTTTCTATTTTCCCTGGTAACTTTGTTATAGGTAGGGTCTTGAATAATTCGTGCATATTCGCTTTCAGGGTAGTTGTCTAAGATTAGAGTTTTATATTTCTGTTTCATGGCATCATCGTCTATTAATAAGCTAATCCTGTACAGGTTGTACCATGATGGAAGTTTGTATCGACAGGTGTCATACCTTACAATTAAGTCTTCAAACGATTTAATGGAATTGTTGTAATCTTGAAAATCTTCACGGTAGATATTCCCTAAAGCGTAAAGAGATTCGATAATCTTATTGTGCGAAACATTCATTTTTTCGTCTGTTAAAGGAATGTACTGTAGATAGTATTCTGGGGTCGTCTTTTTGTTGACCTTAACTTTTGTGCTGTCAGAACTTGCTGTGTCGGATTCATCTTCTAAGTCATCTTCAAAGGAAGCAACCGTTTCTTTATTACTTCTGCGCCAATTGTCCTCCAATTTTCTATTTCCCCAGTTTTTCTTGAAATCTGTAAAACCAAACCCGAGCGTAGTATTGTTATAGAAATACCATTTACCCGTATTGGGCAAGTTAGAAGCAATGGTAGAATTGTTATCAAAAGAATTAAACTCATTGTCATTTTCTAATTCCGCTTTTTTACGTTCTTCTTCGTCAATAGCATCTTGGACTAATTGATCAATCACTTTGTTTCTATAGCCTTCATCATTGGCCAACTTTTGCAAACTATCTTCTTCTTGTACGATGATTAGATTTTCCACCAAACGGGTTAATGCTTTGCTTCGCTCATAAACTGTTTCATATCGAGAGTAATCCTCTGGTAAAACCGTTAAACAGCTATCATAATAAGCTTGTGATTCAACATAAAGTGGTTTAGCGTAAAACAATTCACCAAGTCTTAAATAAGATAATGCTTTTTGCTTATCGTTAGAAACACTTAATGCTGCTGATTTTTGTAAGTGATCGATGCCTAATGGTTCATCACCCTCTTTGAAAGCAATATCGGCTAAAGCATAGTGAATTTGATCTAAGAATTCAACGTTCTTACCGTCTTTAACCATTCTAGATAACATTTTTTTTATGTCTTTTTGATCACCAGATTCAGGATCAAATGATAATGCACGGCTAATTTTGGCATTAAACATCATGTCATACCTTGGCTTAAGCTTTATTACTTTAGAGAATAGTTCAGATGCTTTTCCAAATTCTTTTTTCTTTAACCATAATTGCGCAAGAACATAATTATACCTTCTTCTCTTTTTTCTCTTCTTTGTAGTTTCTAATGCCTTAGTAAGTTTGGTGATGGCATCATCATAATTACGTTTTTTGATGTAAAAATTAGCATGTAATGCGTTAAATTCACTACTGTATTGCTTTGGAACACCTTGTTCTTCAATTAATGTTAAGTAAGACTCTGCTTTATTCATATTGTCTAATTCAATATGTGTTCGAGCAAGCCAGATTAAAGCTTCATATTTAACATCATCATTTTTAAATGCCTTAGCAACATATTCAAAAACCTCTTCTCCAACAAAGTATTCTTGTTTATAGAAACGAGCTTTTCCCATTAACATATAGCTCTTGTCAATCCATCGATTATATTCAACTTTCTTAATGTACATTGAATGTCTGTCAATTACGGTAGATGTTTTTTCAATGATCTTATCCATGTCTGGATACATCGCTTTCGATTGGGATTCATCTGGGTAAACAAACAGAGGGATTATTTCAGAAAAATCATCCTTATGTTCGTCATAAATACGAGTTTTATTGGCTTTATATATTTCCTTGGCATTAAAATAACCGTTATACCGTGATACGGTATTTTGATAGGCTCTGTGGGTAAATCCTTTCTTTTTTTTAGAACAACTTAAAACACTAATAGTTAGTACTATTAATGTAATTATTTTAATATTTATGTTCTTTGTCAAACCTTACTAAAGTGCTAAATAAACTATTTAACCATTACTTTATTATATAATCTGCTAAAATACTTATTACTTGTAAAATACGGTAGAAAAATAACAGGATTACTTTCGTGCTAATTTGTTATTATTGAATCGGTATATTTGCAGAGAATATTATGGTAGACTTTAAAGATAAACCCAAAAAATTTCAACGGTTAAAACACAAGTATCGCTTGGTGATTTTAAATGATGATACATTTGAAGAAAAGATTTCGTTAAGGCTTTCTCAACTAAATGTGTTTGTTGTTGTTGGTATTAGTTCTTTGGTTCTGATACTGCTGGTAATATTATTAATTGCCTTTACTCCTTTAAGAGAATTTATACCTGGCTATGCCAACGTTAGTGTTAGAAAACAAGGGGTAGAAAATTTCTTGAAAAGTGATTCCATTGAAGTTATTTTAGCGGAGAACAATCTTTATATCGATAACATTAAACACATTATACAGGGAGATCCCATTGAATTTGATGATAAATCAGTTATAGATTCTAATGTAAACTATGCGGCCATTAAAAATGAACCCATTGTGGAAGATTCTGTGTTGAGGAACATGATTGAGACGGAAGAAAAATACAATTTGTTTAATAAGGCTGGTAGTACACCTGGGAACATCAGTAGTTTTATTTTTCTACAACCTTTAAAAGGAACTGTTACTGATCGATTTAACATTAAAAAACAGCATTTTGGGATTGATGTAGTTGCTCCAAAAAATGAGGCAATTAAAGCCACGTTAGATGGAACAGTGATTTTTGCTGAATGGACTGTTGAAACAGGATATGTAATCCAATTGCAACACGCAGATAATATTGTATCCATTTATAAACATAATTCTGTATTGCACAAAGAGGTTGGTGACCATGTTAAAGCAGGTGAAGTAATTGCTATAGTGGGTAATTCTGGAGAACTTTCTACCGGACCCCACCTGCATTTTGAGTTATGGTACAATGGGATCCCAATTAATCCTGAGGACTATATGATGTTTTAGTTATTCAGAGGAATTACTTTCTCTAAATAGGAGGCTAAACTCGAAGAAATTATTTCATTTCCAATAGAATTTAAGTGTAGATGGTCAACGTACAATGAATCTATTCCAATAAATGGTTTGGCAAAATGATGTGAAATGACGGTCGAATCTTTAGATGGGTAGTTTAATATACATGAATCAATAATGGAATATGCTTCACATATTTTATCGTGATTCAAACGTTGAAAAGAGTAGAGAATTTTTTCTCGTTCATTTGAACTATTATTTTCATGAATAAGCCGTGGTTGTGTTAATAATATTGGTTGTGCATCAATAAGTTTGCAGGCATGAACAAATAGGTCTAAGGTTAAATTAAATTGTTTCACAGCTTCAGGTGTAATGGTAAGTCCTTCTTGAGGTAAATGCTTTATACCTTCGACACCTAAACCTTCAAATTGAAATTTGCGTTTAATTCTTAAATATATTTGTGATATTTCGAGAGGGTCTGTGACTTCATTTTTAGATTTAATTTTTTCAGGAGTCATCTGTCGATAAAGTGAATTGTTAGGTTTGACTTCTGAAAAGTATTCAATATCATTCCATCCATGACAAAAAATAATATAATCTGGATTGAACAAATGTATTTCAGAATAAAGTCTTCCAAATGAGTCAAAGGATGTATGACCAGGAATTCCAGCATTGATTAGCCTTACATTCTCATACCCTTTTTTAGCCAATTTCTGCTGACAATTAGCTACCCAGTTTCTATTATACTGATTTTCTATTGCCTCCCAGCTTAATTTCGATTGATCTCCAAAAATAAAAGAACCTCCCATGACTACTATTCTGATTTCATCTTTAGGTTTTTCGTATGAGAAAGAGGGTGAATGGTAACCTTGATTTAGTTTATACATTGTTTTATCCGTTAAATATGGATAGGCTACGTTTGTTTGTTTTTGAGGGAAACGTGTACGAGCGAACATGGCATTTTCATAGGGTACCGAGCTGTTGTATAGTTCCTCTGTGGTTTGTTCGGGTTTAATTCTGAGGATAAATTCTATATAAAATAATGAGGAAAAAACAAAAATAATGGTAATTAATAGACCACCTATCTTTTCTTTACGATTTGCAAAATTGAAGATTTCTTTTTTATACCCTAAAATTCCACAACAAAATAATACTAATCCTAAAGCACTAATCCAAATTTGAACTTGGTAAATGTTGTCGATATAATAATCATGTAAGTTGCCAAAAATACTCTCAATAACGATAGGGTTGATAGCAGCAAGACTCAAGAAAAAAAGCAGTGCTAATACAATACAAAACGATGAGATACCTTTATTAACCTTCATATGGAGTGAAACTAAGTCAGAGATTCTCTAACTGAGAACCATCATTCATAAAAGCTGGAATACCAGTTACATCCATTCCTGTAATTAATAAATGAATGTCATGTGTTCCTTCATAAGTGATCACAGATTCTAAATTTGCCATGTGACGCATAATTGGGTATTCACCAGTAATTCCCATTCCGCCATGCATTTGTCTTGCTTCACGAGCAATTTTTAATGCCATGTCCACATTATTACGTTTTGCCATTGAAATTTGTGCTGAGGTGGCTCTTCCTTCTTCTCTTAAAACACCTAAACGCCAAGTTAATAGTTGTGCTTTGGTGATTTCGGTAATCATTTCTGCTAACTTCTTTTGTGTTAATTGAAATGAAGCCACAGGCACTCCAAATTGTATTCTTTCTTTGGTATACCTCAAAGCAGAATCATAGCAATCCATAGCTGCACCAATTGCTCCCCAAGCAATACCATAACGAGCAGAATCTAAACAGCCAAGTGGAGCACCCAATCCAGATTTATTAGGCAATAAGTTTTCTTTAGGAACTTTTACATTATCAAAGACCAATTCACCTGTAATGGAAGCTCTCAACGACCATTTATCATGTGTTTCTGGAGTGGTAAATCCTTCCATTCCTCTTTCTACTAACAATCCATGAATTCTTCCTTCTTCATTTTTTGCCCAAACTACAGCAACATCAGCTATAGGAGCATTGGTAATCCACATTTTCGCACCATTTAAAAGGTAATGATCACCCATGTCTTTAAAGTTGGTAATCATTCCACTTGGGTTAGAGCCATGGTCAGGTTCAGTTAATCCAAAACAACCCATAAATTCTCCCGTTGCCAATTTTGGTAAAAAACGTTGCTTTTGTTCTTCATTTCCGTATTTCCAAATAGGGTACATCACCAAAGAACTTTGCACCGAAGAGGTAGACCTTAAACCCGAGTCGCACCTTTCTAATTCCTGCATAATTAAACCGTAAGAAATTTGATCTAATCCAGGGCCACCATATTCTTCTGGAATATATGGTCCAAAACCACCAACTTCAGCTAAACCTGGTATAATTTGAGAAGGAAATTCAGCTTTTTGAGCATATTCCTCTATAATTGGAGAAACCTCGGCTTTCACCCAAGCCCTTACTGTATCTCTTATTAATTTATGTTCTTCTGTTAAAAGCTCATCTAATTGATAATAGTCTGGAGCTTGAAATCTATCGTCTGCCATAATGTTTTTGTTATATTCTTAAGGGAACAAAAATAGCTAATCTCAGTTAAGATTAGACTAAATTTTAATCAAATTTTAATTCAAAAAAAAATGGTAAGTTTGATATGATTTAAATCATAAAAATTCAAGTACATGAAAAATTCTTTACTAATAATTACTTTATTAATTTCAAGCATTTCATTTGCACAAACTAAAGTTTCTGTTGTTGCTGGTGCTGGGATATTTACTTCTGCAAATGTTGTTGTCAATGTTGGAGATACTGTAGAATGGACGAGTGCAGGATTCCATAATGTAAATGGAACTCAAGCCACGTTCAGTTCTAATCCAGCATCTTTTGGTAATTCTCCAGCATCTGGGTGGACGTATTTTTTCGTTTTTACCGTTGCTGGTGTTTATAATTATCAATGTGATGTTCATGCACCTAATATGGCTGGGACGGTAACTGTTCAGACTCCAGTAGGGATTAATGAAAATGCGAACGTTGGTAAAGTTGGTTTTTATCCAAACCCAGCTTCAAAAGAATTGAATTTTTCTAACATTAAATCCATCAAACATGTTGGAGTTTACGCTTTAACTGGTGAAAAAATATTAGAATCTAATTTGATAAAAGAGCAATTAGATATCTCTACACTAAGTTCTGGTATATATTTTGTAAAAATAACTACCAATACAGAAACGACTACTGAGAAGTTGATTATTCAATAAAATACAAAAGTACAATGAGAAATATATTAATCTTAACTACAGTTCTAATGTTAAGTGCTTGTGCAAGCAACAAAGAGGAACTACCAGAGCCGACCACACCTGTTGCCCCTGTAATCACGGGGCCTGCTATAACATACACAAACCATACGAAGAGGTTGTTTGATAGTTATTGTACTTCATGTCATGCTGCAGGGCAGACCCAATCTTTTTGGCCTTTATCAACCTATAGCCAGGTAAGTGTTTATAGCAATACTGGCGGAAAAATACAAACTAGGGTGTTAGATGCAGGAAATATGCCACCATCAGGATCGGCTGCTGGGTTTTTAACTGCGGCAGAAAAAGATACTTTGCAAATGTGGTTAAATCAAGGAGCGCCTCAATAAATTTCTTTAAATTAATAAATACATAAAATGATGAAAAAAGTTACTTTTTTAATTTTACTGATATCCATTGTTTCAATTGGATATTCTCAAAACTTGTATAAAGCAACATCTGGAGAAATTTCTTTTTTCTCAGAAACACCAATGGAAAACATTGACGCGGTTAACAAAAACCTTAAAGCTTTAATCAATACCAAGAATGGTGATGTTGCTTTTATTGTAACAAACATTGGTTTTAAGTTTGAGAAGCCCTTAATGGAAGAGCATTTTAATGAAAATTACATGGAGAGCGATAAATACAAAAGCTCTATGTTTAAGGGTAAAATTGTCGGAAATGTTGATTTTACAAAAGATGGAACGTACCCAGTAAAGGCAAAAGGAACATTAAACATTCATGGTGTAGATAAAAAACGTGAAATAGACGGTGAACTTACGATCCAAGAGGGTAAAATTAGCATGACAAGTGAGTTTGAAGTGAACTTAAAAGATCATAAGATTAAAATACCAAAGCTTGTTGTGAAAAATATTTCAGAAACGGTAAAAGTTACTGTAAACTTGAATTTTGAACTTAAAAAATAATAGCATAATGAATAAATTATTACTACTAATACTATTGTGTTTCTTTAGTGTTTCAATAAATGCTCAAGATGATTTGATGGACATGTTGGAAGATGAGGTTGAAGCGGAAAGTACACCAGAAAAAGTGATGGCAACCTTCAAGGGCATAAGACTAATTAATGCCCAAACCATTCAAACAACCAAAAAGAGAACATTAGAGTTTAGCATTACGCATCGATTTGGAGATATGGACATAGATGGGCCAACTGGTAAACACACGCTTTACGGGTTGGAAAATGCATCGAACATTCGGTTTTCTTTTGATTATGGCTTAACGGATAAGCTTAGTATAGGGTGGGGTAGAAGTAAAATGAATGAACATGTAGATGTACATGGAAAATTTCGTTTTTTAGAACAAAAGAAAGGGGGAATGCCAATTTCAGCTGCTTATTATGTTAATGCGGCCATTTCTCCTGTGTCTCGCCCTGATACTTTTGAATTGGTGAATAGGTTGTCTTATGTACATCAATTAATCATTGCAAGTAAATTAAATAGTGCCATTTCATTAGAAATTTTACCAACATTTGTACATCGTAATTTTGTTGATCAGACTATTCTTCACCCAACAAATGGCTCGGTAGATGAGAACGATCTATTTGCTGTTGGTTTTGCGGGGCGATTTAAGATAACCAAACGAATGGCATTTGTTATGGATTATTTCCTGACCTTTTCTGAATTTAGGGATGGAGATAATGGTTTTTATGCTCCATTGGCTGTGGGAGTTGAAATTGAAACTGGAGGTCATGTCTTTCATATCAATGTTACTAATTCTGCAGGTATTATTGAGAATGATTTTATACCATCAACAACCAGTAACTGGGGTGATGGTCAATACAAATTAGGGTTTAATATTTCCAGGGTTTTTAGCTTTTAATACTTCCTATAAATGGAGTTTCTCGGAATCATAAAGAATGCATACAATGGCTATGCTAATTACTTATGGTCGGAAGTTACATTCCAATCAGATCCTTGGTATTTGAATTATTTTTGGTGGCTAATTCTGCTTTCCCTTGCAGTATGGTTCTTAGAGTTGATTTTTCCATGGCGAAAAAATCAACCAAAAATCCGGGCAGATTTTTGGATAGATACATTTTACATGTTCTTTAATTTCTTCATTTTTAACCTGGTCATCTTTATTGCATTTTGTGACCTCACCGCACATTTTTTTTCAACTCTTTTTGGAGGAAGTTTACAAGATTTTTCTTTGATAGATATTCAAGATTATCCAGAGTGGTTGCAATTACTTATCTTTTTTATAGCAACAGATTTTGTACAATGGTTTACCCATGTTCTATTGCATCGATTTCCTTTTTTATGGCGTTTTCATAAAGTACATCATTCTGTTGAGGAAATGGGTTTTGCAGCTCATTTGAGGTACCATTGGATGGAAAACGTTTTTTATACGCCAATGAAATACATTATGATAATGTTAATTGGAGGGTTTCATCCAGAACAAGCATTTATGGTGTATTATTTTGCAATTGCTTTGGGTCACCTCAATCATGCTAACATAGGGTTAGATTATGGACCCTTAAAATATGTTTTAAATAATCCTAAAATGCACATTTGGCATCATGCATATGAATTACCCAAGCAATATTCCAATGGAGCTAATTTTGGGATATCTTTAAGTCTTTGGGATTATATTTTTAGAACCAATTACATTCCTCATTCCGGAAGAGATATTAAATTGGGGTTTGAAAAAGTTGAGAAATTTCCAAAAACATTTTTCAAACAGTTGTATTCTGGGTTCAAAGGTTAACGCTTTTCTTTTAGTAAAAGATGGCTTTATATTTCCAAAACCAATGGGGTTTATTATTTATTTGTTCCTGCTAAAATTGAATTGTATAAAGCTCGATCGTTTAATGTTTTAATTGCTTCATCTAAAACAAGGTCATGCTTTAAGGAAACCTCTATTTGACCTTTTTGGTAATAATATCGAGATACTATTTCACTTTCAAGGATGTACTTTATTTCATCTTTAAATTTATATAAATCATCTTTTTTATTGTGGCTTAACTTATTTTTTAATGCTTCATATTCCGCTTTAACATCGTCAAAATACTTATCGTCTTTAGCAGCCTTTTCAAGCTTTACGAGAATATCTTCACTTTCCGTTGTATATTCATAGTCTTTTCCATCTAAAAAGTGTACGAAGTTCTCGTATTCATCATCAGATAATGAAAACTCTTTTGTTTCTTTAATCGTTTCATGTTTTATTCTGTACTCGGTAGCATAACTAAAGAATAAATTTTTTAATAGTAAGCTTGCAGCAATATCACTAAGTAAGTGACTTTTTACTGCAACATCTGGAGCAACACCCTTTCCATCAAAAACACTTCGTTTGTTTTTCAGCGTTTTGAATTCAGTAATTAAAGAATCTGGTATTTCACCAACCTTTCCATCCTGACCTCTATGAGAATAATCTAATTTTTGAATACATCTGCCACTTGGTGTATAGTACTTGGCAACAGTCACTTTTAATTTAGAATTATAGCTTAATGGTCTTACTTGCTGTACCAATCCTTTTCCAAAAGATAAAGAGCCTAATATTACGGCCCTATCATTATCCTGTAATGAACCCGATACAATTTCTGAAGCTGATGCCGAACCTCCATTAACCAAGACAGCTAAAGGGATTTCTGTGTCAACTGGGATTGACAACGCTTTATATTCCTTATCCCAATCTTTAATTTTTCCTTTTGTGCTTACAACAGGACTTCCTTTTTCAACAAAAAAGTTGACAATATTTACAGATTCTCTCAATAGTCCTCCACCATTTCCTCTTAAATCCAATACAATAGCATTGGCGCCTTTTTCTTTTAAACTAATAAGTGCAGCTTTTACTTCAGCGCTTGCAGATTCCGTAAATCCAGTTAACCTAATGTAGCCTATACTGTCTCCCACCATTCCAAAATAAGGAACATCTTTAATTTTAACTTCTTCTCGGGTCACAGTTTTAGTGAGTAGTCCCTCTATTCCGGGTCTTTCAATGACTATTTCGACAGTTGTTCCTGGTTGACCTAAAAGAAATTCTCGAATCTCGTCAGAGGACTTTCCAACCGCTTCATTACCATCTATTTTAATAATTTTATCTCCAGCTCTTAGTCCAGCTTTGTCTGCTCCAAAACCTTGATAAGGTTCTGAAATGACTACTTTATCTCCCTGTGTTTGAATTAACGCACCTATACCTCCATACTGACCGGTAGTCATCATTTTGTAGTCTTCCATTTTGGATTCTGGAATGTAGTTGGTGTAAGGATCCAAAGATTCCAACATCGCATCGATACCTGTTTTCATTAAGTCTCCAGGATCTGCATCATCAACATAATAAATATTCAATTCCCTAAAAAGAGTAGCAAAAATGTCGAGGTTTTTAGATACTTCAAAATAACTTTCCACAAACCCAAATGAGAAAATTGACGTGGTTGCAAGAGAAATAATTACAACTATTTTAGTGATTCCTTTTTTCATAATTTTTTATTCTATATCAAACTGTTATTATCAATAATTGTTCCATTATGGAACTGGATCATGACCATGTCCTCCCCACGGGTGACAGGAAAATATGCGTTTAAGAGAAAGCCATCCGCCTTTAAATGGGCCATGTTTGTTGATAGCTTCAATACTGTATTGAGAACAAGTTGGAGTATATCTACAATTCTGGCCTAATATTGGAGAAATACTTAGTTGGTAAATACGAATAATCACAACAAATATTTTACTCACTAACCACTTCACTCTTCAATTAAACGTGTTAAAAGTACTTTTATTTTACCTTCAATTTCTTTATACGGTAAAATTTGTTTTGAGGTATAAATAAACATCAAATTTAATTCAGAAGTATTGTTTTTAAGATGTGTTTTTAGCTCATTACTGTTTAATCGATAAGCTTCTCTTATTCTTCTTTTAATCAGATTTCTGTTTACTGCTAATTTGATGTTTTTTT
Source organism: Flavobacteriales bacterium (assembly GCA_029262875.1). Lineage (GTDB taxonomy): Bacteria > Bacteroidota > Bacteroidia > Flavobacteriales_E > Vicingaceae. The sequence goes on from JAJCYO010000104.1 coordinate 26,207, forward strand.
TTGAAACAGTAACACCCATATTTATAGGGATATTGTCATGTTCTGATTTTGGAATATAAATGACCCTAACTGGAAAAGCATTAATAGATTTTCCTTTACTAAAAAGAATGTCAATTGCTTTTTTGCTTTTTAGTTTCTCTTTTTTAGAATATTTATGGTTTGATTCCATATCTTATTCTACAAATGTAATAGATTAAAAGAGCTTTACGATTTTGGTAGATTAGTTTATACTATTTCTTATTTTTGCTTACCACTAAAAGTAAGATTATCTTAACATCCCTTATAGATATTGATACCGAGCTATTCCTGTTTTTGAATGGGATCCATTCGCCAACATGGGACATTATTTTTTCAAGGATTACAAGCAAAACATTTTGGATTCCGCTTTACCTCTTATTGATTTACTTAACCTATTTGAAGTTTAAGTGGAAGGTGCTTTATATCGGACTTTTTTTAGGCTTACTTTTTTTTATGGGAGATCAGGGTTCAGTGAAATTATTTAAAGATGTATTTGAAAGGTTAAGACCCTGTCATAATCCTGCCATAGCAGAATTGGTTCATACTATAAACGGAAAATGCGGAGGTAAGTACGGCTTTGTTTCTTCTCACGCTACAAATAGTTTTGCATTAGCCGTATTTTGTGGATTTTTATTTAAAAGACATTATAAATATATGTTATGGCTGATGCTCTTTTGGGCAGCGATAGTCTCCTACAGTAGAGTTTATGTTGGAGTCCATTATCCAGGAGATATAATAGGAGGAGCAGTGCTCGGTAGCCTTGTTGGTCTATTTGTTTTTTGGTTGATGAAAATTCTAAATCAGAAATTTGGATTAAAAATTGAAGAGATATGATGAATTTATTGGCAATATTTATTGGTGGTGGTTTAGGAAGTTTGTGCCGATATGGTATATCTAAACTTTCTTTGAAGCTCATTGACACCAATTTTCCTTTGGGAACGTTTATATCAAATATGCTGAGTTGTATAATTTTGGCCGTAGCTGTTATTTATTTTAGTGGAAAAATTTCAGGAAGTACAGCGTTGAAATTATTTGTGATTACTGGGTTTTGTGGTGGTTTTAGTACATTTTCTACGTTCAGTATAGAGACATTTGAGTTACTGAAACAAGGAAATTATATTGTAGCACTGCTAAATATTGTAATTAGTGTTTTGGTAGGAGTTTCATTGATATTTTTTATTTTAAGAAATCAAGCATAATGAGAAAGTTATTTATTTTAAGTTTAGTTATTATCCCATTTTTTTCTTTTGCTCAAAAGCAAAAACCAAAATTGGTTGTAGGAATTGTTGTAGATCAAATGCGTTATGATTACCTCACTCGTTTTTGGGATAAATATGGGGACGGTGGATTTAAAAAATTAGTAAACGAAGGGTTTAATTGTAAGAATGCTAATTACAATTATATGCCAACATATACAGGGCCTGGCCATGCTTCTATTTACACTGGAACCACGCCAGAAAACCATGGTATAATTTCCAATACATGGTACAATAAGGTGGCCAATAATAGCATGTACTGCACTCGTGATTACCTGGCTAATACAATTGGGAGTGTTTCAGCCCATGGTAAAATGTCGCCTAAAAATTTGCTGAGTACAACCATTACGGATGAATTAAAATTAGCAACAAACAATAAAGGAAAAGTTATAGGTATGTCCATTAAAGATAGGGGAGCAATATTGCCAGCTGGACATAAAGCAGATGCTGCTTATTGGTACGAAGGAGATAATGTTGGGAAATGGATTTCAAGTTCTTTTTACATGAACGAGTTGCCTAAATGGGTTCAAAAAGTTAATAAAAAGAACAATTCGGATAAATATTTAAATACGAAGTGGGAAACACTTTTGCCAATTGAGAACTATACAGAAAGCATGGGAGACAATAACCCTTATGAGGGCCTTTTTAATACAGAGAAGGCTCCAGTTTTCCCTCATGACCTACCTATGTTAAGAGACAGTAACTTTAATTATAGTTTAATAAAAGCTACTCCTTATGGAAATACCATTTTAAAAGAGTTGGCATTGGCAGCAATTAAAGAAGAAAAATTAGGTAAAGATGAATTTACAGATTTCTTGGCAGTAAGTTTTTCATCCCCAGATTATATTGGGCATCAATATGGACCTTTATCAATTGAGATTGAGGATACTTATTTGAGATTGGATAAAGACTTAGAAGAAATCTTAAACTACTTAGAAAAGAACTTTGAAAAAGATGAGGTTTTAATATTCTTAACAGCAGATCATGGAGTAGTTAATGTGCCACAATACTTGATGGATAATAATTTACCTGCAGGGTATTTTGATAATGCAAAGTTGATAGATGACTTAAGTGCCTATTTAAAATCGGAATATGATGCGGATTCTATTGTAATGAATGTATCTAATTATCAAGTATTTTTAAATCATGAGTACATTAACAAAAATAATTGGAATGTTGAAGCCATTGAAAATACAATTGCCCGATTTTTATTGACCAAAAAAGGAGTGGCAAAAGCAGTAACGGCAAGTAGTTTAAAAGCTGCGGAATTTACCGATAGAATTTTAGGAAATGCACAAAGAGGATTCCATCAAGCACGGTCAGGAGATATATTGTACGTGTTAGAATCAGGTTGGATTCCTTCAGGGTATCACACAGGAACTACTCATGGATCGCCTTATAATTACGATACTCATGTTCCGCTGTTATGGTATGGTGCAGGCATCAAAAAAGGACAATCCGATCATTTTGTGGTGATACCAGATATTGCGGCTACGATTGCAGCTTTACTTGAAATTCAAGCTCCAAGCGCTTGCACAGGAGTTCCAATAATTGGACTGTTGAAATGAAATATTGGCTCATTATAATTTGTGTGTTCATGTACGGGTGTTCTTCTGATGTACCTTCCGCTGAAAGTGAGTTTAATTATTCCGTTGATATGGATTCGACTGTAAATGAAGAATTACAAGTTGATACTATTGACACACTCAATAATTTAAGAACATCAGAAAATCCTAATGCTGCATTTTTAGAATTTTATAAAAAGTTTACCACGTCAATTAGCAGAAAAAATGAGGATGAATTTAATGGTTGTATAAATGCTAATCTTGGACTGTATACAATTGAATCTGCTGGGGCAGTTCCTTTGGTGATTAAAATTTATGATATAAAAGATTTTACATCATACCATCACCCGGATGCTACCTTTTTTGAGATGCAGTTTAAGGGCATTTCTAAGGAGCCTGTTTTTGAAGGATTACCTAAGGTTATCTGTGACGATGAAGTTTATGATAAGCTCGGCTGTTTTGCAGGAGAATCGGATCGTTTAAAGAAAAGCCGGATATGGAATTTTTACAGTTTGAATGAAAAAGAAATTCAGGCGATAGAATCGTTGGTTGAAACTGTAGAAATGACTGTGATTAATACATCAAATTACGCCTTTCATTTCTCCTTAATTGATGAGAATTGGTACCTCACCTTTATTGACATTAGGATACCTTGTACGGCCTAAAAAATAATCAACAATTTGTTGATGAAATTGTTAATAAATACCCTCTTTTAACCTTCTTTCAATCACAATAAAATAGGCTCGTTTGAGTATATTTGTTTGACCTCAAAAAAGAGGAGATTTTAAAGCAAAATTATGAGCGAAGAACAAAAGAAAGATTACTCAGCAGATAGTATTCAGGCATTAGAAGGAATGGAGCATGTGAGGATGCGTCCGTCCATGTATATTGGAGATGTTGGAGTAAGAGGATTGCACCATTTGGTTTATGAGGTAATTGATAATTCAATAGATGAGGCGTTAGCGGGTCATTGTGATACGATAGATGTATGGATTAATGAAGATAATTCAATTGGAGTAAGAGATAATGGGCGTGGTATTCCTGTTGGAATTCATGAGAAAGAAGGCGTTTCTGCTTTAGAAGTGGTAATGACTAAGATTGGTGCGGGAGGTAAATTTGATAAAGATTCTTATAAAGTTTCTGGTGGATTACACGGTGTTGGTGTTTCTGTTGTAAATGCACTTTCTGAACATTTGCATGCCAAAGTTTATCGAGAAGGTAAAGTGCATGAACAAGAATATGAGAGAGGTAAAGTTTTATATGCCGTAAAGCAAACGGGAGATTCTGATGAAATAGGCACAGAGGTGACCTTTAAACCCGATCACCAAATATTTGATATTCGAGAGTATAGCTATGAAACATTAGCAAATAGAATGAGAGAGTTGTCTTACTTGAATAAAGGGATAACAATCACCATGACGGATAAGAGAGAGAAAGATGAAGAAACGGGAGAATTTAAAAAGGAAGTTTTCTTTTCAGAAGTTGGTTTGTCGGAGTTTGTGAAATACATTGATGAAACTCGGGAGCCGTTAATTTCTGAAGTAATAAGCATGGAGGGAGAGAAAAATGGTATTCCAGTTGAGGTAGCCATGATTTACAATACTTCTTATTCAGAAAATATTCATGCCTATGTGAATAACATTAATACACATGAAGGAGGAACCCATTTATCTGGTTTTAGAAGAGGTTTAACAAATACCTTAAAAAAATATGCTGAAGCATCAGGAATGCTTTCAAAGTTAAAGTTTGAAATATCAGGAGATGATTTTAGAGAAGGGTTAACTGCGATTGTTTCTGTTAAAGTTGGAGAGCCTCAATTTGAAGGTCAAACTAAAACAAAATTGGGGAACAGAGAAGTTACTGCTCCTGTAAGCCAGGCAGTATCTGATATGATGGCTAATTATTTGGAAGAAAACCCAAATGATGCTCGAAAAATAGTTCAGAAAGTGATTCTGGCGGCAACAGCTAGACATGCAGCACGTAAAGCGCGTGAAATGGTTCAACGTAAAAATGTGATGTCTGGGTCAGGGTTACCTGGAAAACTGTCTGATTGCGCATCTAAAGACCCTTCAGAATGTGAAGTATACCTTGTAGAGGGAGATTCTGCAGGCGGAACAGCAAAACAGGGTAGAGATAGGCATTTTCAAGCAATTATGCCTTTAAGGGGTAAAATATTGAATGTAGAGAAAGCCATGCACCATAAAATTTTTGAAAATGAAGAGATCAAAAATATATATACTGCATTAGGGGTAAGAGTTGGGACTGAAGAAGATGAAAGGGCATTGAATACGGAAAAATTAAGATACCATAAAGTAATTATTATGTGTGATGCCGATGTGGATGGTTCGCATATTGAGACGTTGATTTTAACTTTTTTCTTTAGACACATGTATGAGTTAGTAGAAAAAGGATATATCTATATTGCTACTCCACCTCTTTATTTAGTGAAAAAAGGAAAAGAGCAAAAGTATTGTTGGAGTGAAGAAGAACGTGAGTTAGCAATAAAAGGAATGAAAGGAGCAGGAAAAGAATCAAGTGTACATGTTCAACGATACAAAGGTTTAGGAGAGATGAACGCAGAGCAGTTATGGGCAACTACTATGAATCCTGAATATAGAACACTACGACAAATTACAATAGAAAGTGCAGCTTCTGCAGACCATACCTTCTCTATGCTAATGGGTGATGATGTACCGCCTCGTAGAGAATTTATTGAAACAAATGCGAAGTACGCAAATATTGATTCTTAGAGATTAGAATTTTAATTAAGATTTAGAGCTCCTGTTTTGCAGGAGCTCTTTTGGTTATTCATATTTGAGAAATAATTATTTTAAAACGAAGAAAAGAAAATAAATCATTTTATTAAAAGTGCACCGTTCTTATATAGTTCTAATGCTTGATTCAAAATTAATTTGATTGTTATTATTTGTAGATCTTTAGTTGGATCTACTCGGAAAATTTTCATTCGAGATCTCTTACCTACCTCTAATTGAGGATGACTGAGATGTTTCCCTTCTACCATAAGAATATATGGTTCTTTGGTTTTCTTGTCCACCCATAGGTAACAAAACATTTTGCTTTTATAACAAAAACAAGGCATACCATACTTTCGTGTTTCAGTGATAGCTTTGTCCTGTTTAAGAATAATGTTTTTTAAAGCAAGTAAACAACTTCTATTTGGTTCTTCTTTGTCTAAGTAATAAGCATCAATATCATCAATCATAACCGAAAATTAAGCATAATTCTCAGTTGATATAGAACTAATTTTTCATAATTCAAGTCTGATAAACAGAATACGAGAAGGAAATAAAAAGATGGAATTGGGCTTCGTTTATAAAATTGTCAATGATTGTATTCCTAAATTTAAAAGTGTTCTAATTAAACCTTGATTGACTTTTAGGGGCTCCAAAAGGGTTGGGGTAAACATAACGTAACGAAATTTCAAAACCGCCATTCTTGTTCGTAGCATTGTTTAGAGAAGAAGTGTTTATATCATAAGTGAAGCCAAGTGTGTAGTTCGCATATTGAAAAATTAAAGACGGAATTATTGCATCGTTCCATCTGTAATAAATTCCAAGCCCCATGGCCATTCCCTTTTCTTTAGCATATTTATTGGCTTGCTTTAGTCGATACAATACATCTGAACCAAACATGATTTCGTTGATTGATCCCTGCTGTGAATAATAGAGATAAGGAAGTACTGAGAATTTTTCGTTTAATCCAATAATTCCATTTCCATGCCAGATGTAACGGTAATGTAATTCATCAGGTGTTAGTCCTTGTGTTTCGATATCTGGTTTACTCAAATGATGAAAAGAAAGGCCACTACTCAAATAGACATTACTACCTGAAAAGTATTTTTCTGAATTTTTAAAGGTCCACAATATTCCAGCTGTATAATCTGTAGATCCAAAAGAAATACCAGTAAAATCTTCACCTTCTCCAGTAGCAATGGCTTGGTTGTACTGGTAACCATCAAATTGATTTCCCCATGTTAGTTCATCAACGTTGGCCGAACGTTGAAAATAACCCCCTTGAAATCCTGCTCCGAATGTATTTTTGGCATTTAAATTCACATGATAAGCTAAACTTAAATTAATCTGAGTGGTTTTCATTTGGGATGCTCCAGCCTTATCATTATAGATAAAAAGACCACCGGCAAAATATCCAAACTTTTTTCCTGCTGTAGATGGTTTGAAATTCATATCATAAGAAGCCATCATGGTAACATAGGGCTCACTCACACTTCCCCATTGTGTTCGATAATTAAGTATGCCCCTCATCGTATATTCTGCACCAGCATTTGCTGGGTTAACCAAAAGAGGTGTCATGTTTGCTTGAGTTAAATGGATGTCCTGAGCTGAGCTGCTGACTACAAAAGCTAAAAATAATACTGATATGGTTAATTTTAAGTTCATAAGGATAGCGGTTATTTAAATAAAGTGGTGTTGCCTTTTAATTCAACTTCTTCACTATTAATTAAAGTAGCCTGAACAGTATATGTATAAACTCCAGTATTTAATTCACTTCCGTTATTGGTTCCGTCCCAGCAGCCATCAATGTCATCAGACTCATAAATTAATTCTCCCCATCTAGAATAAACCCTGAAAAGCACTGTAGCTAAGCAATTACTGTAAACTTTTAAGCAATCATTTTCACCATCATCATTGGGAGAAAAAGCATTGGGAACAAATAAGTCTCCACAAATATTATCTACGTAAACAATTACACAAGCTGTATTACTACAATTGTTCTCAGTTCCAGTAGCACAATAAGTAGTTGTTTCTTCAGGAGTAGCCGTAGGATTATCACAAACTGTACACGACAGTCCATCAGTAGGTGTCCAGGTAAAAGGACCTGCTCCTTGGGCCAATAGATTGGCACTTTGACCTAATATAATCGTTGTATCGTTAAAAGCTGATACATTAGGTAAAGGAATAACAGCAACTGTATAATTTGAAGTATCTAAACAACCGTTCATGTTTACAATTAAGGTATAATTAGTGGTGTCATTAGGTGTTGCTGTGATGGTTTGCATAGTATCTGAAGTACTCCATAAATAAGTTCCTCCACCAGCACCACTTAGTACTATTGACTCTCCATCACAAATAACGTTACTTCCTGAAATGGATGCCGTTGGTTTTGGCAGTACAGTCACGGTTACCTGGTTAGAGTCAACACATCCATTTGCATCGGTTCCAATAACGGTATAATTGGTATTAACTACTGGAGATACATTTATTATTGAAGTGGTGTCTGAGGTGTTCCAAACATAAGATAGTCCCCCAGATGCGGTTAAGGAAGTAGTGATTCCTTCACAGATGTTCACATTGCCAGTAATATTAATAGTAGGCAATGGATTTACGGTTACATTTAGAGTTGTAGAATCAATACAGTTGTTGGCATTTGTAACAATTACGGTGTAATTAGTAGTGATCGTTGGTATAACTACAATTGAATCAAGATTGCTTCCAGTATTCCATGAATAAGTCCCACCTCCAGTAGCAGTCAACGTAGTAGATTGACCATTACATACAACATTGTTTCCTGTTGCATTTACAATAGGTAGAGGACTAACAGTTACATTGAAATTAGTTGTGTCAAAACAACCTCCTAAATCTACAATTACCTCATAGGTAGTGTCTGCAACAGGTGACATGTTGATAGAAGTAGAAGTAGCTCCATTGTTCCAGAGGTAAGTTCCACCACCAGAAGCAGTTAAAACAGTTGAGCTTCCAGCACAAATTGAATCATTTCCAGTAATTGAAGCTATCGGATTAGAGGTAACTTGAATTAAAATACTAGAGGTGTCAGTACATCCACTGGCATTCATTACAGTCACTAAATAGGTACTATCAGCACTTGGGGATACCGTTATGGAAGGAGTTATTGCTCCATTATTCCATACGTAAGAACCTCCACCATTAGCAGTTAATGTTGTAGAATTTCCTTGGCATATTATTGCTGACCCTGAAATAGAAGCAGTTGGAACGGCATTAACTTGTACACTTACAGTAGTTGAATCAGTACAGTTGCTAGCATTTGTAACAGCTACAGTGTAATTTGTATTTACAATAGGAGAAACAATGATGGAAGGGGAATTACTTCCATTATCCCATAAATAAGTTCCTCCACCAGAAGCGACCAACGTATCAGCATCCCCTAAACAAAGAGGATTATTTCCAGTTATGTTAACATTAGGTGTGGAGTTTACAACAACGGATAATGAATCTTTGGCAGAACAACCAATGGGATCAGAAACTTCATAAACTAAGGTGTAATTACCAGCAGTAGCTGGAGTAAAGACGGGGTTAGTAATGGTGCTGTTATTTAAAAATGGTTGTCCAGTTCCTGTCCATAAATGGGAATACGGGGTTACCCCTCCAGTAGGTATACCATTTAAATTTAAAGTTTCATTGGTACATATAGTGTCATCTGGACTAACATTAGCTACTGGTAAAGGATTTACGCTCACAAAAACATTTGCTGTTGTTACCATTCCACACTGTCCTGTCACATCTACTGAGTACAATGTGCTTTGAGTTGGTGCTACAGGAATGGATACGGTACTCCCTGATGTTCCAGCTGGAGTTGAACTCCAACTATAGGTAAAAGGTCCGGCACCAATCGTTTGAGCAGAAACAGTGGCTGTATCTCCAAGGCAAATGACCGTTTTTGTAGTAATTGCTGTGACAACTTGTACACCACTCGTAGCTGAAATAGTATAAGAACAGATATCTCCTGCAAAACCATCAATCATAATGTAATAATCATTACCAGGAATTAATCCAGTTGCTGTAATAGATTGAGAGGTAGTTGTTTCTAAGAATGGAGAAACGGCTGTGAAATTGGTGCAATTTACACCGCTAAATATTTGCATTTGCATTCCATTTCCATTAGAACAACTGTTTACTTGAACAAACAAAGTTGCCGTGGTTGAGCTTGCCGTAAATTGTAACCAACTGTTGTTATCTATCTGAACAGGAGATACCCCAGCATAACCTTGTCCAAAAGGAGCTGTTGGGTTAGAGTTTGGAATACCATTCTGGCCAGTACCAGTCATGTTACTTGGAAAATCAATGGTGTAGGCACTACTTGTAATTCCTCCGTAGCCATTTAAATCACATATTTGTTGAGCAGTTGCACAATCGTCATTGTCTGGTGTAGAAACACAAATGCCAAACTGACCATTGGCATCGTTGTTATACTCCCAAACTCGGATGTACATAGTGGTACCAGGAGTTAACCCAGTACTATAAATGTATGGCATTATACCAATTCCATCATCGTCATCACATTCAACTAATACTGGTGCAGAACATGGCCCAGTATAAAGTGCCATTGCTCCATCCGCAAAATCTATTGACAAAGTATGAATATCTAACTCACCACTTGCAGGAACAATTACCGAAAACCAAACATCACCACCTGAGTACCCCCCTTGAAATGGGGCTGATCCCCCACATGCGGAAGGAGTAGCAACTCCAGATCCAGCTGACCCTAAATTGGTATAGGTATCAAATTGACATGAAGGAGAAACTGTTGGTAGCGGAAAAGCATTACAAGGGGTATTGTTTGTTGGTGGAGCTAACCCAAAGACACAAACACTAAAAGTAGATGATCCAGAGCCTGCACCATAATGAAAGACCCTAAAATAGTAAGTGTTTCCAGGAATTAATCCTGTATTTACTAATACTTCATTTCCGTTTAAGCCATTAACATCTTCACATTGTATTGAGGCCAGTGATCCACATGTTCCAGAATACAATTCGATAACAGCATCATATCCTATTGATGGATCAACAGTAATTGTCGTGCTTGAACTGTTTGCTACAAAAGAATACCAAACGTCATCATCTGCATTACCACCTCCAGAACAAGAAGGTAAAGATTGAGTAGTATTAGCTGATGTTCCAGCAACATAAGAACAGTTTGTAAAAGTAGGAGCTATCGCTATAGCACCAGAACAATTGTCATTTTGTGCTAAAACAACCGAAGTAGTAATTACAAAAAAGAAGGCTAAAAGAATTCTCATTTTACATCTTTTTTGGTGAATTTAACTAAGGCAACATTGTTGTTGATTAAGATTTCTTTAATCTTTTCTATAGACAACGTGCCATTGTTTCCCCCTTCTTTTACAATAATTACCATCTTATAATTTAGCCAATCCAACTCGCAAGAGCTTACATTTTTCAGGGATTTAGTCTGATTGGTTACACCATCTACTTGTTGTTGGTGTTTTATTTTATTAAGTGTAAAAGTATATTTCGATTTCTTCTCTGGAGAAACTTCTTGTGAAAAGATATTATTGCTGCATAAAACAGCAATAAAAAACAACATTGGAATTAGTAATTTTTTGAGCATATAATGTAAGTTTACGCTACTCTATTTGGGGGATTAGCTCAATAAGAAAGCCAGCAAACTTACTGATAAATAAAACACAAGTCAAATATTTTTGATTCCTATAAAATGCTTATCTATAATAATTATATTTGGGGACTTAATTTAGTGACTTGAAAAACGAGAAAGACATGAAGTTTGGAACCAAAGCGATACACGCTGGTTTAGAATATGATTCAGCTACAGGTGCGATAATGACTCCAATCTATCAAACATCTACTTATGTTCAGGCTGGTATTGGAAATCATAAAGGGTATGAGTATTCCAGAACATTAAACCCAACAAGGCATGCTTTGGAGAAAAACATAGCGGCTATAGAAAATGGTAAATACGGAGCATGTTTTGGTTCCGGCTTAGCGGCTATGGATTGCTTAATCAAGACTCTTAACCCTGGTGATGAAGTGATTTCTACGGATGATTTATACGGTGGTTCTTACCGTATTTTCACTACCATTTTTCAGAAATATGGCATTAAATTTCACTTTGTTTCGATGAATGATACTTCAGAAATTGAAGTAAAGATGAACAAAAACACTAAATTAATTTGGGTAGAGACACCAACTAATCCAATGATGAATATCATAGACATAGAGGCTGTAAGTAAAATTGCCAAGGCAAACAATTGCTTATTGGCGGTTGACAATACTTTCGCTACACCATATCTGCAAAACCCTTTAGATTTAGGGGCTGATGTGGTGATGCATTCGGTTACTAAATACTTGGGAGGACATTCTGATGTAGTAATGGGAGCATTAATTTGTAATGATGATGCACTGGCTGAAGAAATTTACAGAATACAAAATAGTAGTGGAGCTGTTTGTGGTCCTCAAGATTCATTTTTAGTATTGAGAGGAATAAAAACTTTGCACTTACGTGTTCAAAGACATTGTGAAAATGGGAAAGCGATTGCTAATTTTTTAAGAAACCATCCAAAAATAGATGACGTTTTTTGGCCAGGATTTGAAAACCATCCAAATCATGATGTGGCGAAAAGACAAATGCGTGATTTCGGTGGAATGGTCTCTTTTACATTGGTAGGAAACCAACTCGAGGATGCGTTAAACGTGGTAAAGAAAGTGGAGATTTTTGCTTTGGCAGAATCATTAGGAGGCGTAGAATCGCTAATAGGACATCCAGCAACAATGACCCATGCGGCTATTCCAAAAGAAGAGAGAGAAAAGACTGGAGTTGTTGACACACTGATCAGGTTAAGTGTGGGAGTAGAGGATGTAGAAGATTTAATTGCTGATTTAGAGAAAGCATTAAGCTAAATATAATATAGGTATGAATTATTTTTTTATTACAGGATCAAGTAAAGGGTTGGGTAAATCTTTAACAGAGCTTATCTTAAATGATGAGAATAATACGGTTTATGGAATAGCAAGAAGTAGTTCAATCCAACATGATAGGTATATTCACGCCAATCTTGATTTGAGTAGGTTGGATGAGGTAGAAGCCTTCCAATTCCCGTCTTTAAATGATGCAGATAAGGTTGTATTGGTTAACAATGCTGGTATGGTGGGTGACGTAAAACATGTTGGGAAGATTAACAATCAGAAGATCATTGAAGCTTATAATTTAAACCTAATCGCTCCAGCAATTTTAGTCAACAACTTTGTGGCAGCATATTCGAATTCAGTAAATGAAAAAATGGTGCTTAACATTAGTTCTGGAGCTGGTAGAACTCCAATAGATGGATGGAATGTGTATTGTTCTACAAAAGCTGGAATGGATATGTTTAGCCAAGTGTTAAAAGAGGAAGTAAAAATTGATGATTCCAATATTAAAGTACTGAGCTTGGCCCCAGGAATAATTGACACCAATATGCAAGTTCAGATTAGAGAGGCCGAAGAATCAGACTTTTCAAATATTGAAAGATTTATCGAATACAAAAAAGGCGGTGACTTAACATCCCCAGCTATTACAGCACAACAAGTCTTAAGATTTATTGAGGAAGATGAATTGTCAACAAATGTGATCTGTTCCGTTAGAGATTTAACGGAATAGCCCTAATCTAGTCCACTTAGCGACAAAAACGACCGTTACTCAAGTTTTTAGCAATCAAATAATTAATTTTTATTAAATTTGATACCATTCAGTTTATACTGATTTTTACAAGGACTAACTTTACTTAAGGCATGAAATCATTGAAATTAACTTTGTTAACGTTTGGGGCTCTATTAATAGCTGCAAATACCAACGCTCAAAAAAAGTCGGTTGACTGGTGTGTAACTAACGAGCAGACAGAAAAACTTTATCAAAATAATCCTGCATTAATTCAGCAAGATTTAAATTTAAAACAACAAGTAAGAGATTACATTGATAACAATGGTGGAGCTACGAAGAAGGCTTCTCCTTGGATAATCCCTGTGGTAGTGCATAACATTACACATGATGGAGGCCAAGGTTATGTTTCTAAGGCAGATATAGAAGCGCAACTGGTTACAATGACAGAAGATTTTAAGCGATTAAACCCTGACGCAGGTAATACTCGAGCATTGTTCGTTCCTTATGCTGCAGCTATGGATGTTGAGTTCAGATTGGCTCATATCGATCCAAATGGAAACTGTACTGAAGGTATTGTAAGAATGGAAGACCCATTAAGTAACTTTCCTGTACCAAGAGATGCGATTAAAAGTGTTAGTTATTGGGATAGTAAAAAATACTTTAACATATGGGTAATTGATAATATTGAAACTTCAGGTGGAGGATTTATTGCAGGATATGCTCAATTCCCTTCTTCAGGTATTAATTCTACGTATGGTGTTGTTGTTGTAAATCATGCGTTTGGAGGAGGAGATAGAACCATGACCCATGAAATGGGACATTGTTTTGGTCTGTTGCACACATTCCAAAGTGGATGTGGAAGCAACTGCTCTAATTCAGGGGATCAAATTTGTGATACACCCCCTGTAGATGTATCTACACAAGGATGTCTTTCCACTCAAAACTCTTGTAACAATGATGCAAATGGACCAGATCCTTATGGAACAAATGTAGTGGATCAAATAGAGAATTACATGAGCTATGACCAATGTCAAAATATGTTTTCTTTAGAACAAGCATCAACAATGGCGTTTTATTTAAATTCAACGAGCACCTCCACAGGACTTGCTCAGCTTAGTACACCTGCTAACTTGGCTGCTACAGGAACGGCAAACCCTTATGGTGCAGTTATCTGTACCCCAATTGCAGATTTTTCATACAATAAAGAATTTTTATGTGAAGGGGATGCCGTTACGTTTACGGATGATTCATATAATGCTACTCCAACTGGGTGGAATTGGACATTTACTGGAGGAACTCCAGCATCGTCATCTGTCGCTAATCCTACCATTACGTATAACACAGCAGGGGTTTATAGTGTAACACACCAACCATCTACAACGGCTGGTTCAGGAATCAAAACGAAAACAAATATCATTACAGTAAGTTCTTTAACTGCAGATTATATAGGACCTATAATCGATGATTTTGAAAATACTACTCAATTTAATAACGATTGGATTATAAACAGTGGAACTGATGCTTACGATTGGCAAAATACAACGGCAGCATCGGTAAGCGGTTCTCGATCAATTAGGGTAGATAATTTTAGCGCTTCATCGAGTGGTTCTGATGTCGATTACATTGTGAGCCCATCATATGATATTTCTACTTCTGCAAATAAAACGGTTAAATTTAAAGTGGCGTATGCAAATAGAGCTGCTGGTAATTCGGACCGATTGATGTGCTATTACTCGTTAGACTGTGGTGGAACATGGTTGTTGAAACTTCCTATTACAAATGGAAATTTAGTGACGGCACCTGATCATGGAAATTCTTTTGTTCCAACTTCTTCAGAATGGGTAGAAAAAACGATGGATTTTACTTCAGTTGGAACAGCTACAAACATTAGGTTTAAATTTCAATTTGAAGCTGGTGGAGGAAATAATATTTATTTAGAAGATATAAATATTGGAGACTTTACCATTGGAGTGGAAGACTTTGATAATATAGGAAGCTTCAATGTGTATCCAAATCCAACGAATTCAAATGCTCAGATTTCTTTTAACTTGACGAAAGATGTTAAAAGTTTAAGCATTAAAGTCAGAAACGCGGTTGGTCAGGAAGTAACGAATGTTATCAATGAACAGTCGTTTAGTTCAGGGAAATACACTTTGAAAATTGACGAAGAAAGAAAGTTGTCAGCTGGTATTTACTTTATAGAATTTAAGGCGGACAATAATGTAAAGACTCAAAAATTAATCATACAATAACTAACATAGAACTAAAAAAATAACTTATGAAAACACTTAAACTAACTTTATTAACTTTTGTGGGATTGGCATTTGCATTCAGTGCAAATGGTCAGGCTCAAGCTACCGGAGATTGGTGTAAAACGGACCAAAATTTGGAACGGATGCAGCAAGAAAACCCTGCTCTTATTCAACAGATGATGCAAATGCAACAACAAGTAAGAGATTACATTGACAATGATAATGGTGCGATTAACAGAGCTTCAACTTATGTTATTCCTGTTGTAGTGCATAATATTACACATGATGGGGGGCAAGGATATGTTTCTAAAGCAGACATCGAAGCTCAATTGGTAACGATGAATGAAGATTTTAACAGATTAAATGCTGATGCATCTAATACAAATCCAGTATTTCTTCCAGTTGTTGCATCAGTTGATATAGAATTCAGATTGGCTCATATTGATCCAAATGGAAATTGTACTGAAGGAATTGTAAGAATGGAGCATTCATCTAGCGCTAACTTTTCTGATGGAAACAAAAGTATTAGTTATTGGGATAGTAAGAAATACTTTAACATATGGTTGGTTGACCTTATTAATGGATCAAATCCACCAAGTTATATTGCAGGTTATGCACAGTTTCCTTCAAGTGGGATAGACAATACCTATGGTGTTGTTGTTGATGATACTTTTTTTGGTGGGGGTTCTAGAACAATGACACATGAAGTAGGACATTGTTTTGGGTTAGCACATACTTTCCAAAGTGGATGTGGAAATAACTGCTCCAATTCTGGAGATTGGATATGTGATACACCACCAGTATCAACTTCAACTCAAGGTTGTCTATCAACTCAAAACTCATGTTCAAATGACAACAATGGACCAGATCCTTTTGGAACAACAAACATGGTTGATCAAATTAATAACTACATGAGTTATGATGCATGTCAAAACATGTACACGTTAGAGCAAAAATCTGCTATGGAGTTTTATTTAAATTCAACGAGTACATCTCAAGGATTAGCACAATTAAACACGCCAGCAAATAGAGCTGCTACAGGTACTGCAGATCCTTATAACCCTGCAATTTGTGCACCTATTGCTGATTTCACTTACGATAAAGAATTCATTTGTGAAGGTGCTTCTGTTACCTATACTGATAACTCTTACAACGCAACTCCAACAAGCTTTAGCTGGATTTTTACTGGAGGTACGCCAGGTACATCATCAGCTGCTAATCCAACTATTGTTTACAATACTGCTGGTGTTTATAGTGTAACACATCAACCAGGAACAACAGCTGGAAGTGGAAATGAAGTAAAAACAAACATTATAACAGTAAGTTCTTTAACTGCTGATTATGTTGGACCAATAATCGATGGACTTGAAAGTTCAACTCAGTTCAATAATGATTATTGGATTAACAATATTTCAGGTCAAACATGGCAAAGTAATAATCAAGCTGCTGCAACAGGTAGTAGATCGGTTAGAATTATGAATTACTTTACAGGTACTTCAGGGCAACTTGATGAATTAATTAGCCCATCGTTTGATATCTCTGCTACAACAACAAAAACAATGACGTTTAAGCAAGCTTTTGTTAGAAAAACAAGTGCAGATACAGATAAATTGTTGGTTTATTATTCAACAGATTGTGGTGCAACATGGGCTCTTAAATTGCCATTAACAGTAGGTAATTTAAAAACTGGACCAGATCAAACTAGTCTTTTTACTCCAGGAGCATCTGATTGGGTACAAAGATCAGTGAGTTTGACTTCAATAGGTTCTTCAACTAACGTAAGGTTTAAGTTTGCAT
>JAJCYO010000105.1 GCA_029262875.1 Flavobacteriales bacterium
TAGCACCATAACGAGCAACCACAACTCCACCAACTGCTTCTGAACCTCCCTTATCTAATCCCCCTCTTCGAGTTGCTGGACCGAAAACTACTTTGGCAACATCTTTAATTTTAATCGGAACATTATCATTAGAAATAATTACACTCTCTTCCAAGTCCTTCAATGATTCTATGTATCCCAAACCACGAATTAAGTATTCTACTTTATTAAACTCTATAGTTCTTGCACCAATATCAAGGTTACTCTTTTTAACAGCTTTCATAATTTGAGCTACTGTTATGTTATGAGCTTTCATCGCATTAGGATCAATATCAACTTGATACTCTTTTACAAATCCCCCAATAGTTCCTACTTCTGAAACGCCTTTTACGGAAGTTAATGAATAGCCTATTTGAAAATCTTGTATAGTTCTTAATTCTTGTGGATCCCATCCACCAGCAGGGCTACCATCCTTATCTCTACCTTCTAAGGTATACCAATATACTTGTCCTAATGCAGTTGCGTCTGGTCCTAATGCAGGTGATACTTCGATTGGCAATAATCCACTTGGTAACGAATTTAACTTCTCTAAAACCCTTGTTCTACTCCAATAAAACTCTACATCATCTTCAAATATTAAATAGATGCTCGATAACCCAAAAATGGAGTTACTACGAATGGTTTTTACCCCTGGAATACCAAGTAATGCAGTAGTTAATGGATAGCTTATTTGGTCTTCTATATCCTGCGGAGAACGACCAGCCCATTCAGTATAAACGATTTGTTGATTCTCACCAATATCAGGAATAGCATCTACAGGTACAGGGTCTCTCGGGATAATAGAATCACCCCAATTGAATGGTGCTGTAGAAATCCCCCACATTATTAAAGCTCCAAGCAAAAGCAAGGTAATGAGCTTATTTTCAAGAAAATACTTTATTATTTTATTTAACATATTAATTCATTTTGATGTTGAAAAATGCCATATACGACAAATCACACTTTCTTTTCTAAGAAAGTGTATTCAAAATCAAAATGAATCAAATAAGGAATGACTGAATCAAGACGGGAATATCTTTTATCAGAGGTGGTGGAGAATGATCAGCAAAAAAATCTATTTCGCTTGTTTCATTCTCAAATAACTCAACATAAGAAGTTACAAATGCAATTAAAAAGTCAGTAGAAAATTCAAAATTGGTAAGCTGTTGTGTATAATCTTCATCCATCTGAATCAAATTAAACTGATCCTGACAACAATTGGATCTCATTTGTGTTCCTTTGGCGCAATTGTTTTCATCTTTCTCCATGCCACAAGAAACATCAGTACTAATCAAACCAAGTTCAGTCTTTACCCTCTTCCCTCCACAAATATGAGAGGAAACAGTAAATCCCATTGAAGTAATCAGGATAACGAAACTTAATATGACAGAAAAAATTTTATTCATGTTCAAAACATATAAACCAAATGTACTAAATAATATTGTGGAATAAAATGACATTTATCACAATTAACATTTATTAACTTACTGGTTATCACCAAATAATTTCATCTATATACCTCCGTTTATAGCTATACTAGGCCAGTTATTATATAGTGTGGTAAGGTATAGGTTCTGTTTTCTACACGCAAACAGAAAAAAGGCGGGTTATAATTCAAATCTAGTTTTTGGAAAGCTTGCAGTACAAGGTATGCTTTTTCCTTTTTTAACCACCAAGGGAAATCGAAATATGTTGACCTTCGGCTATACCCGAAACCATAAAGGAGGATTAAAATTCAAATTTTTGGACATCTCTTATTTAGTCGGAAGTACCCCTACTTTTTTAACGAACACCGGTCGCTGGTATAACACCCTTACTTAGGAGGAGATAATTGATTAGATGAGTTTTCCCAGTAAAATCAGGGTTGTAAGCAATTGCAAATTTTGCACAATTTGCAATTGCACTTTCGTCCTTTTCAATTTTAAAACAATTTTTTAAGATGTATATACCCTTTACTAGTAAAGCTGTAAAGTAATTAATATTTCAGCTAATCTTTTATTTGTTGCATGATTAAAAAGCAACTAATACAGATAACAGAACTGTCCATCGAGGAGCTTGAAAAATTGCTTGAAGAAACGATGGATAGGTTAATTCAAAAACACTTTGGTGTACTTGAAGATGGTTCCCATAAAGATGAAATGTGGACGGTAAGTAGAGTTGCTAGGCATTACAATATCAGTAGACAAACCCTTTATACTTGGATTCGCAAAAATTGGATTAGTCCTGACCAAAGAAGAGGTAATCATATGTACTTCTCCAAGAATAAGATTCTTAAGCAAACAATTAATACTTCAAAATTTAAAAACTAACTAAAACAAAAAACTATGTATACTGATGACCTAGTAACCATTGAAAACAAAAACAATTATTTTACAGAGATATATCTGGATATTCCAATTTGGAATAATTACAAGTTTTTTTCTAATGAGAAAAAAGTTCGTAATCTGCTAAGGCAATTAGGTAAGGATAAGTTTACTTCAGGAATTTGCCTGCACGATTGGCCGAAGAGTATCCAGCTTCACTTTTCTTTGTATATAGAGGATATAGAATATTCAATTCCATATGCCTTGACTTTAGGAGAATATCTTCATCAACAATATGGTATTGAAATAGACCTTTTTGGTATATATAAACCCTTGAGTAATAAAACAAGAAAAGCCATTTATAAAGATTTCAAGAAGGGACTTTTTGAGGGCGGAATTTTTATTGATGGTGTTTATGACGAGGATTTCGAAACTATAATAAAATCTTGGAAAAAGGAGGAATGGCTTCCAAGCCTAATAGAGGGTGAGCTTTTTCGAGAACTACGAAACTATTTATGGGAGTTAAGAAATATAACTGATGCAGTAAACAGAGACATAAACAATAAAAAGAAATAAGATGGAAACAAAAACAATAGAATTTAGTGGTGGGAAATCACTCGAACTTATGCCTTTTACCAAAGAGCATTTAGATTTTTGGAAGCAATATTGGTTGAATATTGAGCACCTAGAGAAGTTTAATGTATGTGCAGTAAAAAGCTATAAAAAATCTGTTAAGAGCCGTGAAGTTATTTACAAAGAACCTGTTTTTGTCTATTTGCAAGATGGGTATGGAAAAATCTATCAACCCTTTTCTAAAGATAAGAGGTTCAAGTTTTTTACGATAGGTGATAAACCTGAAAATGCTGTATTTGGATTACAGCAAATTCCTGAAAGAAAAGGCAAAGGCAAAGAAGATGTGGTTTTCATTGTTGGTGGAGAAAAAGATGTAATCACCACTAGTGAAATTATGGGCTACCCAGCAATTTCTCCCTGGAGTGAAAATGCCCTATTAAATTCAATTACTCAAGATCTTATTAATAACCTAAAATCAAGATTCAAGCATGTAATGGTCATGTTTGATATTGATAAAACAGGTGTTGAAAATTCAGCGATGCTTGCAAGTAAGTACAACTTGCAAGTTCTCGATTTACCGGACCTAACAAATATTTAGAAATTATGAGCAATAAAAAACCAGTAGACATAAGCGACCTTGTAAGTTGTGGGTTTGTAAAAGAACAGTTTGATGAATTAGTGGAGCAACATAAAAACCTTCCATTACCTCAAGATGATTCTATTATAGAGGATAAACCAGAAGACATTAAAGTTGATAAGCCTTTATTTGATTATATATGGGATAAAACCGAAAGTATAGGAAAAACTTTTGAAGAAGGAAGACGTAATGCATTCATCTTTTATTTTTCAAGGCAAACCAACAGATTTGGATTACCTCTGGATTTTGTAATAGAGGAGCTTGACAAAAAAGTAAGTATTCGTAAGCATTCTAAGCATCTTATAAGGTTAGAATCTGAATACAAGCTTTATCCTCAACAACACGGAATTTATAATAAGCCAAACTCTGTTCCTGAGGTTGAGGAAGAACAACCTTCCTATGAAACCCCGATAATTGATAAGGAGGTTATTAAAAAACTTCCTAAAATTTTTCAGGACATCGCTGGTATGTACAATAAGTTTGAGAGGGAGAGAGATGTTGCCATTTTTGGATTGCTTACAATTCTAAGTGGAGCAATTCATAATGTAATTGTTATACATAGAAATAAAACATTTTATCCCCGATTGTTTTTTGTTATTTCCGCTGGGTTTGCTTCTGGAAAAGGTGTGCTTGATGATATGCGAAGACTTGGAGAAGGAATACATTATTACTTAAAAGACAAAGCACGGAAGGCATGGGCTGAATATGAGCAGGAACTGATAGAGTACAAGCAAAAAATAAAAGATGGAGAATCTGCTGAAAAACCTGTTGAACCAATATTACCCACTTTTTTCATTCCAGTTGATGCAAGTGCTGCTGCATTCAAATTAAAATTTGCTAAAGCTGGTGGTAAAGCAACGATGCTGGAAACAGAGAGTGATACCATGTCATCGGTGCTATCACAGGATTGGGCTGGTAAAGGCTATTCTTTGATTTTAAGAAAATCTTGGCAACATGAGGCTATTGATTTTCTTCGTTTGGGCTTAGATGAAGAAATTATTAACCCTCAGTTGTCTATGATAGTGGCTGGAACTCCTAAAACAGTTGTTGAAATGATTCCGAGTGCTGAAAACGGTTTGTTTTCTAGAGTTGGTTATTATTCCTATGAAGTAGAACCCGAATTGGATGATGAAACATTTGGATATTCTAAGTGGAAAGAAAATGAAGATAGGTTTTTAAAATATAGTAATCAGATATTGAAACTCTACCAAGAGCTAGAGAAACAACAAGAATTGGGAAACAAAATCATTTTCCATTGGGAAAAGGGAATGCAAAAGAAAATGAAAAAGGTTTTTAAAGATTGGTTAGACCAATACAAAGCCATTGTTGGAAACGAAGGAGCTAAAATAGTGTTTAGAATTGGTGTAATGGCGACTCGTATTGCTGGTATTTTAAGTGTTTTACGAATGATCGAAGAAAACCAAGGACTAACCCTAGATGAGTTATTTGGAAAGAAAGATACCAATAAAGAAATCTGGATTACCTGTAGCCAAATTGATTTTGAAAATACCGTTCATATTATAGATATAATTAGGCAACACACATTTAATATTTATGAAAATTTACCCCAGGAGGAAGCTAAGCAAAGAAAGACGAAAAAGTCGGCTACTCTAAAGTTTTTTAACGCCTTACCAAAACGCTTCCCCCGTAAAAATGCTGTTAAGGTTGGAGCGGAGCATGATGTTGCTGAAAGAACAGTCGGAAAGTACTTAAAACTCCTTTTAGACAAAGGATTACTTGATAAGGATAACAAAGGAAATTACTGGAAAACTAATGAAAATGAAAAATAGAACAGGTGCAACATACAAAATTTGCAACCTGTGCAATAGATGTAGGGGTAGTCCATTCTAAAAAATGAATGATTTGGTACGGCTAATCTCGTGTTTAGCTACTAATTCAACAGTAAAATTTTGCACGGACTGCACGAGCGGTACGTTGCACAGAATGTTTTAAGGAAAAAATCAATTATTTAATATTTATTAAAAATTATAAATTATGTTCAAAATTAATGCAGAGGTTTTAAGAGTCTTTCCTATAAAAAAGGCGAATGGTCAATTTGGAGTAACTAAATTCCAAGATGTGCTAGTAACTTTCAAAGACGACAATGACAACTGGAATGAACTATGTTTAACCTGCGGTCATGAACGTGTCAATGATTTGGAAAAACTAAAAATGGATGACGAAGTAGATATCGATTTTGCTATTCGATCAAAAGAATACAACGGAAAATGGTACTCCAACGCAACCGTTCTTAAAATTTCCAAGAAGAAAAACTCTAGATCGAAAAAGGTAAAGGCGGTAACAGAAACCATCGATGCTGGAATAACGGACCCTGAGTTTAAATAAATAAAACAGAAGTGGCACTTCAATGCTTAAACTATTAATAGTAGAACTATTGAAGGTTTCGGCTAAAGTGCCACTTTTTTTTATAGGTTAGATTGAATCTCTTCAATAAATTCTCTCACATCAAATAACCAATGAGCAAACCTCTTTCGATTTTTAGCATCTTCAAAAAGAAATGTGTCTTCAATATATTTCTTTTTGAAATTACTTACAGTTGATTTTATTGATGTGCTAGAAAACCTATCTCCATTTTTATCAACCAAAAGACTGTGACCTGCAACTATTTTCGTATAGTCATTTACTCTTGGTGAAATCAAATTTAACTCTTTGAGGTATAGAAGAAGAAATCCTAAATACCTTGTTTCTTTAAATTTTATCCTGATTTCACCGTTGTAATCTAATATTCCAAAATATGCAAGAAATACATCCTCAGATTCCACTTCTATAAAATCATTATTTAAATAAATTGAATAAAATTTTCTTAGTGCTTTTTCTGCCTCTTTAACTACAACAAGTTTTTTCACACGTGTGATATCTGACGATTTACTTTTTGCAAGAATTTTCATTCCTTTAGAAAGTTCATCCATTTTGTTCTCTATCCATACCTCAGCTTTCGCCCTCATTAAAGGATTATAATTTTTTG
>JAJCYO010000106.1 GCA_029262875.1 Flavobacteriales bacterium
ACATTATAATGCTTCCGGTTGAAAGAGTACGATTTAAATAATAATTAAGATGGCTAAAGAAGTAAGCGGATTAATTAAATTACAAATTAGAGGGGGTGCAGCAAATCCATCACCACCAGTAGGACCAGCTTTAGGTGCTAAGGGTGTTAATATAATGGAATTTTGCAAGCAGTTTAATGGTAGAACCCAAGATAAAGCAGGTAAAGTATTACCAGTTGTTATTACGGTTTATGCTGATAAGTCTTTCGAATTTGTAATTAAAACTCCACCTGCTGCCGTTCAACTATTAGAAGCTGCTAAATTGAAATCTGGTTCTGCGGAATCAAATAGACTAAAAGTAGGTTCAGTATCATGGGATCAAGTAAAAACAATTGCTGAGGACAAAATGCCCGATTTAAATTGTTTTAAAGTTGAGTCTGCGATGAAAATGGTTGCTGGTACAGCAAGGAGTATGGGAATTAACGTTAAAGGTAAATTCCCAGCAGAAGTTTAATAATAAAATAAATTGATTAACAATGGCTAGGTTAAGTAAAAATACAAAAGAAGCTTTATCAAAATTTGATATTGAAAAAGAATACAATTTAGATGAAGCAGCTAAAATTGTTAAGGATATTACATTCACAAAATTTGACGCCTCTGTTGATGTTAGTGTACGTTTAGGAGTCGATCCTAAAAAAGCTACAGAAATGGTTAGAGGTACTGTTGCCTTACCTAACGGTGTAGGTAAAGAAGTTAATGTTTTAGTGTTGTGTACTCCTGACAAAGAAGCTGAAGCTAAAGAAGCCGGTGCTGATCATGTTGGTTTAGATGAATACATTGAAAAGATAAAAGGTGGATGGACTGACATTGATGTAATTATTACAATGCCAAGTGTTATGGGTAAAGTTGGAGCTTTAGGTCGAGTTTTAGGACCAAGAGGTTTAATGCCTAACCCAAAATCTGGTACGGTAACAATGGATATCGGTAAAGCTGTTAATGAAATCAAAGCAGGTAAAATTGATTTTAAAGTAGATAAATTTGGAATTATTCATACTACCATAGGTAGAGCATCATTTGAAGCTGATAAAATAGCTGAAAACGCAAATGAACTATTACAGACTATTATAAAATTAAAGCCTACATCGGCAAAAGGTACTTATATGAAAAGCGTATGCTTATCAAGTACAATGAGCCCTGGAGTTAAAGTTGAACCAAAATCATTAATGGTTTAACCCATTTTCTAATCTAACAAATAAGTTATGACAAGAGAAGAAAAAAATCAAGCAATAGATGATTTAACTGTAAGGTTAAATGAAGCTAATATTTTTTATTTAGCAGATATTGCTGGTTTAGATGCTGTAGGCTCTTCAAAATTAAGGAGAACTTGCTTTAATAGTGATGTAAAGTTAGAAGTTGTAAAAAACACTTTATTAAAAAAAGCTTTAGAAAAAGCTGAAGGTGAATACGATGAACTTTATGACACATTAAAAGGAAATACCTCAATAATGTTTTCAACTGTGGGTAATGCACCTGCAAAGGTTATTAAGGATTTCCGTAAAAAAAGCGAAAAACCTATATTAAAAGGAGCTTTTATTGAAGAAGCAATATACATCGGTGATGAAAACTTAGATTTCTTAACATCTATCAAATCTAAAGAAGAACTTATCGGAGACCTTATTGCTTTATTACAATCTCCTGCTAAAAATGTTGTTTCTGCTTTACAATCAAGTAAAGGAACACTCGCAGGTATTGTTAAAACACTTTCAGAGCGATCTGAATAACAACAAATTAATAATTATAATAAACTAAAATTTCTAAAATAAATTAAAATGGCAGATTTAAAAAAACTTGCAGACGAGTTAGTAAACTTAACTGTAAAAGACGTAAATGAATTAGCTGAAATATTAAAAGAAGAACATGGTATAGAGCCTGCTGCTGCTGCAGTTGCAGTTGCTGGACCTGCTGCTGGAGGTGGAGACGCTGCCGGTGGAGATGAAAAATCTGAATTCGATGTAATATTAACAGCAGCTGGTGGATCTAAGTTAGCTGTAGTGAAATTGGTTAAAGAATTAACTGGTTTAGGACTTAAGGAAGCTAAGGAATTAGTTGACGGTGCTCCAAAACCATTAAAAGAAGGTATCGCTAAAGATGAAGCAGAAGCTTTGAAGACTCAATTAGAGGAAGCAGGAGCTGAAGTAGAAGTTAAATAAGCTTTTCTTCAAAAAATACAAGGTTTAGATTTTAGATCGTTTTTACGAAATAAAGTCTAAACCATTTTGTGCTTATATACTCCAAGTAAATGGAAAACTGAGGCCACTCTTAACAGTGAGCTGATTTGCAAAGGGTTATAGTATTTTAATACGAATTAAAACCTCTCTTTAGAGGTAATTTAATAATAACTTAACTCATTTATACTAATGAATAAACCGTTAGTTAAAACAAAACAAGCAGAAAGAATTAGCTTTGCTGCTACTAAAAATCAGTTGGCTTATCCTGATTTTTTAGACATCCAATTAAAATCATTTCAAGAATTTTTCCAATTAGAAACTACTCCTGAGAACAGAGAGCAAGAAGGGCTTTTTAATGTTTTTAGTGAGAATTTTCCTATTACAGACGCGAGAAATCAGTTTGTATTAGAATTTCAGGATTACTTTGTAGATCCACCAAGATATTCTATAGATGAGTGTATTGATAGAGGTTTAACACATAGTGTGCCACTAAAAGCTAAGTTAAAATTGTATTGTACTGATCCTGAGCACGAGGATTTTGAAACAATAGTTCAAGATGTATACCTTGGTACTATTCCTTACATGACCAACAAAGGTACTTTTGTAATTAATGGAGCAGAAAGAGTAATTGTTTCTCAATTACACAGGTCTCCTGGTGTATTTTTTGGTCAAAGTTTCCATGCGAATGGAACTAAATTATATTCAGCAAGAGTAATTCCTTTTAAAGGTTCTTGGATTGAATTTGCAACAGACATTAACAGTGTAATGTATGCTTATATTGATAGAAAGAAAAAGTTACCTGTAACTACTCTTTTTAGAGCGATAGGATACGAAACTGATAAAGAAATATTAGAGTTATTTGATTTAGCTGATGAAGTAAAAGTTAGCAAATCTGGACTTAAGAAAATTTTAGGAAGAAAACTTGCTGCGAGAGTTTTAAAAACTTGGGTAGAGGATTTCGTTGATGAAGATACAGGAGAGGTTGTTTCTATTGAAAGAAATGAAGTAATTATAGATCGTGAAACTATTCTTGAAAAAGAACACGTTGATCAAATCATTGAATCAGGTTCAAAAACAATTATTCTTCATAAAGAAGATGTAAACTCGGCTGATTTTGCAATTATTTATAACACGTTGCAAAAAGATCCTTCTAACTCTGAAAAGGAAGCAGTAGAGCACATCTATAGACAATTAAGAAATGCTGAACCGCCTGATGTAGAAACTGCAAGAGGCGTAATCGATAAATTATTTTTCTCTGAAACGAGATATGATTTAGGAGAAGTAGGTAGATTTAGAATAAACAAAAAATTAGGAATGGATACCGCTGATGATGTTAGAACATTGTCTAAAGAGGATATCATTTCTATTATTAAATATTTAATTGAATTAATTAACTCTAAGACTTTAGTTGATGATATTGATCACTTAAGTAATAGAAGGGTTAGAACAGTTGGTGAACAACTATACAACCAGTTTGGTGTGGGTCTTTCAAGAATGGCAAGAACCATTCGTGAGAGAATGAACGTAAGAGATAATGAGGTATTTACACCGTCTGATTTGATTAATGCTAAAACATTATCATCAGTAATTAACTCTTTCTTTGGTACCAACCAATTGTCTCAATTTATGGATCAAACCAATCCATTATCTGAGATAACACATAAAAGAAGAATGTCTGCTTTAGGACCTGGAGGTCTTTCAAGAGAAAGAGCTGGATTCGAAGTAAGGGATGTTCACTATACACACTATGGAAGACTTTGTCCAATTGAAACTCCTGAGGGGCCGAATATTGGGTTGATTTCATCCCTTTGTGTTTATGCCAAAGTAAATAAATTAGGATTTATAGAAACTCCTTATCGTCATGTTGAAGAAGGGAAGTTAAATCTTAAAAAGCAAGTAATTTATTTAAGTGCTGAAGAGGAAAATGGTAGAATCATCGCTCAGGCAAACGCTAAGGTAGATGAGAAAGGTAATTTCCTTACGAAAACAGTAAAATCTAGATTAGAAGGGGAATTTCCTGTTGCAACACCAAAAGAGCTTGCTTTAATGGATGTTGCTCCTAATCAGATTGCTTCTATTGCCGCTTCACTAATTCCTTTCTTAGAGAATGATGATGCGAATAGAGCATTGATGGGATCGAATATGATGCGTCAAGCTGTTCCTTTATTAAATGCTGAATCCCCAATTGTTGGAACTGGATTAGAAGGAAGAGTAGCACAGGATTCTAGAGTATTAATCAATGCAGAAACAGATGGTGTAGTTGAATATGTTGATTCAAATACAATTACCATCAAATACAATAGATCTAAAGATGAGAAATTGGTAAGCTTTAATGAAGATTCAAAATCTTACAGCTTATCTAACTTTCAAAAAACAAATCAAAATACTTGTGTTAACCTTTCTCCAATTGTTGTAAAAGGGCAGAAAGTATCTGAAGGAGAAGTACTATGCGAAGGGTACGCAACTCAAGAAGGAGAATTAGCATTAGGTAGAAACCTTAAAGTAGCATTTATGCCTTGGAAAGGTTATAATTTTGAGGATGCGATTGTTATTTCTGAGAAAGTTGTAAAAGATGACATCTTTACTTCAGTTCATATTGAAGAATTTTCTACAGAAGTTAGAGATACTAAAAGAGGATTAGAAGAATTAACTGCTGATATTCCAAACGTTAGTGAAGAAGCTACTAAAGATTTAGATGAGAATGGAATCATTAGAGTTGGTGCAGAAGTACACGAAGGTGATATCTTAATTGGTAAGATTACTCCTAAAGGAGAAACAGATCCTACTCCAGAAGAAAAGCTATTAAGAGCAATCTTTGGAGATAAAGCTGGTGATGTTAAAGATGCTTCTTTAAAAGTAAGACCATCAGTTAAAGGTGTAGTTGTAGATAAAAAGTTATTCCAAAGAGCTGTAAAAGATAAAAAAGTTAGAGCTGAAGAGAAAAACTTAATCGCTCGTTTAGATGAAGATTACAAGAAAGAAATTGATGCGTTGAAAAAAGTGTTGATTGACAAACTGTATAAAGTAGTTAACGGGAAAACTTGTCAAGGTGTAGTAAACTATTACAATGAAGACATTATACCTAAAGGGACTAAGTTTAGTGTTAAAGTTTTAGAAAAAATTGATGATTTCATCTTTATTGATTCTAAAAATTGGACTACTTCTGATGACTTAAATAACTTGGTTAGACAAATATTACATAACCATAGTATTAAGACCAATGAAATTTTAGGTGTATATAAAAGAAAAAAATACGCTATCTCTGTTGGAGATGAACTACCACAAGGTATTATCAAATTAGCTAAAGTTTACTTGGCTAAAAAGAGAAAACTTAAAGTTGGTGATAAAATGGCTGGTCGTCACGGTAATAAAGGTATTGTTGCGAATATTGTTCGTGAAGAAGACATGCCTTACTTAGAAGACGGAACTCCAGTTGATATTGTATTGAATCCATTAGGTGTACCTTCTAGGATGAACCTTGGTCAAGTATATGAAACAGTATTAGGCTGGGCTGGACAAAAATTAGATCAAAAATTTGCAACACCAATTTTTGATGGAGCTTCAGTTGAAGAAATCAATGACTATTGTATTAAAGCTGGTGTACCGCAATATGGTAAAACATACTTATATGATGGTGGAACTGGTGAACAATTTGATCAACCGGCAACTGTAGGTGTAATTTACATGTTGAAATTAGGTCACATGGTAGACGACAAAATGCATGCTCGTTCTATTGGACCTTACTCATTAATTACACAACAACCATTAGGTGGTAAAGCACAATTTGGTGGACAAAGATTTGGAGAGATGGAAGTTTGGGCACTTGAAGCATTCGGTGCAGCTAACATCTTAAGAGAAATCTTGACAATAAAGTCTGATGATGTGAAAGGAAGAGCGAAAGCTTATGAAGCAATTGTTAAAGGAGAACCGATGCCTGAACCAGGTATTCCAGAATCATTTAATGTATTGTTACACGAATTAAGAGGATTATCTCTTAACATCACAATGGACTAATTAATATTATAATTTGAACTTTCAAATATCTCAATAATATGGCTTTTAAGCGCGATAATAACCAAACAAGCAGTAATTTTTCTAAAATTACAATCAGCTTATCCTCTCCAGAATTGATCCTAGAAAGATCTAGTGGAGAAGTATTAAAACCTGAAACAATTAATTATAGAAC
>JAJCYO010000107.1 GCA_029262875.1 Flavobacteriales bacterium
TATTGGCTTCTTCACCTATTTCTTTAACGAGATCGATAGGAATGGAACGGTTTTCTTTAGTAGCATCTATATCTAAGAGAACAATTTCATCAACTTTTAGATCATTAAATATCTTAACGGCATTAATAGGATCGCCAATGTAAGTGCTTTTTCCAAATTTGACGGTTTTTACCAATCCATTATTGTGTAAAAGTAAAACAGGTATGACTCTTGGGCGAAACATTATAATTCTACAAAATTTTTAAGTAGTTGCATACCAACATTGTGGCTTTTTTCTGGGTGAAATTGTACACCAAATATATTGTTATGTTCTACTGCAGAAACGAAGTTAGATTCATAATCTGTACGGCATAATACATCTGTTTCATCTTTACAATTAAAATGGTAAGCGTGAACAAAGTAAAACTCGGAAAGATTATTGATATTATGGAGTAGATTAGATTTTTTTGCAATGTTGACTTGATTCCAACCCGTGTGTGGGACTTTATATTTGAGTTGATCAGAAATTTTAAATTTTTCAACTGTTGCATCAAACCAATTAAGCCCTTCAGTATTTCCTTCCTCACTATGTGAGGCCATTAGTTGCATTCCCAAACATATCCCTAATATCGGCTTGTTTTTTTCTAATACTTCTTCATTTAATGTTTCAATAAGATTTAATTGATGAAGGTTTTCCATCGCTTTACCAAAATGACCTACACCTGGAAGAATAATTTTATCTGATTGTTGAATGATATCTATTTCATTTGTAGTAAAAACATCATAACCTAATCGGTTCATTTTTTTCTGAACTGAAAAATGGTTGCCTAAACCATAATCTATGATTGCTACTTTTTTTGACATTTTAAATCAAATTTAACTCTTTAGCTACGTTTTCTTGGCAAATTAAGTAATTGTAATAACTACTTTGTTTAATTGAATCAACACGTTCAATTTTGTCAATTTCATCTATGTCAAAATAAAGATAATCTAACCCATCAACTAATGATTCGATGTTTTTTGCTACTTCATCATTTAATACCTCTATTAAAAAGGTAGGCTTGTAAGTTTTTATTAAATCGCTCATGCCCTGTAAAACCTCATGTTCATGAGTTTCTACATCAATTTTTATTAAATCTAAACTTTGCAACCCTTCTTTTTTGAAAAACTCATCTAATCGGATGGTTTCTATTGGAACAGTGTCTAATTCTTTTCCTTTTGCAAATAGACTTTTGTTAACGGTAACTGAGGTTGTTAATGTGGTGTTTTTTTCAGTATACACAATTGCTTCGCCCGAAAAATTGGAACAAGCTTTTTTGATGGAAACGATGTTAGGATAATTGTTAAGAGCTATATTTTTATTCAACAAGTCAAAATTATGCTCCATAGGTTCAAAAGCATAAATTTTTGAATTTGGATTTAAGCTTGAAGAAGTCAATGAATATAAACCAGAATAAGCACCAATATCAAGTATAACGTTTGCTTTTTTTGATAACTGAACCCAAAGAGAGATAGACAATTTTTCAAACCCATTTTCTAATCCAGCCCAAAATAGTTCATTTTCTATATGGTGACCAGCATGGTATATTTTAAAACTACAGTTGTTATTAACCTTTACATCAATTACGCCTTTAAAATGGAGGTGCCTATATATAGATTCTTTAGGCGTCCAAAAACTCCTAACAATCTTAAAGATAAAACCTTTAAACGGTATTAGTTTGTATATGTGTCTAAATAATACCTTCATGATACATTTACTGTCTATATAAAGCTAAGTAATTGTTCCACATTTTTTCTATTGTAAAGTTGTCTACTGCCGACTGATAAGCTTTTTCAACAAATGAAGATGAATCATTTTCTAAAAAATAAATCATACCATTAGCAAGCTCTTCAACATCATAATAAGGTGCAATATAAGCACTTTCCATATGTTTTAACCCATCTGCAGCAGAACCAGTAGGAGTTGTCACTATTGGAATTCTGTTAACCATTGCTTCCGGGATAACAAATCCAAATGGCTCCATATGGGCAGAATGAAAATAAATATCGAGAGATTTAAAAACAGTAGGAATATGTTGTTTTTCAATCCATCCAGTCAAAATAAATTGTTTTTCCAACCCCTTTTGTTTTATCAACGCTCTTAGTTCTTCTTCTTGAGAACCATTTCCAACTCCCAAGAACATTACATCGGGATATTTATCTTTTAACAGACTTGCTGCTTCTATAAACTCTATATACCCTTTCCATTTGATGTACCTGCTTACCGTTCCAATTAGCCTTTTACCTTCTAAATTAAATTTAGATTTAAAGGCTTTAATTTCAGACTCATCTGCTTTTTTAAGGTTTTCAAACGAAATCCCATGATGAATCATATGAATCTTTTTAGGATCAGTTTTTTCTTTTTCGATTAAGAATTGTTTTGCTTCATTGGATACCGCAATTAAATGAGTTGCTGATCGATTAATGAATCGGTCTAAAAAAACAGCTTTAGGTGCATGTATCCAGTTAAAAGTAGTGCTTTGCTTGGTATGAACACGCTTCTTCACACCAGCATGCTTGGCTGCAATCATAGTTGGTACACCATCATCAAATAAATGAGAATGAACTACATCAGGCTTTAGTTGTTTGAACAATTTTTTAAGTTGAAAATAAGCACTAAACCAACTTTTAATACGACTGGTATTGTCAA
The DNA here is from genome assembly GCA_029262875.1 of Flavobacteriales bacterium. GTDB lineage: Bacteria > Bacteroidota > Bacteroidia > Flavobacteriales_E > Vicingaceae. The sequence goes on from JAJCYO010000107.1 coordinate 2,669, forward strand.
ATTTAACCCAATAACAATCACATCCTCTTTTTTTCATATCCTCCTCCATAGGTGATACCGTTTGGTTGAGGTATATAAAAGATAGCTTTACGTTAGGTTGTTTTTTTGAGAGTTCCGCAAATAGGTTAAAGTAGGTCACTCCATTAGGGTCTGCTATTACTTCTACTATATGTGTCGTTTCTCTCAAGTATGAGCTAATATTTGTTTTTAATTAAATCGGTATGGTAAATTGCGTGGCGCAAGATAATCCTATTTTTTTGATATCATCAATTATCGATGACTTTTCCTCTAAAGTGAAAGACATTTCCAGAGGAAGGTATTAATTTGGAAATTAGAATAGAAACACTTGCAACGATGAAGCTAATAGCTTTTCCAATTGAAGGTTCTAATTTTGGAGGAAGAGGAAAATATTGTTCAGTTACAATATATTTTTCTTTTTTTAATCCAGCTTGCTGAAAAAATAACAGTTGAGATTTTTGAGTAGTAAGTGTCAGGTGTTGAGGTATAGCATCTCGATGTTTTTTACCCTTTAATTTTGAACCTAAATCTACATATAACCGGTGTAAACAGGAATTTCGTTCTAATGGACCATCAATAATAAATACGGTATTTTCATTAGCAAACTGTTTAAGTTCTTTAATAAGTGTAATAGGGTCTGGTAAATGTTCCAGAATATGTCCAAGATGTATAAAATCAAAGGTGGTGGAAGCAAATTTGGACTTTGCTTCAGAGAAGGTATATAAATCAAAATCAGTCTTTTCTTTTAACAGTGCTACAAATTTTTCATCAAACTCTATTCCAGTAACTTTTGCTCCAAGTTGTTCAGCATATTTCATGTAAAAACCACTCCCACAGGCATAATCTAACAGTGTTTTTCCTTGCAAATCATTCTTAATTTGTTTCAAGAATTGAATTTGGTAGCCTTGATGGTCGGCAAAGGGATAATTAAAATCATAGTCCAGCTTTCCTTTAACGTCTTTTAAATAGGTATGGTCTTCTTCCCCATACATTTTACTAAAGTCATCATTGTCTGGAGATGGAAAGACATTGAATGAAGCACAGTTTTGGCAATTTAAGTATTGAAATATTTTTCCATTAAAATGGGCATCTGGGTAATAACTACTAATTAAATCTTGAGCCCCACATATTCTACAACAATCGTTCATTTTATTTTTCTTTAGGAGATCGTATGATTAATTTAAGAATTGTTCAACTTTTGCTATCAAATTAGAATATAAAAATTGCTTGGCAAATGTAATGCGATTTTCAATTAGTTCTTCTGTTTCTACGGAATCTAATTCTTTTATTCGTTCAATTGCTTCATCATGGTTTGCATAACCGGATATAAAACCATCTTTATTGATTACATCATTGAAAACAGGTGATATTACTGGTTTTCCTAATGCCAAGTATTGTAGTGATTTATGATGATGGACAGCATTACCATGCACTTTTAAGTCCATTGGTACTAAGCAAGCTTTTGATTTATGAATATAATGTTTTAGATTTTTAAAATGCTCAACCCCATGCAAAATCATATTGTCATACTTCTTTCGATTAAAGATGTCATGAAATAATTCATTTTCTGTATCCATCTTTTTTCCGATAAACAGGAATTTTTCATTTGGGAATTCAAGTAACATTTTTTTGATTAGTTCAACATCTAAACGATGATCTATATTTCCAACGTACAAAAAGTAATTGTTATCATATTCAACATCTTTATCGGAATTAAATTCTTCCAAAGAAATACCGTGAGATAAAACCAATTCTTTTTTTGCGTGAACTCCTTTTAGAAGTTCATTAGCAGTAACGATAACTGCATCTACATTTTTGATTAGTCTCTTTTCCCTCTGCTTTAATAAAAAAATATCTACTCTAAAAAAAATAGACTTAATAGGATTGAACGATTTTGGATTGGAAAATCGATAGGGATCAAAAGACCAAAAGATTCGATTATTAATATCGTTTGTATCCATCCACTTTTTGAGCGCTTTTGTTATTAATAGTTCGTTTAACTGAAAAATGAATTCAAAGCGAGTAAATGGTAACCTGTTGTTATAATTAACAGATAATAAGGAGTCAGAGTATTTTTCAATCTTTATTTTACAACTAAAAAAGTCTTTAAACGACCACCTTTCTGGTGGATTAATAAATAACACTTTGTTCTTTCGAGAAAGTTCATATGCCCAATTGTGTTTTGAATACCATATATCTCCCCAAGGTTCATTGGAGATAATCAAAATAGATTTTTCTTGAAGCTTAAACATAAAATTGAAAGTGTTAAAATAAAGCTTTTTTAACATTCTATCGTTTCTATAAGTTATAAAGTTGTTTAAATTATAATGTGAATAACAGTTTCGACTAAAGAGGGTTGTTTTTGAAGAGTATTCTGGTGTGACTGAATTCACCTCTAAGAACCTGCACATTTATTGGTAATTTCAATTTTATGCTTATGTTTAGCTTGTTTTAAGTTAGATTTGCACACTAAATAGGTAGAAGTGAATATAGGGAAGAAGAATATTGTAATAGCGCTGGGTATTTTTGTAATACTATTTGGGGTTATTGTAGTTTTTGGAGAGCAGTACCTTGGAAAGTTATCTTACTTTATTTTATATTTAATTGTCAGCTTTGGACTATACATTAGTTCTACCTTACAGACGAAGAGATTAAAAATCGAAGCTGATAATGAAATTGATGCCAAATACAAACAGTTAGAAATTTTAGCTTCTCTCTACCCTTCTTTAGGTATAACAACACCATTACCTGAAACGGGAGGATGGGCAGCACACCCTGATTTCTTAAAAAAAATAGCTGAAATCATTCTACTTAAAAAGCCACAATTTATTGTAGAAGCGTCTAGTGGAGTTTCATCAATAGTTATAGGTTATTGTTTTAAAAAGATTGGTGGTGGGAAGGTGATTTCTTTGGAGCATGATTTTTACTATGTGGAAAAAAGTAAAGATTTAATCCGAAAGCATGGTTTGGAAGATTATGTGGAAATTGTTCATGCACCTTTAAAAAAGTATACAATAAATGGTAAAGAATGGATATGGTACAATATTGATTCTTTAGTTGGTAAACCAGTTATAGATATGATAGTGGTTGATGGGCCACCTAACTACATACAAGATTTATCTCGATACCCTGTAATACCATTGCTGTATGATAAAATGAGTGATAATTCTGTATTAGTTTTAGATGATGGGGTAAGGGAAGAAGAAAAAGAAATTACTAGAAGATGGGAAGAAGAATTCGAAGATATTTC
>JAJCYO010000108.1 GCA_029262875.1 Flavobacteriales bacterium
CTTGATTTTAATTATGTAATTGAACAACCTAAAAATAAATTTACAGAAACTGCTCTCCTGAAAGCGGGTGAGATTAACATGAATTTAGGAAGATCTGAAGACGCTTTGAGCATCTATAGCAAATTAGAATATTTAGCCGATATTCCCGCGAACGTATTTAAGGCTCAGGTGGAGCAAATGCGATTAAATTTCATCCTAAATAACCATGATGAAACCATAAAATATTGTCAATTAATTATCAATAAGGACATTGATGATGCCAATTTAATTACTGAAACTCATTTAATATATGGTAAAGTAGTGTTGGCTCAAGATGATTATAATTTAGCATTAAAAGAGTTTACTACGGCTTCATCATCATCCAATGAATTTGGTGCTGAAGGAAAATACCACGTTGCCTACATTATTCACTTGAGAGGTGAATACGACAACTGCGAATCTGAAGTATTTAGTTTAATTAAAAAATTTCCGTCTTATGGTTATTGGATAGGAAAGTCACTTATTCTACTATCGGACAACTATGTTGCTAAAGAAGACTTTTTTCAAGCAAAAGTGGCACTAACCAATGTTATTGATAATAGTAAATTCCCTGAATTAGTTGATACTGCAAAAGAAAAACTACAAATAATTGAACAACAAGAAGCTGCTCAAAGGGTAATTGAAGAAGAACCAGATATAGATTTAGAGTTATTCGACAGCGAAGAATTTGAAAAATTATTTAATGAAGAAGAAGAGGTAATAGAAGAAGAACTTCCTAAACTCAAAAAATTAAAAAAGAAATCTGGAAAGAGTAAAGATGTTGAACTTGATCCGGAGATTAAGGAAATGAATGATGAATTAGAAGACACCCTAAAAGATGAGTAGCTCTAAGAACATATTAATTTTGTTGATGGCATTTTTATTGCTGCCATTTACTGATTTTGCTCAAGCAAAACCTTCAGATTCTACCACCATTTTTACAGAAACTATTTTCCAGCCTTTTTTGACAGATGCTTTTAAAATTAAAGACAACCCGGCAATAAAAGACACCAACAAAATTATTCCAGAACTAAAGTATAACTTCTTAAACAAACAAGTTCCAGTAACCTTTGATATAGATTTAATAAAACCTGCAAAAATAAAAGGAGAGCCTTTGGTTAAATTATATCGCGGTTACGCAAAGGTTGGTTTTGGAACAAATGCTACACCGTTAGCTGAAATCTATTATAATTCTAAACGGTCTAAAACTTTATCCTACGGGTTTGCAGCCAAACATTTTTCCTCACGAGGTATTGCAAGTAATGACTATAGTAGTTTTAGTGACAATGAATTAAATGTTTTTGGCAAGCATTTCACAAAAGAATTTACGCTTTATGGAACAATGGGTTACACCCGAAATGTAAACCATTATTATGGTTTTTCAGATCAAAATGCGGCAGTTATAATAAATGATGATGACATTAGACAAGAACTTGACAAATTTAATATTGCTTTTTCCTTAACAAGAAATTTTACAGATACAAGTCAGTTTGATTATAATTTTGATGTTGGATATCATAATATAAATGATTTATTCCAGGTTTCTGAAAACCATTTTGAAGTTGACGGAAAGCTCAGTAAATACCATAAAAATGAGCTCTATGCTATTGGCGTAGAAATGAATTATAACAAACTAATTAATCCATTAGATCAAGGCAACAATTTAATATTAGGATTAAATCCTCACATTAGTACAAGTACGAATAAATGGCAATTTCAAGTAGGCATAGGATTATATTTAAATTCCTACCCTGATACTAAATTTCATTTTTACCCTAAAGCAGAATTCAAATACAATGTTGTTGAGCACATTATTATTCCTTACGTTGGAATTAGAGGTGGCTTAATAGGAAATAATTTAAACAACTTTTATCAAGAAAATCCTTTCATCAACACGCAATTATTAGAGACACAAAACAGTAATCAGAAGTATGATGTTTATGGCGGGATTAGAGGTAGTTTGAGCTCTAAAATAACGTTCAATGCAAGTTTTAGTCAACAGAAGGTTGAGGGAATGCCGCTCTATGTAAAGGATTTTAATAACTTAATTGAAAACAAATTTGTATTAGTTTACGACACCGTTAAGTTCTCAAAAATTACTGGTGAATTAGCCTATCAAAAATTAGAGAAGTTTAAAATCTTATTAGGTGCTAACTATTACAGTTATAACCCTAGAAATGAAATTAAAGTGTGGCATAAACCAGATCTTAAAATTTCACTGTCAGGTATATATGATTTGAGTGATAAAATTATTGTTAGAGCTGATTTTTTCTATTTCAGCAAACAATATGCTAAAGTATTGACCACTCAAATTACGAATAACACCATAACCTTCCTTGAAGAATCAAAGGAATTAGATGGCGTTATTGATATTAATTTAGGGCTTGAATACCGTTACACTAAAAAGCTATCTGCATTTATTCAATTCAACAATATTACTTCATCTGCGTACAAAAAATGGGATGATTATCCAACTCAAAAATTTGGAGTTCTCGGTGGGTTAACCTATTCTTTTTAAACATTTTTTTAAGTCGAAAGAAATAAAAGGTCGTAGTGAATGTTTTCGACCAAAAACTATCGACTAAAAACTAAAAACCAACCGCAATTTCCTACTTTTGATTTTTTCAAATGCAGATGCAATACAGTAAAGAAAAACAACTCCGATACGATAGTGCCTACCTAAAAATGGCACAAGAATGGGCTAAACTTTCTCATTGTACCAGAAAACAAGTTGGTGCACTAATCGTAAAAGACAGAATGATTATCTCTGACGGGTACAACGGGACTCCTACGGGGTATGATAATTGTTGCGAAGATAATGAAGGAGATACACTTTGGTACGTTTTACATGCCGAAGCAAATGCGCTGACGAAAATTGCAAAATCCAATCACAATGCTAATGAAGCAACATTATACATTACACTTTCACCCTGCAAGGAATGCAGTAAACTTATATTGCAAGCTGGCATAACCCGAGTTGTTTACATTAACGGATATAAAGATACTTCTGGGTTAGATTTTTTAGCAGCGTCAGGAATTAAACTCACTCAAATAGAAAATTTAAATGAGTAAAAATAGAGCACTTATATTTATCCTTCTTCCACTAATAATTGCGGGGTGCATTATTTTAGGGATCTATTTAGGTGCATTTTTAGCTCCATCTGACGTTAATGATAAAACTTCCATTTTCCCTCAGAACAAACGATTTAACACGGCAACTAAACTCAATGAGATTTTAAATTTTATTGAAGACACTTATGTCGATTCAGTTGACAAAAAAGATTTAAGCGAGCGATCTATAGCTTCTATGCTCGCATTATTGGATCCTCATTCCTACTATATTCCCGCTAAAGATTTTGATGGAATGAATGACCCATTAGAAGGTAATTTTGAAGGAATTGGTGTCGAATTTAGAATAAAAGACGATACGATATTGGTTATTTCTCCTGTTGTAAATGGTCCTTCAGATAAATTAGGAATAAAAGCGGGAGATAGAATTGTTAAGGTCGACACGACAATTGTGGCAGGAGTTGGTATAAGCAATGATCAAGTAATTAAGCTTTTAAAAGGACCTAGAGGGACTAAGGTAAATGTTGATATTATTAGGCAAGGATCTAAAAAAAGAAAGCACTTTACCATTACAAGGGATCAAATACCCATCTTTAGTATTGATGCTCCATACATGATTAAAAATGATATTGGCTACTTGAGAATTACTCGTTTTTCAAAAACAACTTATTCCGAATTTATGCAAGCTACAAAGGAGCTGAAAAAGAAAGGAATGGAAAAGTTAATCATTGACTTACGTGGAAACGGTGGGGGTGTTTTAGGCGCTGCAACAAAAATAGCAGATGAAATCTTGGCAAAAAATAAAATGATTGTTTACACAAATGGGAGAACAAGAAAAAAAGATGATCATTTTTCCACAGCTGGTGGAACATTAGAAACCTGTGATATTGCTATTTTAATTAACGAAAATTCAGCTTCAGCCAGTGAGATTTTAGCTGGAGCAATTCAAGATAATGACCGAGGCACTATAATTGGAAGACGTTCTTTTGGTAAAGGGTTAGTTCAAGAACAGGTAATGTGGCCCGATGGTTCTGCATTAAGATTGACTGTTGCAAGATACTATACACCGACTGGAAGGTCCATCCAAAAACCTTATGGAACTGACATGGAGCAATATCATGCTGAGGCTTACAATCGCTATGAAAATGGAGAATTACTATCGGTAGATAGTATTCAATTTCCTGATTCCTTAAAATTTTACACACCAGAAGGAAAAGTGGTCTATGGTGGTGGTGGCATTATGCCTGATCTTTTTGTTCCATTAGACACCATCGGAGGAACACCTTATTTATATGAATTAAGATACAGAGGGATCATTCAAAATTTTGCATTAAATTATGTAGATAAACAACGTAAAATACTACAAAAAAAATACAAAGACCCTATAGCTTTCAAAACTCGTTTCAGGGTTAATAATGACTTGTTTAATGGTATTGTAAAATTTGCCGATGAAAATGAATTAGAAAGAAATTTAGAAGAAATCATTATTTCGAAAACCTTGATCTTAAGGGGTTTAAAGGCTGCAATCAGTAGAAATTTATTTAATGATTTTGGCTATTACGTAATTATTAATGATTCCGATAAAACGGTTCAGAAGGCAATAAAATCTTTTGAGTAATCCCCTATGAAAAAAGATATTAATCCATCTAAAGTTGAGGATATTTCTGTAGCAGTAGTGCAAGAAAAAAATGAACTCAATGAAGACATATGGAACGTTTACCTCATTAACCAAAAAGCAGAAACTATAGAAAATGTGCTGGTTTCTTCTAAAGGGTATCTTACAGAAGTAAATGGAAATGAAATTAAAACTTCTGCTTTAAGACATTCTATAGGTAATGTTTCTCCTAATGATTACGCATTAATTGAACCAATCATGGAAAATGTTTTCGCATTACACAATGAATATTGGGTAAGCTTTTTCATAAACAATGAAATGCTTGATAAAAAGTACATCTTTTTATCTGAGACGATTAAAAAAGAAAATTTCATTACCATTCCCGTTATAAATAAACCTGGAGTAATGATTAAATAATCGTAACTTAGGGTTTGAAAATTTCAACTTAAAATATGCTTCAAAAAATAAACCTTGAAAAAATTCTTTTCTTAGATATAGAAACAGTGGCACAGCGTCCTGAATTTTCTCAATTGGATGAAGACTTTAAGAAGCATTGGGAACAGAAAGCTAAGTTTCTGGCTAAAGAGGATGAAACAGCCGAAGATGTATACGAAAGAGCAGGTATTTATGCCGAGTTTGGTAAAATTGTTTGTATTTCTGTTGGATTTATAAAGCTGGAAAACGGGACAAAGTCTCTTCGGTTGAAATCATATTACAATGATGATGAAGCAACCCTCTTAATTGATTTTTTTGAATTGCTAAACAAACATTATAGTGAAAGGGATTATTTGCTTTGTGCTCATAATGGTAAAGAATTTGATTTTCCATATATCGCCAGAAGAGGTCTAATTAATGGCATTAGTATTCCATCAATACTTGATATGGCAGGGAAAAAACCGTGGGAAGTTCCTCATTTAGACACCTTACAATTGTGGAAGTTTGGTGATTATAAACATTATACATCATTAAATTTATTGACCTCTATATTTAACATTCCAACACCTAAAGATGATATTGATGGAAGCATGGTTAATGAAGTCTACTGGAAGGATAAAGATTTAGAACGTATTGCAAATTACTGTCAGAAAGATGTTGTCGCGTTAACACAGTTATTCTTAAGGTTCAGAAATGAGAACCTGATTGAAGAAGAAAATATTATTACACCTTAGCTTATGAAACTTGCTCTAAACAAAATACTTCTTTCCCTCAGTTTTTGTCTTTTATTGGCCTGTGGTCAAAATAAAAGTCCTTTTTATGAAGAAATTTTAAAATCAGAAAATGGGCAATTAAGAGGAGTTGAAATCAGCTCAACGGTTGAAGATGTTAAGAGCATTGAAGACGATCAATTTCTAAAAGATCAAATGCTAGAATACTTGCATTATGATTACGAAATAAGCATGGGAAATTCCTACACCGTTTCTTATGATTTTTCTGAGGATAACGAACTCTATGAAATTGAAGTGGCCATATTTTTAGATGCAATTGAAGATGCCGATATACTTTTTAGCAATTTTTCAGACCACTTTAACAGAAAATACAGTATCGGTCGAGAAGAAGATGACGGCTACATGACTTGGCACACCAATTCAAGCATTTCAAACAGTAGAGTTGCCATATCCATGATTAACGATAGCGAAGGATATGGTTTTATTACCATTTTTGTTCGTGACTTAGATTATTAGTCTATAGTTAGTTACAAGCATTTTGTCTTCAAAATACTGTAAATGGTCTAATCTTATATTAGGTATTGATATTATTCCTTGTTTTAGTTTTTTAGAAAGTGTAATTTTATTGCCCTTTCAAGATGATTTATAAAGTATGAGCAGTAGAACATTATTAGAGATAAAAAACTTAGTAACTGAGTTCCACACTGAAGAAGAATCGGTTAAAGCTGTAAATGATGTTTCGTTTACACTTAATAAAGGCGAAACAATTGGTATAGTTGGAGAATCAGGTTCAGGAAAATCCGTTACTTCGTTATCCGTAATGCGATTAATACCGAATCCTCCAGGAAAAATTGCTGGTGGAGAAATCTTATTTCATACTGAAGAAGGTGTTGTTGACTTAGTTCAGGCAACTGAAAAGGAAATGAGAGGCTATAGAGGAAATGAAATAGCCATGATATTTCAGGAACCAATGACTTCGTTAAATCCTGTTTATACTTGTGGTGATCAAGTGACAGAAGCCATTATACTGCATCAAAAAGTAAATAAAAAAGACGCGAAAGCGCTAACCATAGAATTATTCAAGCAAGTTGAGTTACCACGTCCAGAAGACATGTTTAACGCCTATCCTCATCAGATTTCTGGTGGACAAAAGCAAAGAGTGATGATTGCAATGGCGATGTCTTGTAACCCTTCTATCTTAATTGCAGATGAACCTACAACAGCATTAGATGTAACCGTTCAGAAAACCATATTGGAGCTGATGATGCAATTGCAACAAGAGCATGATATGGGGATTATGTTTATTACACATGATTTAGGTGTAATTGCAGAATTAGCAGATAAGGTTGTGGTGATGTATAAAGGTAAAATTGTTGAACAAGGTAACGTAATGGATATTTTTACGAATCCACAACACCCTTATACAAAAGGATTATTAGCTTGTAGACCTCCATTAAACAGGAGATTACAATGGCTACCAACAGTATCCGATTTCATGACCATTGATGATAACAATGTAATGCATGAAACCAATAAATCTGTTGCAGAAGTAACCAATAGCTTGGTAATTACTCCTGCAGAAACTGCAAAAAAACACGAAACATTATTCAAACAAGAACCTGTCTTACAAATTAATAATCTTAAGACTTATTTTCCAATTAACAGAGGCGTTTTTGGAAAAGTCAAAGAATATGTTAAGGCTGTTGATGATGTAACTTTTGAAGTTTACCCGGGAGAAACACTTGGATTAGTTGGTGAATCGGGTTGTGGAAAAACAACTTTGGGAAGAACAATTTTAAAATTGGTTGATCCAACAGAAGGTCAAATTATATTTGAAGGAAACGATTTAACAGATTTAGGAACTAAAGAGATGAGAGCATATCGTAAAGAAATGCAAATCATTTTTCAAGATCCTTACTCTTCCTTAAATCCTCGTATCACAATTGGTGAAGCCATTATGGAACCTATGCGCGTTCATAATGTATTTAACAATGATGAGGAGCGCAAAGCCAAGGTAATGGAGTTACTAAAAAGGGTAAGTTTATTGGAACAACATTTTTACCGATATCCTCATGAGTTTTCAGGTGGACAACGACAAAGAATTTGCATTGCCCGTTCTTTAGCGTTAAATCCGAAATTTATTATTTGTGATGAATCTGTTTCTGCATTGGATGTCTCTGTACAAGCTCAAGTTTTGAACTTACTCAATGAGTTAAAAGAAGAATTTAAGTTCACGTATATCTTTATTTCTCATGATTTATCCGTTGTTAAATTTATGAGTGATCGAATGATCGTCATGCAAGATGGAAAAATTGTTGAGTTAGGATTGGCAGACGAAATTTACGCCAACCCTCAGACAGAGTACACTAAAGATCTTATTAATGCCATTCCTAAAGGAGAGGTTGAAGACATTAAAGCTTCACTTGCCAAAAAGAAAGGTTCTGCAGCAGTAGTCTAACCCAATACATCATGGCAAAAACTAAAGTAAAAACAGCCTTTTTTTGCCAAAATTGTGGCTCACAATATCCAAAATGGGTAGGAAAATGTACTTCATGTAGTGAATGGAATACCATTGTGGAGGAGGTTGTAGTTAAATCTAATCCAAATGATGTTAA
>JAJCYO010000109.1 GCA_029262875.1 Flavobacteriales bacterium
ACATTGGAAAGTTATATCAATTGCCTGATTTAATTTCTATCTACAACATTAATGAAGTCATTTTTTCTTCTAAGGACATCAATTATAAAGACATGATTACTGAAATGAATTTAAGCATCAACAAATATGTTGATTATAAAATTTCATTAAATTCAGATTTAATCATAGGCAGTCAAACCATCGAAAAACTCAATTAACATGAAACACCTTATCTCCATATTTCTTATCTTTTTTTCTGTCACATGTGTATTTAGTCAAAAGGTTTATTTAGGGCCTGAAATTGGCGTAAATGTAATTCCAATGGAAAGTACAGACATCGGTCGAAATTATCAATTGGGTTATCATTTCGGTGCACACTTAAAATTTCATTTCTCTGAAACTTTCAGGTTAAGTACAGGTGTTTTTATGAGCCAAAAGAAAAAAGGATACTCGTCTTCTTCTGTAACCCCTCTTACTGAAGAATTGGATGGTTTGTTAGGAGGCTTTGGTGGGTTTGGAGGAGCAGACACTTTAGGGTTAGACTCATTGTTAAATGTACCTGGGTTGAACACAGATATAACAGAAACAATTGAGGGTGTGAGTTCTGAAATTTTTATTGAAATTCCAGTATTAGCAAACTACAAATATAAAAACGTCAATTTCTACTTAGGTCCTTATGCTGGCATATTGCTATCGGCTACAAAAAAAGAAGAAGTAACAACTGAGATTCCAGCTTTAGATGTGATTGATTTAGATGCATTGGGAGTAAGTGGATTTACAAGCTTTTTTCTTCCTGAGTCCGGAACAGAAACTTTATCTATTTCTGGAACAGATGGCTTGAGATCATTAGACATTGGTTTTAATGTAGGAATTGGTTATGAAGTAAAAGATTTACATTTTAATCTAATGTATTCTCACGGTTTATTGGATTATCGAGATGAAAATGAAGGAGAAGATACAGAGACCTTAAAACTGTTTAGAGTCTCAATTGCTTACCTATTTGATTTAAAGAAAAAAGACAAAGAAGGGAGTGCCAGTTTTGAATAAAATTTAATTGATAATTAAATTTTTAATCTTAACTTGTTCCCTCAATTTTAGTATTAATTTTGTACTAACTATTTACTTAAATTCTTTAAAATGTCAAAAGTTCATAATTTCAGTGCTGGACCAAGTATCTTAAATCAAGAAGTCCTAAAAAAAGCTTCAGAAGCTGTTGTTAATTTCAATAACCTTAATTTATCTATTTTAGAAATATCTCACAGAAGCAAAGATTTTGTAGCTGTAATGGATAATGCTGTTGCTTTGGTTAAAGAAATTTTAAATGTACCAGAAGGTTATTCCGTTTTGTTTTTACAAGGTGGAGCGAGTACTGGTTTTTTAAATACTGTATTAAATTATGGAAATAAGAATGGCTCTGCGGCATACTTAAATACTGGTGCATGGAGTAAAAAAGCATTTAAAGAAGCTGATATTAGTCATGGTGAAGCAATTATTGTGGCATCTTCTGAAGACAAGAATTTTAATTACATACCTAAAGGATATACTGTTCCTGATGGCGTAGATTATTTTCACATCACAACGAACAATACCATTTTTGGAACTCAAATAAAAGACATTCCTGTTCAAGAGAACACTTTATTGATTGCAGATATGTCATCTGATATTTTTAGCAGAAAAATTAATGTAAGTGATTATGCGCTAATTTATGCCGGGGCACAAAAGAACTTAGGTCCTGCAGGAACAACGCTCTACATTGTTAAAGATGATTTACTTGGTCAGACTAATCGTACAATACCTACGATGCTGGATTTAAGAACTCACATAGGCAAAGGATCAATGTTTAACACCCCTCCTGTTTATCCAATTTATGTTTCTATGCTAACGTTAGAATGGCTAAAAGCAAATGGGGGAATTGAATGGATAGAAAGAGTAAATCAAGAAAAAGCAGCATTACTTTACAGTGAAATAGATGCTAACCCTTTATTTGAAGGAACAGCGGAAAAAGAAGACAGGAGTGATATGAATGTAACATTTGTATTAACCAATGACGATGTAAAAGAAGATTTTGATAAAATGTGGAATGAAGCTGGAATAAGTGGAATTAATGGACACAGAGATGTAGGAGGATATAGAGCTTCTATCTATAATGCAATGCCCATTGAAAGTATTCAAGTGTTGGTTGACACGATGAAACAATTGGCTAATAAATATGATTTAGTAAACGAATAATTTTTTCAAATAGAGAAACTATGAAAATTTTAGCAAATGATGGGATTGCACCTATCGGAAAAGAAAACCTTGAAAAAGCAGGTTATGAAGTAGTAACAGAGACTGTTGCTCAAGATGATTTAATTAATGCTATTAATGGGAACAACTATGTTGGCCTTTTAGTTAGAAGCGCAACTACTGTGAGAGAAAACCTCATTGATGCGTGCCCAGGATTAAAATTGATTGGTCGTGGTGGTGTTGGTATGGACAACATTGATGTTGAATACGCTCGAAACAAAGGGCTAAAAGTGATCAATACACCTGCAGCTTCATCTCAGTCTGTGGCAGAACAAGTAATGGCTCATTTATTTAGCATGTCTCGTTCTATTTACGATTCAAACAGACAAATGCCTGTTTCTGGAACTTCAGATTTTAAAGTATTAAAAAAGAAATACGGAAAAGGTGTAGAGTTAAGAGGAAAAAACATAGGAATTATTGGGTTTGGAAGAATTGGTCAAAGTACAGCTAAGTATGCCTTAGGTTGTGGAATGAATGTTATTGCTTTTGATCCGTTTATGGATAGTGCAACTGTTGATGTTCAAGTAGCTGAACAAACGGTTAGTGTTAACATCAATACAAGCTCATTAGAGGAGTTGTTAGCTAACGCTGATTATATTTCGATGCACGTACCAATGCCTGCAGACGGTAATGCGTTAATAGGAAATGATGAATTTGCTCAGATGAAAGATGGCGTAATTATCGCAAATGCTGCTCGTGGTGGTGTTATTGATGAAGATGCTTTAATTGCAAGTTTAGATTCAGGAAAAGTAGCTCATGCTGCATTAGATGTTTTTACCAATGAACCTACTCCGAGAGAAGATTTATTGAAACATTCCAAAATATCTTTAACTCCTCATACTGGTGCTGCTACTGGTGAAGCTCAAGATAGAATTGGAGAAGAATTAGCAGAACAAATAATCAATCATTTTAATTCAGTAACCGCTTAATAAGAAATCAATGTCTGTATTAGTACCATTTAAAGCTTATCGTCCAACGGCTGATAAGGTCAAAGAAATCGCAAGTCGTCCTTACGATGTGTTAAACGCAAAAGAAGCTAGAGAAATTTGTAAAGACAATCCAAATAGTTTTTATCACATCATCAAACCTGAAATTGACTTTTCTGATGATGCTGATCATTATGCTCCTGAGGTTTATAAAAAAGGAAAAGAAAATTTTGACAAATTAGTTGATGGTGGCTTAATGATTCAGGATGATACCGAAAACTATTATGCCTATCAAATTATTATGGATGGTCATAAACAAACTGGTTTAGTGGGCTGTTGTGCGATTGATGATTATTTCAATAACATTATTAAGAAACATGAGTTAACGCGCCCGGACAAAGAGGAAGACCGTAAAAACCATGTTCGTTACAGTAAGTTAAATTATGAGCCTGTTTTCTTTGCTTATCCCCATGTAAACTCGATTGATGAATTAGTAGCTGATGTTAAGCAAGCGGATCCCGTATATGATATAACTACCAACGATGGAATTCAACACACTTTATGGACAATTAGCGATACAGATAAAGTAACTGCAATCAAGCAGCTTTTTGAAGATCAAGTTCCAAGCATATATGTGGCAGATGGACATCACAGAACAGCAGCAGGTGCTTTGGTCGGTGAAGAATTTAGAAACGAAGTGGGTGGTAATGCAGCTGATGGAGGACGATACAACTATTTTATGGCTGTTCTTTTTCCAGACAATCAGTTAAAAATTATTGATTACAATAGAGTAGCAAAAGACCTAAATGGTATGGATGAAGCTACCTTTATTGCTAAAGTTTCAGAAAAATTCGATTTAGAAGAAACTTCAAACCAATATAAACCAGAAGCATTGCATCATTTTGGAATGTACCTCAACAACAAATGGTATAAATTAGTTGCTAAAGAAGGTACTTACAATGACAATGATCCTGTTGGCGTATTGGATGTAACCATTCTTTCTAAACAAGTGTTGGAACCATTATTAAACATTGTTGACTTAAGAACAGACAAAAGAATTGATTTTGTTGGAGGTATTAGAGGTTTAGGGGAATTAGAAAAAAGAGTGAACAGTGGCGAAATGGAAGTTGCCTTTGCCTTACATCCTGTAAGTATGCAACAGTTAATGGATATTTCTGATAATGATATGATTATGCCTCCAAAAGTAACTTGGTTTGAGCCTAAATTAAGAAGTGGATTGTTCGTTCATGAATTATAAGACCTCATTGTAACTTCTTCTATGAATGACATTGAAAATATGAGCGATATAGAACTCAAGCAGTACTGTATTAAGATAAAAAACAATGGGGCCTCATTTGGAGAATTGGCAAGTATATTTAAAAGACATAATACCTCTGATCAATTAAGAAGAGGTATTATGCGTGAGCTTAATAAAATTGATGAAGATCAAAAAAAAGAATACCAACAATACAAAAAAAAGAGTAAAACAATAGGTGGAATTTATTGGTTAATTATTGGCTGTGCTATATTTTTTGCCGGATCTTTAGTCTATGTGCTTTCTTCAAGAGCAGGAGTACTTTTTATTGGCAGTATCGCAGCTTGGCTAATCGGATTTATTGTCGCTTTGCAAGGATTTGTTTTGTTCCTTAGAGGGTTAAAAAAAGACTAATCAATGAGTATAGCAGCAAATATTGAAAAAATAAAATCTGAAATACCTGAAACAGCTACCTTGGTGGCTGTTTCTAAAACCAAGCCTAATGAAGCTATTTTAGAGGCTTACAATGCTGGACAACGTGTGTTTGGCGAGAATAAAGTTCAAGAATTAGTCCAAAAACAAGAAGATTTACCCAAAGACATCGAATGGCATTTAATTGGCCATTTACAAAGCAATAAAGTAAAATATATTGCCCCATTTGTGCATTTGATTCATGCCGTAGATAGTTTTAAATTGCTATTGGAAATTAATAAGCAAGGCAAAAAAAATAACCGCATAATTAATTGCTTGCTTCAAGTAAAAATAGCACAAGAAGAAAGTAAGTTTGGGTTAGATTTTGATGAAGCCGAATTCCTATTTAATGAAGCTAAAAATCTTGGATTTCTTCACATTGTTGGTTTTATGGGAATGGCCACTTTTACAGATGATCAAGCCCAGCTAAAAAATGAGTTTACCTCATTAAGTAATTTTTTCAAACAACAGAAATCCACTAATCCTCAACTCAAAATTCTATCTATGGGAATGAGCGGAGATTATCATATGGCCATAGAACAAGGCTCAACAATGATTCGAGTAGGAAGTACTATCTTTGGAGAAAGAAACTACAATTAATTGACTTTGAAATATACGCTTAGCATATCAGCACTACTCATTCTTTTTAGTGGATTTGTGCATGCTCAGGATTCTCTTTCAACTGAAGCGTATGAATTTGAACCAGATAAAGTAGCCAAAGAAGCAGTAAGTAAGATTGTACAATATACAGGCTTGGCACCTAATTTTATTGTCGTTTCCGACAAGAACATTACCACAGCAATTGCTTACTTAAAAAATAATAAACGTTACATTGCTTACAACCCAAAATTTATTGAAAAATTAAATAATAAAACAGCGACTAACTGGGCCGCGGTTAGTGTATTAGCGCATGAAATCGGACACCACTTATCTGGACATACTTTACCTAAAAACTCTTCTCCAGGAAACGAATTGTTGGCAGATAAATTTTCTGGATTCATTCTCTATCAAATGGGAGCTACATTAAATGATGCTAAGGCAGCTTTAGGCGCTATTGGACATGAAATGGATACTACCAAGCATCCACCCAAAACTTCTCGTTTGTTTGCCATACAAGAAGGCTGGGAAGAAGCCAAACGTTTGAGAAAAATAAATGCTTATTCCTCCTCTAAAAATCCGACAAATGACAGCCTAACACAGTTTGTTTACCAATGCACTTTTAAAGGAGACAACAACATCTACTTTGTGGATGAAAAAGACAATGTAATTTGGTACGACAACTATGGAAAACCAATTATTATTGGATTAAAGAAAAAAAGCACCAACAACAAATACAATTGGATTTACAATTACTTGGACAACTTTTATGGCGTAGACCATAAAGGTAAAATATGGAAAGAAACTACCTATGGTTCCGTTTTCATAGTTGGAGAAGCGAAGCTGATTAAGAAATAATTTTAGTTAATTACAACTTTAGTTACTTTATCTCCAAGCTTTACAAAATACAGTCCTTTATCCATATCAGATACTGAAATCGATTGTTGAGTCTGATTTAGATTAATCTGTTTAACCAACTGCATAGACGTATTGTACATTTCCATATTTTCCCGACCTAGACTCTCGTGCTCTATGGTTATGTTTAATACATCGGTTGCTGGATTGGGATAAACATTAAAATCATTTGAAACAAAATTCAAAGGATCTATACTTGTAGGAAATGAGATTTTAGAAATCCCTGTACTGGTTCCTACCCATACATTGTCTTGATTGTCTATCGTAATTTTTCTAATAACTGGCCCTACTAATCCATCATTTACATCATAGTCTGTCCAAGTTGGTCCACCACTATTTACTGCTACTCCACCTTCAGTAACTAAATAATCTACGTATATACCTGTCCATATGTCTCCTTGGGAGTTAATCTTTACATCCTCCACAGGATTTAAAGTATCTGGAGCAGGTAACACTAACATTATGGTATGAGCATCAACTATTACATTGCTACTGTTTAAGACTGAGATTCCATTTGCTGTTCCTACCCATTTATTGTCTGAACCATCAACTGCAATGGATCGAACAACATTACTTAACAAACCAGTATTGTGTACGGTAAATGTAGCTCCATCATACTGAACAACACCACCTAATCCACTTGCCATATAAACATCTCCATTGGAATCAAAGTCTACATATGTAATACCACCAAAAGGTAATCCATCTGTTGTATTGTAAGCCGTAAAACCTATTCCATCATAAAGGGTAGCACCTGAAAAATCACCAAACCATATGTCTCCATTTGCTGCCTGAGCAATATGGTTAATTCTGTTGTTACCTAATCCATCTACTGTGCTATAAGTCGTAAAGTTGGTGCCATTATAAACACTCACTCCAAAGTCAGTTCCTACCCATATATTGTTATCACTATCTACAGCAATCGCAGTAATGGTATTATCCGCTAATGTCGCATGTGTTGTTGTATTATAGATAGTCCAAGTACTATTGCCATCAAATTTAGCAATACCATCTTGGGTTCCAAACCACATATTTCCAGCTGTATCTTGAGCTAAACAAAGTACATTATTGTGAGGCAACCCATCAACAGTAGTATAGTTAGTGAAAGTTTGCGCGTTAGTTGTTAAGGTTATAAGCAATAAACAGATGCTTAAAATAGAGGTAGTATTTTTTTTCATGTTTTTTAGTTTATGATAAATTTCTTAGTTGATGTAAAATTATTATTGATTATAGTTAGTATGTAAAATCCACTGGCAAAGCCATTGATATTAAGACTGCAAATTGTCGAAGAAGTATTCATGTTTCTTGTTGCCATTTTCCTTCCATTAATATCTCTTACAATAATGCTGTATTCTCCTGGTTCTTCAACTCTTATATTTATTTTTCCTTTTGCTGGGTTCGGATAAACTATAAATTCATTTTCCTCAATGGCAACTTCTTCTTCTATACCAACAGCATTTGAATTCATAGCAGAATAAGTTGGCAACATTGTCACGAAAGGACCTACTCCATTAGGATATCTTCCCCAAGTAATATCAGTAGTCTGCGCTCCAAAAGTTGTTTCATTGAGTAAGTTAGCTGAAGCATCAGATAAATACAATGCTTCTCCTGAAGCAGACAACTTAAAATTAGCATGCAACCCAGCCTGTAAAATATCATTATCTGCCCAGATAATGAGATAGTCGTTTCCGTTAATGGTTGTTCCGTTTGGAAAGACCCATTTAGTTAAATTGGTATTCTCATCTGACAAATAGTACCCATCTAAAGCTATTGGTGAAGAGGTATTGTTATATAACTCTATCCAATCATCATATTCTCCGTTCTGATCGAATTGGATAGTCGCATTAGATGCAGATAATTCATTGATAACTACATCTCCGGCCGTTGTCAATGTATAATATTCGTACGCTGCTCGCTCTGGAGCAAATCTACCAGAGGAGTCATTATCGGCATAAATGTAATATTCTACTTTATAACCAATGTTTGTAATTAGGTACCCGTAAACATTATCTCCTGCAAGTCCATCGTTATGAAGTCCATCATCAAACATGTCAACCTTATTAAATAAATCGGAATTGCTAAAACGGTATGCGAGAATAACACTATCCGCATTTGTTACCTTGGCTGTAACCCAAGCACTGTCTCCTATAGAAAGACTAACAGGTGATGAGTTGATATTCGTGATATCTGGAGCTCCTTGAAACCCAGGATAAGTACTCAGATAAGTGCTCCTAGCATCCATTAAATCCGTAATTCCTGGATAGTCAACCAAATCTGTTACTGTTGTGTTTAAATTATCAGTAAAATCGGTATAACTATAAAACTTGTTGGTGTCATTCTGTACATCAGTATCAATTAAGGTTTGCATGTATTGCGCTCTTGCAGCATAATCTTGATTGTCAAAATTCTCTTCCATAATTGTTCTCATGTGAGCAATGTACATTTTTCTATACCTATCATTGATGAAAATATTTCTCATCAAAGGTCTAGGATAAACAGAAACATTATTGTGATGAAGTAATGGATCCATATTTTTCGCTTCAGGAATGTTAAATCCGCTAAAGTGAATGGAAGCATCTGCTAGTCGATAACTTGCAAACGATTGATTTAAATCCCAAAGTATAGGATTAAATCTACCATTATTATCCTTGTACAAGTAATAGTTTTGAGCATAACCTACATAACTATCAAAGTTGATCAATGAATAATTAAAAGCATGCATCCAAAGTGTTCTATCCACGTTTAACAACTGCTCTATATCACCTGCGAAATTATTTAAGGTGTCAATCAATCCGAACAAATCCGTCCATCCATAATCAGACTTTAGGTCATATAAAGGGTAATAAAGCGTAGTATCGCTTCCCAATGTATTACTTAAATTGGAGTTTTCTCCAAATAAGTTTAAGTTGGCTGGGTTGCATTTAAAAAAAGTATTGGCTGTTGAATTATAATGTTTTTGTAAAAATTCATTATTCACTGCTTCTACATTTGTATATAAACCTATCAACGTGTCATTGATGAACAAGTTAACATAATTGGCTTCTCCCGCAGGCATGTATTTACGAGCTACCTCATATGACAAAACCTCTCTAACAAAAGAGGGGTCTTGTATCACATTGCTGAGTTTTATTTTATCTATTCCACCATAGTTTTGATTGCCATCTATATAATCAAGTTTAATGTTAAAGGGATTTTTAACTCGATTAACACTCACAGAGCTATATCCTTTATACCTAACTCCAACACTATCCAGTTGATTTCCATCAATTTTTATTGACGTGGCTAATAGTCTGCCCTCACTACCATCAATATATAAACTATCCAATAAATAATCCCAATTGGATTGGTCGAAGTATATTTTAATTTCTCGAATGGTATCAACAGCGTAGAAATTTGTTTGAGCAAACGCACTTCTATTGCCTAAAACTAAAGTGAAGCCTAAAAGGATAAAAATAATTTTCCGCATGAATGATAATTACTTAATTAATGAAACTTTTTTAACCATGGTTTGTCCGCCTTCGACAATAATGTGAAGCATGTAAATTCCATTATCAAAATCTTTAAGATCAATTTTAGCTTGGTTATTACTTTGCATCACTTGTTTTCCATACATATCGTACACATTAATAGCAAAGGAATTTACAGTATTTGTAATTCCCGTTACATTAAACATTCCTTTTGAAGGGTTTGGAAATACATTAACCTTAGCTTCAGAGAATTCTTCTATCCCGGTTGTTCCACAAGGGTTACTACCTAATAAAGCTACAATTCCTGGATAATCGCACTCAAATCGAAATGCCTTAGATGGACCAGCATTGTATTGCCAAACGACATTGTTTAATGAATCTACTTCATACATGTATTGATTGGATACATTTACAAAAGTATTTCCGTTACTCATCCTATCACTAGCACTTTGACCTGATGAGTAAGCAATTGTATTGTGCCTCCAATCATAAGATGATGGCGTAGTATAAGATGAATAATTAAACCCTGAAACTGGAGGGTTTATTGCATCTATAGTGGATGAGCTACCTCCTCCTCCATTGTTGTTGAAAAATTGTATATAACCCGCATTTGGTCTACCCGTTTTAATCCATCTTGGATCATGAACTGCCGAAGGAATTATCTGAGGTGATATTGAACCATGATTAGGTGGGTTGCCATATCGATAGAGAAAATCTCCACCCATTCCTGAATTACCACCTGAATGTGATGCCGCTTCTGCTGTTGTAGTACTGTGATCAATTACATATATCTCACTTGCATATCTCGAACTAAAAACCAATTGATCCAATGTAGGGTTATAATCGACCCCATTTACGTGAAACCAATCACCACTTCCTGGAGGGCCAAACCCTCCGGATATAGCATTGATATCCATTAATTCTGGCGAATTAGCTACTACTCCAAAATTATCTTTTCCTGAATCAAAATCCTGAACCAAATGATCCCAAATGTGCCATTCCCATACAATTTGTCCACCACTACCATTTTGCTGAACCTCTATAAAATGGGTTGGCCATTTACTTGATGTTGCTCCATTATAACCTGCTTGAGTTAGTTCAGCTGTTGTCTTAACTTCATAGGCTGTTAGAATTACATTTCCATTAGGTAGCACAGTAAAATCATGATGTGAAACGTGGGTGGCATCTGAATAAATAAATTCCCAAACCAAATTTCCACTCGGATCAAATTCCTGAATAATACCT
>JAJCYO010000110.1 GCA_029262875.1 Flavobacteriales bacterium
ATTAATGTCACTTGACTCAAAATTGTACAATACCGTTTGCCAATTAGATAATAAGCCATTAATAGTATCACCTCTTAAACTACCGTCTGGTAAAACTGGATAAAATTCACCAAATTCATTATGGGTTTGCACTCTCGTAGAAGTAAATTTACCAACATAACCATAATGAGAAAACTGATTTTCATGGTTTTTATTTTGTGTAGTTTGGTTAAACTTAGAATAATCAACCTGAAAAGTTATAAATGCATCTTTAATTACAGAAGGATTTTCCTCATCTGTAGAATTGGCAAACCGTTGTGTGAACCTACCAAAAACCCTCCAGGTTCTATCTATTGTTTGTGAATTGTTTTGCGAGTTAAATAAAGAGAAATTTCTAATATAATTATTATTGTCTCTATAATCAAAAGAACCACCAATGGCAACATTGGTTGTCTTAGATGTGGTTAAGTCTACCTTACCAGCAAGGTTCAATGATTTCCTTGAAACATTCAATCGGTATGGTGAATTCTCTATATCAGATTCGGTAACATAACTAGCATTATTGATTACCCCACCGACATCACTTAAGTTTTGAGTAAAAGGAGTCGTATTAAGCTCATCCATTAGTTCAGTATTAATTCTATCTGCTCCTCCAATATAAGGTCTTGGATCAATTTCATGTTTCGCCTCTCCAGATAAAAAGAAACCAGCAATCGCATCCTTTTTATTTCCTGCCGAATCTTTTCTCGTTAGAATGGGACCTGAAACACTAAATGCTAATAAGTTAAACCCAAACTTATCCAATCCAATCGCATCGTCTCCATTTTTAAATCCAGAAGTGGCATATTCAATACCACCAAACCAATCTTTTGTAGCTCCTTTAGTTGTTATATTAACAATACCACCTGTCGCATCACCATATTGAGCTGGTATACCACCAGTAATAACAGAAACCTGTTCGATAGCTGATTTAGGTAAATTTTGAGTACCCCTAACTTTAATTCCATCAATATAAGTATCAGTACCTGATGATCTTGCTCCCCTTACACTTAAACTATTGTTTCCATCATCCTGAGAGTATACTCCACCAACCGTTGCTGCGATAGAGGCAGCAGATCTTCCCGGCATTTTCTTAATGTCTTCTGATGTCACCGTCCCACCCGATGATGTTTGATCGGCAGAAATAAGAGGAACTTCATATTCTATTACAACAAATTCATCCAAATTCTCAGCTCCAGAGGATGCTTTAATTGGAGGGAGAACAGTAATCTTATTACTGGTCACTATTACCCCAGCCAATTTTATAGGTTGATAACCAACATAGGTTGCTTGAATATCATACTTTCCTGGTGGTAACGCATTAAAGGTAAATTTACCATCGAAATCAGTTGTCGTTCCAGTTACCTGAGAACCTCCTTTCATAAGTACAACACTTGCAAAAGGTAATGGCTCACTATTGTTCTTATCAAGAATTTTTCCTTTAATTGTTCCACCTGATTGGGCAAAAGCAAAAGAAACTGTAAATAACACAGATACTAAAACAGCTAGTTTTTTTAACATACTTTGAATTTTAAATTTTTTTCGTGCAAATAAAGAGGCGTAAAAATATAATATTAAACTTGGATACCAAATTATTTTCAGTAAAAATATTAATACTTTCTTGGATTGTTACGACAGACTTTATTAACGGTTAAATTTTAGAATAAAATAACCTTATCTGTAAAATAAAAGGAAAGAAAACTTATTGAAAAAAGAAGAATTATAGCGGTTTAGTTTCCACCACCACTTCCACCTGTAGAACTACCATTACCATTGCCATCATCCCCCGTACCATCATCACCACGACCGTCACCATCATCACCGCTGCCAGCTCCTAAATCATCACCTGCTGTATTATCACCATCATCATCATCCTCATTATCATCACCACCTACTACACCACTTCCATCACCGACACCAGAACCACCTGAATCACCAACACCTTGAATCCCATCATTATCCTTTCCATCATCGGTATCAAGATCGCCCTCTTTTTGATTAGAAGGATTATCAGCTGAAGTAACTACAGCATCTTCAGAATAAGGGATTGGCATATCACCTTTCTGGCAAGAAACCGCTACCAACATTACAAATGCCAATAAAAAAGATATCTTATATTTCCCTAACATATAGTTCATTGCACACAAATATACGAATTTTTATCAAAAAAACACCATTACTCTCTTAAATATCGTATAAAAAGATAGTTTATTGTGTCTGATGATATTATTATGAATCACTAATTGCGTTAAATATATTCTTTAATTATTCGTTACTTGTTTATTTTTACGCTCAGTTTTGATAAAAATTGTGAACATATTATTATTTCCGTTTTCGCTTATTTATGGTTTTATACTTTATATAAGGAATACCTTTTATGACTGGAAAATAATTAAATCAACTGCATTTAATTTTCCCGTAATAGCTGTGGGGAATTTGACTTTAGGAGGCGTTGGTAAGACACCCCATGTAGAATATCTAATTCGATTATTAAAAGAAGATTTTAACGTTGCCACGCTTAGTAGAGGCTATAAAAGGAGCACCAAAGGGTTTCATTTATCAACTAAAAATTCTACAGTTACTGACATTGGAGATGAGCCACTGCAATACAAATTAAAGTTTACAACTGTTCCTGTTGCTGTCGATGAAAAAAGAGTAAATGGAATCAAAAAAATAAAAGAAATTCATCCCGAAACAAATGTGGTTTTATTAGATGATGCATATCAACATAGAGCCGTGACTCCTGGTATTAATATATTAGTTAC
Source organism: Flavobacteriales bacterium (assembly GCA_029262875.1). Classification (GTDB taxonomy): domain Bacteria; phylum Bacteroidota; class Bacteroidia; order Flavobacteriales_E; family Vicingaceae. Next base: position 2,784 of record JAJCYO010000110.1, read on the forward strand.
CGATTGCAGTAAACTTTATATTAATGACAATGTAGTTCCATCAGGAAGGCTAAGAGAATGGTCTTCTGGAAGTGACAGGGCAGATATTATTATTGTCTCCAAAACAAGTAATGTTTTATCTCCAATTGACAAAAGGAGCGTAAAAGAAAAATTGAACCCGAAACCTCATCAAGAGGTTTATTTTTCTTATATAAGTTATGGAGCAATCACTCCTTTTACAAATGCCGCCCATCACTTTCTCAATAAAATTGAGAAGAGCTATTCTGTACTTCTCCTAACTGGGATCGCCAAAGCAGCCCCTCTTTTCTATAAACTAAATAACGAGTACAGCTTAGTAAAACACATTAAATTTTCTGATCACCACAACTTTACAAACGCTGACATTTCAGACATTAAAGAACAATACAACAGCCTCTATGGAAATAATAAAATAATAATTACTACAGAAAAAGATATAATGAGGCTATCTTTGCCGAAAATTTTAAATCAATTACAAGACATTCCTATTTTTTATATTCCCATAGAAATTTGTTTTCACGGAAATGATAAAGAGGAATTCAATAAACAGATATTAAAGTATGTTACAGCAAATTCAAGAAACTAAAGCTTTTTTAGAAAGTAAAACAGACCTTAAACCATATGCAGGAATAGTTTTAGGAACAGGATTGGGGAATCTTTCAACAGAGATTGAAATTGAAACAGCAATTCCCTACGGTGAAATTCCAAATTTTCCAGTTTCTACTGTTCAAGGGCATAGTGGCCAATTGGTTTTTGGCACTATAAACGATGTGCCAGTTGTAGCAATGCAAGGAAGGTTTCACTACTACGAAGGATATTCTCTTCAAGAGTGTACTTTTCCAATTAGAGTTATGAAAGCACTTGGAATTACCAATTTGTTTTTAAGTAATGCCAGTGGAGGTGTAAATGCTAATTTTGAAATTGGTGATATCATGCTCATTACTGACCATATTAACCTTTTGCCTGACAACCCTTTAAGAGGAAAAAACATAGATGAATTAGGCCCTCGCTTTCCTGACATGAGTGAACCTTATGACCTAACATTAAGAAATCAAGTTATTGATATTGCTGCCGAAAATGACATTAAAATTCAACAAGGAATCTATGCTGTGCTTTCAGGACCAACTTTTGAAACTCCAGCAGAATACAAATACATCCAAATTATTGGAGCAGATACTGTAGGTATGAGTACAGTTCCTGAAGTTATTGTTGCTCGCCATATGGATTTACCATGTATGGCATTGTCCATTATTACCGATTTGGGAGTAGATGGAAAAATCGTAGAAATTAGTCATGAAGAAGTTCAGGAGGTTGCTAAAGAATCTGAGCCAAAGATGACTTTAATAATTAAAGAATTATTAGCTCAAATCTATACCTCTGAAACTGTATCAGAATAGCTATTTAGCATTCTCCAATATAACTAATAGAGAAAACCTTAATTAAATTATCAGTTATGAAAAAAATTACCTTGCTCTCATTATTAATTGTATTACTATCTGCTTGCGGAGAAAAGCAAGTTATGGTTGACAATTCTGTTTCTGGAAATATTACGAACATGAACGAAGGAGATAAAATTTATTTAGATTATTTAACTCCTCAACAACTCTACACCAAAGATTCAGCAACTATTGATGAAAATGGCAATTATAGTTTTGCATACAAAGTAGAAACGTTGGGTTATTACAGGTTAAGAATAAATAACCTAAATTTTGTCAACCTTGTATTAGATGTTGGTGAGACACCTGTACTAAATGGAGATGGCAACAACTTAATGGACACTTATACTGTAGAAGGTTCAATTGAAACAAATAGGTTTATAAAGTTTCAGAAAGCCTACAAACTGAATACTTGGCAACAAGATTCTATTGGTCGAGTTTATCAAGCCAACCCAAATGACCAAAGCTTGTTTATTCAATTGCAACAAGCCAAATTTGGTGCCATTGCAAAAATGAATAACACCTACACTACCTTAATAAATGAGAACCCTGGGTCTTTGGTAAGCTTAGCAGCCGTCCAACAACTCGACCCTAAAGCGAGTCCAGATTTATATGAAAAAGTTGATGAAGCATTAGCTCAGACAATGAAAGATAATCCATGGTTTACCGATTTTCATAGAAAAGTAGAAAGCATGGTTAACCTGTTTGTTGGTGACCCCGCTCCAGAATTCACATTAAACAATATTGATGGTAACCCTGTTGCACTTTCTTCCTTAAAAGGGAAAATAGTCTTGATCGATTTTTGGGCTTCTTGGTGCAAACCATGTAGGGCAGAAAATCCTAACGTAGTAAAGGCTTATAACAAATACAAAAGTAAAGGTTTTGATGTTATGAGTGTTTCTTTAGATAAGGATAAAAACAGATGGTTAGCGGCTATTGAGCAAGACAACTTATCATGGAAAAATCATGTTAGTGATTTAAAAGCTTGGGGATCGGTTGTAGTTCCAATGTATGGTATTGAGGGAATTCCTTTTACCTTATTAATAGATAAGGACGGAATCATTCTTGGTAAAAATTTAAGAGGAGAAGATTTGGAGAAAAAATTAGCCGAAGTTTTTAATTAGTCGCATGATCATTATTGGCATAGCAGGAGGAACAGGCTCAGGAAAAACAACTGTAGTCACAAAAATAGCGAACAATTTACCTGAAGAAAATGTTACCATCTTACCTCAAGATGCTTATTATAGAGACAATGCTGAACTTTCTTTTGACGAACGAAAAAAAATAAATTACGACCATCCAAATTCTATTGATTTTGATTTACTACTGAATCACATTCAAAATTTAAAAATCGAAAAACCAATTGAACAACCTATTTATTCCTATATCACACACTCTCGTTCTGATGATTATAAGGTGGTTCATCCTAAAGAGATTTTAATAGTCGAAGGGATTTTAGTCTTCACAAGTGAAGCATTAAGGAATCTTTGTGACATTAAAATATTTGTTGATACAGATGCAGACGAGCGGTTAATTAGGAGAATCAGAAGAGACATTACTGAAAGAGGAAGGGATATTAAAGAAGTTTTAAATCGTTATGAAAAAACATTAAAACCAATGCATAATCAATTTATTGAACCTACCATGAAATATGCTGATATGATTGTTCCTGTTGGTGGTGATAATAAAGTAGCTATTGACATTTTAGTATCAATGATTAAAGAAAAGATTGGGAAATAATATTTCATACTTTTACTATCAAAATAAAACAATGAGATTTTTATTTTTATTCATTTTTACGTGCTCCACTACCCTCCTATTTTCTCAAGATGGAGCTCCTTATTTTCAACAACAAGTAAATTATAGTATTAATGTTGAATTGGATGATGAACAGCATGAGTTAGTTGCCTTTGAAAAAATCACATACACGAATAACTCGTCAAAAACCTTACACTCTATCTATTTTCATGTTTGGCCAAATGCATATAAAAAATATAATTCAGCATTAGGTAAACAACAATTGGAAGACCACAATACGAGACTCTATTTTGCACCAGATAGCTTATTAGGTTATATAGATAGCTTGGATTTTAAAGTTGGTGAAGAGAAGCTTCAGTGGAGTTTTATTCCCAACAATACAGACATTTGTACGGTAAGCTTATTAGATCCACTTAGACCTGGAGAAACTGTAGAAATCACTACCCCTTTTATCGTTAAACTTCCCAAAGGAATATTTTCTCGATTAGGGCACATAGATCAATCCTATCAGATTACCCAATGGTATCCAAAACCTGCAGTTTATGATAATGATGGGTGGCATCAAATGCCTTATTTGGATCAGGGGGAATTCTATTCAGAATATGGGACCTTTGATGTTTACATTACCCTTCCAAAAAACTATGTTGTTGGGGCTACAGGGGATTTGGTGAATGGAGAAAGTGAAACTGAGTGGTTAACTAAAAAAGCGGAAGTAACAGCCGAAAAAGTGGAATTCGATTTTAGTGACATGTCTTTCCCTCCATCAAATGACACCACAAAAACACTTCATTTTCATCAAGAAAAAGTCCATGATTTTGCATGGTTTGCAGATAAAAGGTACCACGTTCTAAAAGGCGAAGTAGAGTTACCTCACAGCAAGAGAAAAGTAACCACTTGGGCAATGTTTACTAACAATGAAGCTGATTTATGGAAAAAAAGTATTCAGTATTTAAACGATGCCACTTATTATTATTCGCTCTGGAATGGTGATTACCCATACAACCATGTTTCAGCTGTCGATGGAGCCTTAAGTGCCGGTGGAGGAATGGAGTATCCAAATATAACCGTTATTGGCGAATCTGGTGATGATTTTGGTTTAGAAACTGTAATAATGCATGAGGTTGGTCACAATTGGTTTTATGGTATTTTAGGATCCAATGAGCGAGATCATGGATGGATGGACGAAGGCTTAAACTCCATGAACGAGAATAGGTATATTGAAACGAAATACCCTAATAGGAAGTTAATTGGAGATACAGCAGCTGCTAATAAGTCTTTGCCAAAGATGTTAGATATTGTCAAGTATAATCACAAAGCATCTTATGAACTGTCATACATTGTTAATGCCAGAAGAAACAAGGATCAACGCATTGAAGAACTTTCTGCCAATTATACACCGTTAAATTATGGTGGAATTGTTTATTCTAAAACAGCTATTGTTTTTGATTACTTAATGGCATACTTGGGAGAAGAACTTTACGATCAATGCATGCAACGATATTTTAATGAGTGGAAGTTTAAGCATCCACAGCCTGATGATTTACGTAAAATATTTGAAGAAGAAACTGGTAAAGATTTAAGTTGGTTTTTTGATGGACTAATCAAGACCACTGGAAAAATTGATTACAAAATTGC
>JAJCYO010000111.1 GCA_029262875.1 Flavobacteriales bacterium
AGGATTTAAGCATATTGTTCCTCAAGGTGGACCAATGACTGGAATTGGAAATGATTATCAAATAGGTTCATTGTCTAATTGTTTTGTGATTGGTAATGATGGTAACTCTGATTCTTATGGAGGGGTAATGAAAATTGATGAAGAACAAGTTCAATTGATGAAAAGAAGAGGTGGAGTTGGACATGATTTATCTCACATTAGACCAAAAGGAAGTGCAGTAAAAAATAGTGCATTAACTTCTACTGGGGTTGTTCCTTTTATGGAAAGATATTCAAACTCAACAAGAGAAGTTGCACAAGATGGTAGAAGAGGAGCTTTGATGTTATCTACTTCTATTAAACATCCAGATGCAGAACATTTTATTGATGCTAAAATGGATGGTACTAAAGTGACTGGAGCAAATGTTTCTGTAAGAATTGATCATGATTTTATGAGAGCTGTAAAATCTGATTCAGATTACGTTCAGCAATATCCAATTAATTCAGAAAATCCAAAATTTACGAATACGGTTAATGCTAAAAACCTGTGGAATAAAATTATTCATAATGCATGGAAATCTGCAGAGCCAGGAATTTTGTTTTGGGACACCATTATAGATGAGTCAATTCCTGATTGTTATGCTGATTTAGGCTTTAAAACTGTCTCAACTAACCCTTGTGGTGAAATTCCTTTGTGCCCTTATGATAGCTGTAGATTATTAGCGGTTAACTTATACAGTTATGTAGAAAACCCATTTACAGAAAGTGCTACTTTTAACTATGAAAAATTCAACAATCATGTTGGAATGGCTCAACGTATCATGGATGATATTGTTGACTTGGAAATGGAAAAAGTAAACAAGATTATTGATAAGATAGAATCTGATCCGGAAGGAGAAGATGTTAAGCATACAGAATTAAATCTTTGGAAAAAGATAAAAACTAAAGCAATAGAAGGAAGAAGAACTGGAGTTGGGATTACAGCTGAAGGAGATATGTTAGCTGCTTTAAATTATAAGTATGGAACACCAGAAGCAACTACTTTTTCTACAGACATTCATAAAAAATTAGCTTTAGCAGCTTACCGTTCTTCGGTAGATATGGCTAAAGAAAGAGGTGCTTTTCCTGTTTATGATGCAATAAGAGAGGAAAAAAACCCAATGATCAATAGAATTAAGGAAGCAGATGAACAACTTTACAATGATATGGTAAAGTATGGAAGAAGAAACATTGCTTTATTGACTATTGCTCCAACTGGAACAACAAGTCTAATGACTCAAACTTCATCAGGAATTGAGCCAGTGTTTATGGTTTCTTATAAACGAAGAAGAAAAGTAAATCCAAATGATAAACAAGCAAGAGTTGATTTTGTGGATGAGGTTGGAGATTCTTGGGAAGAGTATCATGTATTTCATCACAAATTTGTTACTTGGTTAGAAGTAAATGGATTTGATAAAGATGAAGTTGCAACAATGAATGCAGAAGAATTAAATGCAATCATTGAAAAATCGCCTTACCATGGAGCTACTGCTAATGATGTTGATTGGGTTGAGAAAGTGAGATTGCAAGGTTCTGTTCAAAAATGGATTGATCATTCTATTAGTGTAACTGTTAACGTTCCTAATGATTGTACAGAAGAATTGGTAAGTAAAATTTACGAAACAGGTTGGGAAGAAGGATGTAAAGGAATTACAGTTTATAGAGATGGTTCTCGAAGTGGAGTATTGGTTTCTGACGATGAAAAGAAAGATGAAGAAAAAGATAAAGTAATCAATGCGTTTTTAGAAACTGAAGCGCCTAAACGACCAGCAAAATTAGAAGCTGAAATTATTAAATTCAATAATGAAAGTGAAAAATGGATTGCAGTTATCGGATTATTAGACGGTCGTCCTTATGAAATATTTACTGGTGGAGCTGAAGAGTCATTCTCAATATTGTCTCATGTAGATAAAGGTTGGGTAATAAAAAGTAAATCAGACGAAGGAACACGTTACGATTTCCAATATGAAGATAGTCATGGTTATAAAACCACTATAGAAGGATTATCAAGAACATTTAATAAAGAATATTGGAATTATGCACGATTAATTTCTGGAGTGTTACGTCATGGTATGCCATTAAGCTTTGTGGTTGATATGGTAAACAATCTCCATTTGAATGATGAAACGTTAAACACATGGAAAAAAGGTGTTGTACGTTCATTAAAGAAATTTATTCCTGATGGAACGAAACCAGCAGAAAATGTTTGTCCAAGTTGTAGTGAAGCATCTTTAGTTTATGAAGAAGGATGTTTAAATTGCAAAAGCTGTGGACACTCTAAATGCGGGTAAAATAAAATAATTAAGAAATAAAAAAGGCTTCAAATTTATTTGGAGCCTTTTTTTATAGTGATGCCACAGAAAGTATCGTAGTGGGGCGACCTTTGTAGGGGGAAGGGCCTATAATTTCACCACTAAAAAATAAAGAGTTATTTTTTGATAGCAATTCAATTCTATATTGGTGAGCTTGTTTCTCATTTGTTTTGTTTTGAGGAACCTCTCCAATTTTATTTTCATCGTAATAAATAACTAATTTTTGATTCCCTTTCTCCGATGGAATATCATTAACCTGCTTCCCATCCTTAAAAATAACGATATCCTTACAAGCAATGTGTTCAGTTTCACATACCCATTTTATTTCCAATAAACTTTCATCTATAGTACCATTAGTCGAAATGTCTAATGAGTTTCCGTAAACAAAATGTTGCAGGTAAGTAATAGGAGTGTCACCTTTGTTTAAGCTTGGGTGCAATGCAAATATTCCAGTAACAAGAACGGTAGATAATATGTTTTTAAACAAAGTCATTTGCTGTTTTGTAAGCTTCTATAACTAACACGTTTTAAATGGGATAAAGGTTGGTTTATTTTTTACCCTTTTTTAGGAAAATGTATTTAACACCTAAGTTAAATTCAAAAGAAAAGTTTCTCGCAGCTTCAAAAGCACTATTTTCATTAGCAATATCAAGCAATCCTTGGTTGTATCTTACACCAGGGGTGATAACAAATGTTTTTGTAATGTATCTGTCTTGTTCAATCCCTAATACGATACCAAAGTCGGCTTTATTATACCCATCTAAAGATTGAGAAACACCATTTACATCAGATGTAGCAGATCTTAAATAGCTTGCATAAACTCCACCAATTAGATTGGTTGAATAGACCTTGTTATCAAAAGTTGATTTGTTGTTCATCTTTTTTGCTAAAAGACTGATAGAAGTATAATTTAAATTCATGTTTTCTTTGTAAGAGATGCCTTCAGCATCAAAAGCTCTTTTATAACCAGAAGTAGAATTGACATTCAGGTTAGCCTCTACGTTAAAGTTATCAGAAACAATAAAACCAACTACACCTCCAAAATTAGTTCCCAAATCAATGAAATCACTTTGTTTGTAGTCAGCCAAAGGAGAATTTTCTTTAAACTTGGTAAGCATACCCTGTTTTTTGATTCCTGCATTGAACCCAACATAAATTCTTCTTGCGTAAACACCATATATAAAATAAGAAGAGAATCTTTTGCTATTAAAAACAATTTTGTTGTTATCCTTTTTAACTAAAAAATCACTGCTTGAATACATATGAGAAATATCTCGCTCCGTTAAAGTATGACGATCAATATCTCTATTGATGTCTTTTTCAGTTTCAGATTTTAATTCATCAAGCTTGTCAATGTATATAGAACTATAATGATTTTCTATCTTTCTTAATGAAGCATAAGAACCACTTTCTTTACTTCTACCACGATTTTTAGCCAATCGTTCCGCTATAACTTTTTGTCGAGCCTCTTCTACAGAAATATTCACCTTTGCTTCAGGTGATAGGTTAGCTTCATTATTTTCATTAGCCGATGCAAACGATTCATTTAACTCATTAGTTCCTGAACCATCTATTCTTTTAGAATCAGAAGGATTGTTTGCTAAATTACTTTCGTTTTCATCCTGAACGACAGGGACTCCATAAGCAGCCTCATAAGTAGTTCCGTTTTTTATCAACTTATCATTAATTACACCATTGCCATTATTATTTTTGATGGCATTGTTGCTGTCATTAACACCTGTCTCTTCAACAATAGCGTTGTTGTCATCATTGGCATAATTATTATACGCTAAATAACTACCAAGTAATAATAGAAAAACGGCTGTACCTCTAAAAGCTAAATTTCTCCACCAAATAATCTGATCATACCTGTTAAGAGACATGGATAATTTATCCCAAACAGTTGCTGTATCTAATCGAGTAGAAAGTTTTTCCCAAACAGTATAATCAGGTCGTTCCTCTAATTTAGTGACTTCTTTTTTATACCATTCACTAATGTTTTCATCAGTTAACGGTGCATCACTATCCAATTCTCCAGAAAGAGAATCCCAAAGGTTCTTATCTGGCTCAACATTATAGTTGTTGAGTTCATCCCTATACCAATCTTCTATGTTATCTATATCCTTCAAAATCCTTCTCCTTAAATCCTTATCTGATGTAATACTTATTTACCAAATCTCTCAATACACTTTTTGCTTTTGACAATTGAGACTTTGATGTGCCGACACTAATGTTTAACATGTCTGCAATTTCTTTGTGTTTATAACCTTCAACAGTGTAAAGGTTAAAAACGGTTTTTGCTCCATTTGGAAGCATATTTATTATTTCTGACAAATCTCCGGTTTTCGAAGCTTCAGAAACTTCATCATGTGTTCCTGCTAAATATGTCGCTTCTTGAAAATCAACATTTGTCATTCTGTTCATTTTTCTAAAATGATCAATAGCTGTGTTCACAATAATCCTTCTTATCCATGCATTGATGCTCCACGAATCATTATATTTTTCAAACTTTTTAAACACCTTAAAAAATCCATCGTGTAAAATGTCCTGAGCTAAGTCACGATCTTTCGTGTAAGTTAGACATACACCAAACATTTTTGAAGCAAACATATTATAGAGTGCTTCTTGGTGTTTTCTGCTGCCTTGGTAACAACCTGCTATGATTTCTTCTAAGTCCAACGTAGTATGGGTTATTTGGATATTACGATAGTAATACGTCTAAAAGGTCAAAAAGGTTTACTTAAAAATGAAATTATTTTTTGATACAAATTTATGTTGAAATGTTGTGAAAAAAAACAATAGGATAAAGTGTTCATTTTATCGTTCTTTCTAACTTTGCACCTTCTACATAAATTCGAGAAATGATTGTATTCTTTAAAACCAAATCCGATAAAATTATTGCTGTTCAATTTGATGGTGAAATGGACAAAAATGATACTCCCAAATTGAATTGGTTACTGGCTGGTGAACAACTAAAGGAAACTGAATTGTCAGGCTTTTTTATTGGACCAAGAGCTGAAATGGTTTCACCATGGAGCACCAATGCAGTTGAAATTTCTCAGAACATGGCAATTGAAAACATTGTTAGAATAGAAGAATATAAAATCGCTCAGTCTAAGCAAGACTTTTTTGATCCAATGTTAGAGAATATGTTTACGAAGTTGACACAAGAGCTATTTACCGTAAACATTGAACCGGAAAAGGTGGAGTACATAGAAAATATTGCCGCTTACAATAAAGAAGAAGGTTTAGCCTTAAGTGATGATGAAGTTGGTTATTTAGAAAATGTAAGCCAAAGAATAGGTAGAAAATTAACGGATAGTGAAGTGTTTGGTTTTTCTCAAGTAAACTCAGAACATTGTCGACATAAGATATTTAATGGAACATTTATAATTGATGGAGAAGAGAAACCATCATCATTGTTCAACTTAATCCGTAAAACTTCCAATGAAAATCCAAATACGATAGTATCGGCATATAAAGACAATGTGAGTTTTGTGAAAGGACCAAGTGCGATGCAGTTTGCTCCCGAAACTCAAAATAAAGCAGATTATTTTGAGACAAAGGAAATAGATACAGTACTTTCTTTAAAAGCTGAAACACATAATTTCCCAACAACGGTTGAACCTTTTAACGGTGCGGCAACAGGTTCTGGAGGGGAAATTAGAGATAGAATGGCTGGTGGACAAGGAAGTGTACCAATGGCTGGAACGGCCGTATATATGACGGCTTATTCTCGATTAGAAGATAACCGTGAATGGGAAAAAGGAATGTCAGAAAGAGAGTGGTTATACCAAACTCCAATGGATATTTTAATTAAGGCTTCGAACGGAGCCTCTGATTTTGGAAATAAATTTGGTCAGCCACTAATTAATGGGTCGGTACTAACATTTGAGCATACAGAGGATGGTAAGAAGTTCGGCTTCGATAAAGTGATTATGCAGGCCGGAGGAATTGGGTATGGAAAATACCAAGATGCATTAAAACATGTTCCTGAAAAAGGAGATAAAATTGTAGTGTTAGGAGGTGATAATTACCGTATTGGAATGGGAGGGAGTGCGGTTTCTTCAGTAGCAACGGGTGAATTCAATAGTTCTATTGAATTGAATGCGATTCAACGTTCTAATCCAGAAATGCAAAAAAGAGCATGTAATGCGGTCCGTGCTTTTGTAGAATCAACCAAAAACCCAATCGTCTCCATTCATGATCATGGAGCAGGCGGGCACTTGAACTGTCTTTCTGAATTAGTAGAAGAAGTCGGAGGAACAATTAATTTGAGAAGTTTACCAGTTGGAGATCCAACACTATCCGCCAAAGAAATTGTAGGAAACGAATCTCAAGAGAGAATGGGGTTGGTCATTAAAGAAGAAGATGTTGCCTTGCTAAAAGAGATCTGCGACCGTGAAAGATCACCAATGTATGTCGTTGGGGACATTACGATGGATCACAACTTTAAATTTGAAGATGCATCAACTGGAGAAAACCCAATTGATCTTCAGATCGAAGACATGTTTGGAAAACCACCTAAAACAGTAATCACTGACAATACAGTCAAGACTAAATTTGAAGCGGTAGATTACAATAGTAATGACATTAAAAACTACTTAAAACAAGTTTTACAATTAGAAGCAGTGGCATGTAAAGATTGGTTGACGAATAAAGTTGATCGTTCAGTTACTGGGAAAATAGCCAAACAACAAACTACTGGAGAAATCCAGTTACCATTAAACAACTTAGGTGTTGTTGCCTTAGATTATAAAGGAAAATCTGGAATTGCAACAGCCTTAGGTCATGCACCAGTTAATGCATTAATTGATCCTAAGAACGGGAGTAAAATGGCCATTGCAGAGTCATTAACCAATATTGTTTGGGCACCTTTTAAAGAGGGGTTGAAATCAATTTCTTTAAGTGCCAATTGGATGTGGCCTTGTAAAAATGAGGGAGAAGATGCCCGTTTGTATAACGCGGTTGAGGCCATTAGCGATTTTGCATGTGCATTAGGCATAAATATCCCTACAGGAAAGGATTCACTTTCCATGGTTCAGAAATATAAAGATGATGCGGTATATGCTCCTGGTACAGTAATTATTTCGGCTTCAGGAGAAGTATCGGATGTTAGAAAGGTTGTGGAGCCAACGTTGGTCAATGATGAAAATACAGCGTTAATTTTAGTTGATTTTTCTAAATGTAAAATGGAATTAGGTGGTTCCTCATTTGCTCAAGTGATCAATAAGCTTGGAGATTCAACCCCAACGGTATGTGATGATGAATACTTTGTTAGAGCATTTAATACCATTCAAAAATTGATAAGTGATGGAGCCGTGTTAGCTGGGCATGATATATCTGCAGGTGGTTTAATAACAACTTTGTTAGAGATGAATTTCCCTAATACAAAGGGTGGACTCAACATTAATTTAGCATCGTTAGAAGAAAAAGACATCACTAAAATACTGTTTAGTGAAATTGCAGCTGTAGTTATTCAGGTGAAAGACAGCGATGCTGTTGTCTCAGAATTAGGAAAAAATGGAATTCATGCACACATTATTGGGACACCAACCGATAATAGAGCGATTAACATTAAACATCATGGCGCAGAATTGAATTTTGACATAGATGAAATGAGAGACGTTTGGTATAAAACCTCTTACCTCTTAGATCAAAAACAATCAACTGAAAAGTTAGCGCAAGAACGTTTTGATACCTATAAGAGTACTGTGTTAGATTATCAATTTCCAGTATCTTTTACAGGTAAACTTTCTGGTTACGGCATTGACCATGGAAGGCAAAATAAGACAGGAATAAAAGCGGCAATTATCCGTGAAAAAGGAGTAAATGGTGATAGAGAAATGGCTTATTCACTGTATTTAGCAGGATTTGATGTGAAAGACATTCACATGACGGATTTGATTGCTGGAAAAGAAGATTTGAGTGATGTTAATATGATTGTTTACGTTGGGGGCTTCTCTAATTCTGATGTGTTGGGTTCAGCTAAAGGATGGGCAGGTGCTTTCTTATACAATCCAAAAGCAAAACAAGCATTAGATAATTTTTACGCTCGACCAGACACTTTGAGTTTAGGAGTTTGTAACGGTTGTCAGCTAATGATGGAATTAGGCTTGGTTGATTCTAAAGGAGCAACACAACCAATGCACCACAATACTTCAGGTAAATTTGAATCAGGTTACTTAAATGTAGATGTTCCAGAAAATAATTCTGTGATGTTAAGTTCTTTAGCAGGAAGTAAACTTGGAATATGGGTAGCACATGGAGAAGGTCGTTTCCTATTTGAAGGGTCAGAAGAAGAATACAATATTCCACTTAAATATTCTTCAAATAATTACCCTGCAAATCCAAACGGATCGGAATACAACACAGCAGGAATTTGTTCAAATGACGGTAGACATTTAGCAATGATGCCACATTTAGAGAGAATTATATTCCCATGGCAAGGAGCCCATTATCCAGTAGAAAGAAAACAAGATGACGTTACACCATGGATGGAAGCATTTGTGAATGCTCGGAAATGGGTAGAACAAAAATAATTTTACCAATAGGAATCCAATTGTATTCTCAATTGAAGTAATTCAACTATAGCATTTATGCTTAGGTTTGAAATTAAGATTAATAAACAATAACGATGAGAAAAAAAATAAACCAAATTATTACAATTGTAGTTGTAGCAATAGTTGCTGTGGCTTGTGGAAATTCAGTAGAAGAAGTTGCTGAACCGGCTTTTAACATTGACGCCAAAATAGATACCTTGGATTACAAAATGGCTTACTTAGCTAAGTATGAAGATGGGGAGTTTGTAAAAATGGATTCAGTAGCAATTGATAGCGGAATGTTTTCCTTTACAGGTGTAGTGGAGTCACCAAATGTTCAATACCTTTTATTTGATGACAGTGATGAAAGAGTAAATGTATTTGTTGAAAATAGTGACATTTCAATTACTGGAGCTAACCTTGAAAGAGACAATATAACTGTTGCAGGATCAGCAATTCATTCTCAATTGAAATCTTTTAATGAGGAAACTGCAGAATATGATGAGAGGCTGAAAGCAATTGTTCAAGAGTACTATGCTGCTCAAGAAGCTGAAGATGAAGCTTTATTAGAGGAAGTAGGTTTAAAATATGACAATGAAGATTCGCTAAAAACACTGTTTATAGAAGATTACATTAAAGGTAACTTGAACTCAGTAATTGCACCATATTTGTCTACAAGATACATGATGGGTAAAGAAGTAGGAGAATTAGAAGCGTTAAGTAAGAGCTTTTCTGATAGCATTAGAAGTTCTCAGTATGTACAAAATATTGAAGAGAGAATTACTATAGTTAAGAATTCTGCTGTTGGACAACCAGCTCCAACTTTCGCAATGAATGATAAAGATGGGAATCCAATAACATTAGAAAGCTTTCAAGGAAACTATGTATTAGTAGATTTTTGGGCTTCATGGTGTGGACCTTGTCGTAGAGAAAATCCTAACGTAGTTGCAGCTTATGAAAAATACCATGATCAAGGCTTCGAAATTTTTGGAGTTTCTTTTGATACAGATAAAGAAAAATGGTTGAAAGCGGTTGAAGATGATAAATTAACTTGGGCACATGCAAGTGATTTAAAAGGTTGGGGTAATGCTGCAGGTAAAATTTACGGTGTAAGAGGAATACCACATTCAGTATTAATTGATAAAGAAGGTGTTATCGTAGCTAAGAATTTACGTGGAGAAGAATTACACGAAAAATTAGAAGAAATTTTTAACACGAATAGCTAATAAAAGTATCACATAAACTTTATTGAACAACTTATTGCCAAAAAGGTAAAAAGTACTATTTTTGCACTCCTTTTGCGGGTGTGGTGAAATTGGTAGACACGCTAGACTTAGGATCTAGTGCTTCACGGCATGGGGGTTCGAGTCCCTTCACCCGCACAAAGAAAAAGGTATGAGGTTCGCCTTATACCTTTTTTAAGTTAGATATAGACTTTAATAAAAAAGTAAAGCAATGAATATTACGAAAGAAAAAGTTGATGATTTAAATGCCATCATTAAAGTACAAGTGAGTCAAGCAGATTATCAAGAGAAAGTTGATAAGGTGCTAAAAGATCACCGTAAAAATGCAAATGTCCCAGGTTTTAGAAAAGGTCATGTCCCTATGGGAATGATAAAGAAACAAGTTGGAACCAACGTTTTGGTTGATGAGATTAACAAGATTTTATCAGAATCACTTCAAAAATTTATTACTGAACAAGATTTAAATCTTTTAGGTAATCCACTTCCAAAATTGGATGAGCAAAACAAAATTGATTGGGAAACCCAAAAAGATTTTGAATTTAATTATGAAGTAGGAGTTGCACCAGAGTTTGATGTTGATTTAGGTTCAAAGTTAAAATTAGATTACTATAAAATTAAAGTTGCCGATAAGGATGTGGATAAGTACATTGGTGATGTAGCAAAGCGTTATGGTAAAATGACAAATCCTGAGGTTGCTGAGGCAGATGATATGTTGTTCGGAAAATTTGAAGAGTTAGATGGAACAGGAAATATCAAAGAAGGTGGAATTAGTCATTCTTCAGTAATAATTATCAGTGCAGTAACAGATAAAAAATTACAAAAGAGTTTAGTTGGAGCAAAAGCAAACGATACGTTTGAGTTAGATCCTAAAAAAGTTTCTGAACATGAAACAGATCAGGCTGCAGCATTGGGAGTTGATGTAACTGTTTTAAAAGGGATCATTTCTAAATTCAAATACACAGTAGAAAAAATTAATAGAGTTATTCCGGCAGAATTAAACCAAGAATTGTTTGATAAAGTTTATGGACCAAATGCGGTGAGTGATGTAGCTTCATTCCGAGCTAAAGTTTCGGAAGAATTAGGAAAAGGATTGTCAGTAGATGCGGATAGAAAATTGAAAGCTGATGTTCAAGAAAAGCTAATTGCTAAACTGAAATTAGATTTGCCTAATGAGTTTTTAAAAAGATGGATAGTTGCTTCAAATGAAAAGCCAATTTCTGCTGAACAAGTAGAAGAAGAATATGAAGGTTATGCTAAAGGGTTAAAATGGCAGTTAATCGAAAATAAGATTATTCAAAAGAATGACATTAAGGTGACTCCAGAAGAGGTGGTAGAGCATACTAAAGGATTGTTAAAACAACAAATGGCTGGAATGGGATTGCCAGAAAATAATGATGAAGAATTAACGGAGACAGCAAATAGAGTACTTCAGAATGAAGAGGAAGCAAGAAATCTTTACATGATGATGTATGATACTAAGCTAATGGAGCTTTTTAAAAGTTCTTTAAAGTTGAAAGAAAAAGAAATTTCTTATGAAGACTTTATAAAAGTAGCTTACGACAAAAAATAAATTTAGAGCCTCACATTGTGAGGCTTTTTTTTTATCATAAAAATTATTAAAAACTAAAAATATAACGACAATATATTGGTAAATTAGTCCTCTATTTTACTTATAAATTAAAACCAAAATCAATATGTTCGATAAAGATGAATTCAGAAAATATGCAACCAAACATGCAGGGATAAGTAGTACAACTTATGATTCTTATGCTTCAGTTTATGGGAACTATATATCACCTACAATTATTGAAGAGCGCCAAATGAATGTAGCTTCAATGGATGTATTTTCAAGATTAATGATGGATAGAATTATTTTTCTTGGAGTAGGAATTAACGATCATGTTGCGAATATTATTCAAGCGCAATTGTTGTTCTTAGAATCGGTAGATGCAAAAAAAGACATTCAAATTTATTTAAACTCTCCGGGTGGAGGTGTATATGCAGGGTTAGGTATTTATGATACCATGCAGTACATATCGCCAGATGTAGCTACAATTTGTACAGGAATGGCAGCTTCTATGGGTGCTGTATTGTTATGTGCTGGTGCAGATGGGAAAAGAACTGCCTTGAAACATTCAAGAGTAATGATTCATCAACCATTAGGTGGTGCCCAAGGACAAGCAACGGATATGGAGATTACGGTAAAAGAGATTTTAAAATTAAAAACAGAATTATATGAAATCATTTCAAGCCATTCTGGTAAATCCATGAAAGATGTAGAGAAGAATAGTGATAGAGATTATTGGATGACAGCTGCTGAAGCGAAAGCGTATGGAATGATTGATGAAGTTTTAGTAAAAGATAAAAAATAAGATAATGAGCTACATAGCACAAATTCAGGCAAGACAAATTTTAGATTCAAGAGGTAATCCAACCGTTGAAGTGGATGTTGTTACTCAAAATGGTATTTTAGGAAGAGCTGCTGTTCCTTCTGGTGCTTCAACAGGCAAATATGAAGCCGTTGAATTAAGAGATAATGACAAAGGGATTTATATGGGGAAGGGCGTTATGAAAGCAATTCAAAATATCAATACCACGCTAAATGAAGAATTGCATGGAGCTTACATAATGGATCAAACATCCATTGATAATGCCTTAATTGCTTTAGACGGAACTCCTAATAAAGCAAATTTAGGAGCCAATGCTATTTTAGGTGTTTCCTTAGCTTGTGCAAGAGCAGCAGCAGAAGAAACGGGAATTCCATTATTTAAATACATTGGAGGAGTAAATGCAAATGTATTGCCAATTCCAATGATGAATATTTTAAACGGAGGCTCACATGCAGATAATAAAATAGACATCCAAGAATTTATGGTAATGCCCGTAGGAGCAACTTCTTTTAGTGAAGGATTAAGAATGGGAGTAGAGGTTTTTCATCACTTAAAAGAAGTCTTAAAATCTAAAGGACATTCTACCAATGTAGGTGATGAGGGAGGTTTTGCACCTAATTTAAGGTCTAATGAAGAGGCAATAGAGACGGTATTAACTGCTATAGAAAAAGCAGGTTATAAGCCTGGTGATGATATGCATATAGCATTGGATGCGGCAAGTTCAGAGTTCTATAATGCCAAATCTAAAATGTATGAGTTTGAGTCAACTGGAGATAAAAAATCTTCTTCAGATATGGTGAGTTACTGGAAAGAGTGGACCAATAAATACCCTATTTTATCGATTGAAGATGGTTTAGATGAAGACGATTGGAGCGGATGGGCAGAATTAACTGCTGCAGTTGGTGATAAAGTTCAAATAGTTGGAGATGACTTATTTGTAACCAATACAGAAAGGCTAAAAAGAGGAATTGAAGAGCATTCAGCTAATTCTATATTAATTAAAGTAAATCAAATTGGATCATTAACAGAAACTATAAATGCTGTTGATATGGCTAATAGAGCTTCATTTACTTCAGTAATGAGTCATCGTTCAGGAGAAACCGAAGACAATACTATTGCTGATTTAGCAGTGGCTTTAAATACGGGTCAAATTAAAACAGGTTCGGCATCTCGTTCGGATAGAATGGCAAAATACAATCAACTATTAAGAATTGAAGAAATGCTTGGAAATTCGGCTATTTATTTAGGAAGAGATTTCAAGTTTTTGAAATAAATAAAACAATAAGAATATTAAAAAAGCCTCTTAGATATCTAAGAGGCTTTTTTGATTAGAACAAACAAGGTATGTTTATTCCTTTGTCAATTTTTGAATACTAACTCCGTCCTTGCCAAATACTTTTAAAAAGTAGATTCCATTAGAAACTTCTGAAATGTTAATGGTAGTTTTCTTAGTTGTTTTAATGTTGTTTTCAAAAACAACTTTTCCACTAATATCTACCAATTGAACTTTATCAAATGATTTTTCATTTACAATGGTAAAGATACCACTCGTAGGGTTTGGAAATACAGTCACTAAATTGTCTTTTTCTACCTGATCAATACCTACAGTAGAGCTTAAAGAAATATCATTTATAGCAATTGCAGGATCCGTAGCAGTTAAATCGCCATTGTTTACCCATAAGAAACCAATCTTTACATTTGGATTGTTATCGGCAGAAGCTGGTAAATTGATGGATGCAATTGCAGTCCATTGACCTTGTGGATCACATGTTCCAGTTGGTGTTTTAGCCATGGCATCTATATTTGCCCATGTAGCTCCATCATAATACCAAAAAGAACAATCGTCATTTGCTCCATCTCCATTTTCTATATAATTGAAATCAACCGCAATTCCAGATTCTCCAGTACAATTTATCGTTGGAGATTCGATTCTGGTGTTGGTAATTTCTGCGGCAGTGGCATCATCATAATTTGCTCCACAATCCCCTGTTGGACATAGGACAACTGCAGTAGTCGAGGTAGATACATTACTAATGTGTAAGGTTTGGTCACCTGTTCCTCCAACACCACAACCAGGAGGAGCAACTCCAGATTCAGTATCACTCACATACCATTGATTGGCATTAGCTCCTTCACCACCTTGAGATACAATGGTCCAGCTAACAATACTTGGGTCACACCCTGAGCCAGCAGCACATGCAGTGCCATCAAAATCTTCAGTCCAGAAGACCTGAGCATTCATACTTCCTATAGAAAAAAATAGAATTATTAAATAAGTAAATTTTAATTTCATAATTATCGAGTTTTAAGTTTTGATAAATATATCTCATATTTTCAATAAAAAGAGGATAATATCATAAAATATTTTCAGTTCTATCATAGGAATGATCTTATTATTTATTAAGTATTAATTCAATTTAGGAATGAATTGTTAAAAAGTTACAAAAAATCATTTATTTCAAACTAAACGTTTGGAAAATCACCTTCTGATAACTATATTCGCAAGACTCTGAAAATTCTCAGAGAGATTAACAATAAAGAGGATATAAAAATGGCAGAAGTAGCAAAATTAGAATTAGATGGGAAAGTATATGAATTCCCAGTAGTTGAAGGTTCAGAAAATGAAAAAGCAATTGATATTAGTAAACTAAGAGGAACAACTGGATACATTACAATAGATCCGGGATTTAAAAATACAGGTTCTACGAAAAGTGGCATTACTTTTTTAAATGGTGAAGAAGGAATTTTGCGCTACAGAGGTTATCCAATTGAACAATTAGCAGAAAAAGCTGAATTTTTAGAAGTAGCTTACTTGCTTGTTTATGGTGATTTACCAACTGCCGATCAGTATACAGAATTTAAAGAAGAGATTACACAACATACGTTGGTGCATGAAGACATGAGGTTGTTTTTTGAAGCTTATCCTGCTAAAGCTCACCCTATGGGGATTTTAGCTGCTTCATTAAGTACACTTTCTACCTTTTATCCTGAATCTCAAGATCCAAACAGGCCACAAGAAGCTGTTGATTTAACCATTCACCGTTTAATTGCTAAAGTGCCAACATTGGCTGCTTGGGCATTTAAAAATGCGATGCGTCATCCAGTGGTTTATCCGAATAACAATTTAGATTACTGTGAGAATTTTATGAATATGATGTTCTCAGTACCTACAGATGAATACGAAATTGATCCTGTAATATCTAAAGCATTGAACAAATTATTAATTCTTCATGCAGATCACGAGCAAAATTGTTCAACTGCAACTGTAAGGGTTGTTGGTTCATCTCAAGCGAATTTATACACTTCTATTGCTGCAGGAGTTTCTGCACTTTGGGGTCCACTTCATGGTGGAGCTAACCAAGCTGTAATTGAAATGTTAGAAGCAATAAGAGAGGATGATGGAGATGTAAGTAAATGGGTTGCTAAAGCAAAAGATAAAGATGATCCATTCAGGTTAATGGGCTTCGGACACAGAGTGTATAAAAACTTTGATCCAAGAGCAACGATTATCAAGAAAGCCGCCGATGATGTATTAACGGCTTTAGGAGTTGATGATCCTGTTTTAGACATTGCTAAGCAATTGGAAGAAGTAGCATTAAATGATGAATATTTTAAATCAAGAGGATTGTATCCTAATGTTGATTTCTACTCTGGAATTATTTATAGAGCTTTAGGGATTCCAACAGAAATGTTTACAGTAATGTTTGCTTTAGGAAGATTACCAGGATGGATTTCTCAATGGAAAGAAATGATAGAAGATGGTGCTCCAATTGGTAGACCAAGACAAGTTTATACCGGTGCAACCGATAGAGATTTTGTTGATATAGCAAATAGATAATAGAATAACTACATATTTGTAGAAGCTGTTCGTAAGAGCAGCTTTTTTTTGCCGTTTATGTAAATATTTTTCATCATCATTGTATAAAAAATTATATTTGAACCATGGATTTACTTCATGTAAAAAGAGTTTATAAAAGTTACGCAGACCATCAGGCATTGCACAATATCTCTTTACACATTAAACGGCAAAGTATTTTTGGTTTACTTGGCCCTAATGGGGCAGGAAAAACAACGTTGATTAGAATTATCAATCAAATTACTGGGCCGGATAAGGGAGAAATATTTTTTGAAAAAGAAAAATTATCACCCAAACACATCGCTCAAATAGGTTACTTACCAGAAGAAAGAGGTCTTTATAAAAAGATGAAAGTAGGTGAGCAGGCATTGTATTTGGCTCAGCTTAAAGGGATGGAAAGAGGGGAAGCAAAATACAAGCTTAAGCTGTGGTTCGAAAAATTTGAAATTGATGGTTGGTGGGATAAGAAAATAGAAGAATTATCTAAAGGGATGGCTCAAAAAATTCAATTTGTAACAACGGTCTTGCATGAGCCGAAGTTGTTAATTCTCGATGAACCATTTTCAGGTTTTGACCCGATCAACACCAATTTGATTAAGAAAGAAATTTTAGAACTAAGAGATAAAGGGTCTACCATTATTTTTTCTACTCACAATATGGAATCAGTAGAAGAAATTTGTGATGACATTGCGTTGATTAATAAATCAAAAAAAATACTTGAAGGAAAGGTTGTTGATATAAAAGAGACCTATAAATCTAATGTGTTTGAAATAGTATTTGTTGGTAATATGATTGCCTTTTCTACTGCGTTATGGACCGGTTTTGAAATTCTTGAATCCAACCAAGTGAATGGTAGAATGCATGTTACGCTTAGAGCAAACAAGCCAAGTGATATGAATGAATTGATTAAAACGATAGTCAATCATGTTGAAATCCTTTCTGTAAATGAGATTACGCCAAGTATGAATGATATTTTTATTCAAAAAGTTCAGGAAGTGATGCCAGAAACATTGGAAGAGCAAAAAGAGCAGGAGGTTCCAAGTGAATAAGATTTTTTTAATCATAAAGCGTGAATATTTAACTCGGGTTAAGAAGAAATCATTCATTATTATGACCTTAATTGGGCCACTCTTAATGGCTGGGTTAATGGTGGTGCCAATATGGTTGGCTACAAAAGATAAAGACATTCAACGAATTGAAGTAATTGATGAAACAGGAGCTTTTATTAAACAGTTTGAAAATACTAGTGAGCTACAATTTAAGGATGGATTTAGGCCTATTGAAGAGGCTAAAGCTGATTTATACAATGGGAAGTACACCTCTATACTATATATAAAGAGTGCTGAAAAAGATGCAGAAATAGAAATGTTTTATAAAAAACAGCCTGGTTTTTCTACCATTATTAAGATTGAAAAAACAATTGAAAATGTCATTCGAAGTGCTGAAATTCAAAGTAAATTTAAGATTACAAAAGAACAGCTTTCAGAAATACAACCCAATGTTAGTGTTAAGGCAATATCATTAGATCCCGATGGAGAAGAAGAATCTAAAAATGTAGCCATTAGTACAGGAATAGGCTTTTTTGCGGCCATACTGATTTACTTTTTCATTTTCATGTATGGGGTTCAAATAATGCGAGGTGTTATTGAAGAGAAGACGAGTAGAATTGTTGAAATTATTATATCATCTGTAAAACCTTTCCAATTGATGATGGGTAAAATTGTAGGGATTGCTTTAGTTGGCTTGACTCAATTTTTATTGTGGTCCATACTTACAGGAATGATTTATTCTGTGATTATGAGCGTATTTGGGATAGATGCCGCATCAACTTCCCAAACGGCTAATATGATGGATGGAGCAAACGTTCCTGGAGTAGATAATCCTATTCAAGCTGTTCAGGAGGGGTTGATGACGTTGCCGTTATTGCAAATATTCATATCATTTATATTTTACTTTATAGGAGGATATTTATTGTATGGAGCGTTATTAGGAGCAGTTGGTTCTGCTGTAGATAGTGAAGCAGATACCCAACAATTTATGTTGCCCATTACCATTCCATTAATTTTTTCTTTTGTAGTAGCACAAACTGTTATGGAGAACCCTGATGGGACATTGGCTTTTTGGCTTTCAATAATTCCGTTTACATCACCCGTAATAATGATGGTTAGAATACCTTTTGGCGGGGTGGCCTCATGGGAATTAGTGTTGTCAATGGTTTTATTGATTATCGGATTTTTGGGAACAACTTGGATTGCTGCAAAAATATACCGAACAGGAATTTTGATGTATGGTAAAAAAATAACCTACAAAGAGTTATGGAAATGGCTTTTTTATAAAGGATAAATTTTGGTTTGAAAATTGTAACCTCAATACCCAAATAACAAATTATGGCAAACATATTAATCATAGATGACGAAAAACCGATTAGGAATACACTGAAAGAAATTTTAGAGTATGAGAAATTTAAGGTAGAAGAAGCAGAGGACGGCCAAGCTGGATTGGAAAAGATTAAAGCAGGAAAATATGATTTAATCATGTGCGACATTAAAATGCCAAAAATGGATGGCATTGAGGTGTTAGAGGCTGCTGTAGATCAAGGGGTTGATACACCTATCGTTATGATCTCTGGTCATGGAACGATAGAAACAGCCGTAGAGGCATTAAAAAAAGGAGCATACGATTTTATCTCTAAACCATTGGATTTAAATCGCTTATTGGTTACCGTTCGTAATGCCATTGACAGAAAAGAGTTGGTACAAGAAACCAAAAAACTTCGAAGAAAAGTAAGTGCGGGAAAAGGTGAAACGGATATCGTTGGAGAATCAGAAGGGATTAAGCAAGTAAAAGAGATGATAGATAAAGTTGCTCCAAGCGATGCTAGAGTCTTAATTACTGGAGGAAACGGAACAGGAAAAGAGTTGGTAGCGCGAAGCTTGCATGAAAAATCGGATAGAAGTAAGTCGCCATTTATCGAAGTAAATTGCGCAGCTATTCCATCGGAATTGATTGAGAGTGAATTATTTGGTCATGAGAAAGGAGCGTTTACATCTGCCATTAAGCAACGTAAAGGATGTTTCGAGCAAGCAGAAGGGGGGACACTTTTTATGGATGAAATTGGAGACATGAGTTTGTCTGCTCAAGCAAAGGTGTTAAGAGCATTGCAAGAAAGTAGAATAACAAGAGTAGGAGGAGAGAAAGAAATTAAAGTGAATGTGAGGGTATTAGCCGCAACCAATAAAGATTTGGTGAAAGAAATAGCGAATGGAAATTTTAGAGAAGATTTATTTCACAGGTTAAGTGTTATCTTGGTACATGTACCTTCTTTAAATGAACGAAAGGATGATGTGCCAATTTTGGCTGAATATTTTTTAAGTCAACTGGCTCAAGATCACGGAAGAGACATCGAATTTGATAAAAAAGCATTGGAAGAATTAAAGAAAGTAAACTGGACAGGGAATATTCGTGAACTGAGAAACATTGTAGAGCGGTTAGTTATCCTTTGTGAAAAGACGATTACAGCAGCCGACATTAAAATGTATGCGAATCCCAAAGGATAAATCTTTTTACTCGGTCAATTTAGATAAAACTACTCACAACAATTAAAAAAGTAGTGAGGCTGATGAGAATTGCAAAAAAGGAATAAGACTTTATTTTATAACCATTTAAGTCAAATGCTCTACCTGCCATTAGCATTAAAACCGGTTGGGCAAACATAGCCGGTAGCGTTAACATTTCTTGAACAACGCCAATCAACACAAAATCCAATTTAAAATAAGTGGTGTTTAAATAAAGCAACAACAAAAAAGTAGCCGTTGCAATACTAGCATAGAAAACAAATTTGTTAGACTGCGGCTTAGTTTTATTCATTAAATACTTAGTTGGAGTTCTATTTTTGGCATTTTTATTATAGGCACTACCATTTAATAGCCTTTCGTTCTTCTTAAAAAAGAAAGGCAAAATTTATTGATAAACAATTTTTCTAACCATTGTTTTTTCATTTGATTCTATCTTAACAAAATATACCCCTTTTCGGTATACTGTTAAATCAATTTTTGTAATATGTTGAAGCAATGATTTTTGTAAAATCAATTGCCCTGCAATGTTATAAACTTTTATCGCAGCATCTTCAAGATGATCCAATTCAATGGTAAAGCTCCCATTGTTAGGGTTAGGATAAATAACCATTCCTTTTTCTAAATCAATAGCCTCTATGCCTACAACTCCACAAGAATCTGATTGATTGCCACCTATCCATTTAGCTATATATTTAACAGGCTCTAAATCCATACTATCCTGACAAGCAACTATTAATTCATTATTGTATATTTCTATATCTACTGCTGTGCCATCAAAACTATTCCTAAAATTGCACCATTTTGTACCATCCCACTTGGCTAAATTTTGGGTAGGGATTCCATCAGCTAAAGCTATACCTCCTTGCACAATTAATTCACCATTATGGACTTTCATATCAAAAATTTGACCTCCAAAAGCAAGTGCTAAACCATTATTTAAATCGCTCCAATTGGTGCCATCCCATTTCATTATTCCGTTGCCTGCATTACCTGCTGATTTATGAAAAAACCCTGCAACATATAATTCATTTTGATAGACCAACATTTTATTGACCCAAGCATTACCTAATATACCACCTCCAACACTTACCCATTGGGTGCCATTAAATTTGGCGATTTCTTCCACTCCATTAGCATAATCAAAGTTTCCTCCAACATATAATTCTCCATTATATATAACGGCTGGACCAACAATGTCACTTTGACTTGTAATAAAAGTAGCAGTATCAAAAATACTCCAATTTACACCATCATAAAGAGCAAGTCCTTGAGCATATACACCTCCAATGGTATCAAAATTTCCCAATGCCAATAACTGATTATTATATTCATAAAACCTTGTTACTTTGCCATTTGCATTGCCTATTGACTCCCAATTACTGCCATTAAATCGAACAATGGATTGTGTGTTAGGAACATTATGAAAAGAAAAAAACTCACCACCTAAATAAATATCGCTTTGAAAAGTGGTTATGGTATGTATAGGGTTGCAGCTTGGACATTCTGTATTACCACTATCTAAACCATTCCATTTGATGCCATCCCAATAAGCAACACCACCAACATCTAACGTATCATCTGCAAAGGTAAATATGCCAACGGCATATAGTCTATTGGTTGCTGTGTCGGTATATAATTCTCTTGCTGTAATATTGATTCCATTACCCAAATTTTCCCAATTTTGAGCAAACAATTTCCCTTCGCTTCCAGATGAAAAAGCGATGATTAAGAGGATGGTATATTTTAAACTTTTCAGCATTTTATTGCTTGATAAATTTAGAAGAATAAGTATTGCCGTTTAGGTTTAACGTTACAAAATATACTCCTTTTCGATATGTTGTTAAATCAATTTTTGTAATATGTTGAAGCAATGATTTTTGTAAAATCAATTGCCCTGCAATGTTATAAACTTTTATCGTTGCATTTTCAAGATGATCCAATTCAATGGTAAAGTTCCCATTATTAGGATTAGGATAGATAGCTATTCCATTAGCTAAGCTAATAGCCTCTATGCCTACAACTCCACAAGAATCTGATTGATTGCCACCTATCCATTTAGCTATATATTTAACAGGCTCTAAATCCATACTATCTCGACAAGAAACAACTATTTCATTGTTGTAAATTTCAATTGCTTCTGCTGTTCCATCAAAACTATTCCTAAAATTACACCATTTTGTACCATCCCATTTGGCTAAGTTTTGGGTAGGGATTCCATCCGCTAAAGCCATCCACCCTAATACGATTAACTCACCGTTATGGACTTTCATATCTTTTATTTGACCTCCAAAAGTTAAAGCCAATCCGTTGTTTAAATCGCTCCAATTGGTGCCATTCCATTTCATTATTCCATTGCCTGCATTGCCTGCTGATTTATGAAAAAACCCTGCAACATACAATTCATTTTGGTACACCACCATTTTATTGACCCAAGCGTTGCCTAATATACCACCTCCAACACTTACCCATTGGTTGCCATCAAATTTAGCAATCTCTTCTACACCATTAGCATAATCAAAACTGCCACCTGCATACAATTCTCCATTATATTCTACAACCGTTGCAATAAAATCGCCCTGATTTACAATAAAGGTAGCAGTATCAAAGATACCCCAATTTAGGCCATCATAAAGAGCAAGTGAGCGTGCATATACTCCTCCAATTGTGTCAAATTGACCATAAGCTAATAATTGACTATTGTAATGATAAAAATCCATAGCACCATCGGCATTACCTACAGTTTCCCAATTAGTCCCATTAAATCGGGCTATACAACGAGTATTAGGAACATTATGGAAGGAAGTGAAAGTACCACCTATATAAACATTTCCTTGAAATGATGCTATACGTTTAATAGGATTACAGCTTGGACATTCTGTATTGCCACTGTCTAAATCATTCCATTTGATGCCATCCCAATAGGCAACACCACCAACATCTAAGGTGTCATCGGCAAAAGTAAATGTGCCAATGGCATACAATCTATTGCTTACGGTATCGGTATATAATTCGCTTGCTAAAAAATTAGTTCCATTGCCCAAACTTTCCCAATTTTGAGCAAACAGTTTTCCTTCACTTCCAGATGAAAAAGCGATGATTAAAAGGATGATATATTTTAAACTTTTCAGCATTTTATTGCTTGATAAATTTAGAGGAATAAGTATTGCCGTTTAAATTTAATTGAACAAAATAAACTCCATTTGAAAAATCAGCAATACCTATTCTTGCATTAAAGTTATGACTTTGTTTTTTAATCGTTTTTGAAACCAATGTTTTGCCTATTAAATCATATACCATAATCTCAACATCATAATTGCCATTAGCTACAAAAGAAATGTTAATGTTATTATTTGATGGATTAGGAGATATGGTGAAAAAATCGCTGTTATCTTTATCGTTTTCATCAATTCCTGTTAAACCATCCAATCTTAATTGAGAAATAAAAGCATCAGTTCCTCCTGTTATAATTGATTGGCAATATGGATTAGGAAATGTAGCAGGACAATTAATGGGGAAAGCTGTTGTGCTTTGTGAACCACCTGTCATATATACTTTGTCTTGAAAGAAGCTAACATTACCAACATTATCTAATCCTTTTCCTCCAAAGTAAGAAGTATGCAATATTTCCTGCGTAGTTCCATCAAACATTGTAAAATAAGCATCTGCATTTACTGCCCCTGTTTGGTCACCGTGAATATTGCTTGAAAAATAGGTTGGACTAACTGTAGCAGGATAATCAATAACGCTGCCTGTTGTTCCGCTTAATGTATTTCCAACAATGATAATATCATCATCATCGTTTACAATGATTTTTTGATTGGTATGGAGAAAATTATTAACCCCACTTCCAAAAATTCCATAGGTTTCATCCCTATCTCCTCCAATAAATGATGACCATACCAAGCCTTGAGTGGTAGTTAATTTAGCGATAAATGAATCAAAGCCCCCACTATTATTTCCTTGAAAGAAAGATAAGCCTCCAGGATTGCATAATGGAAAGCCATTATTTACAGGTACAGCACACAATGGAAATCCGCTAATGGTCTGTGTTTGCCCTGTAATGTAAACCTCACCAACGGAATTAACAGCAACACCCGAAGCTACATCATTGTTAAAGCCACCGATATAAGAAGCATATTTTAACTTATTGTCTGCATCAAATTGAGCAATAACCCATCATCAAGCCCTTTTGAACCTTGTTGGTAACTTCCTGCACCACCTACCAATGGTAAATCAGTACTGGTAGTAAATCCAACAACATATACTTTTTGATTGGCTTCATCTATGGCAATATCTTGTATTACATCATCAGAAGTTCCACTATAGAAAGTGCTCCAGGTTAATGCTGTAGCTGAATTAAATTTAGCAATGAATCCACCACCAAAAAGAAAGCCTCCAAATAATGCTCCTTGAAAATAACTTATCCCATTTGAATTGCATATTGGGAAATTGCTATTAGTAGGAACTGTACAGGCAAAATTTCCACTTGGGTTTTGGGTATATCCAACCATATATACATTTCCAAATTGGTCACTTGCCATTTTGGTAGGAAAAGTGGCTTGCCTGCCATAGAAACTTGCCCATTCTCTACTGCCATTAGATGGATTAAGACGAGTAATAAAAGCAGTTCCACCTGAACCATTATCTTCAAAGCTATTTATTCCTGCAGATTGAGTGCTTAATGGCAATAAACCACCACCAGATTCTCCACAAGCATAAATTTTATCATCCAATTTAGAATAAGTAATGCCCCTTCCTAAATCATCACCACTGCCACCATAATAAGTAATCCA
>JAJCYO010000112.1 GCA_029262875.1 Flavobacteriales bacterium
GGAGGAAATGGAACAAGCTGTTATAATACCTAATATTATCACACCAAACAATGATGGAAGTAATGATATTTTTCAGCTACACTTTCCATACGAAAGTGTAATTATTTATAATCGTTGGGGGCAAGAGTTATTTAATAGTAATAATAACGAAGCACATTGGAATGGAAGAACTACAAGTGGTAATGAAGTACCAGACGGAACATATTATTATTTAATAACAACTAAGGAAGAGACATATAAGGGGTTTGTACAAGTAATAAGGTAAAATACTTTATTACAATGAAAAAAATAAAAATTTTAGTGGCTTCACTTATCATAGGAAGTATTGCTTATGCACAACAACCACCGACTGGAGGTGCTGGAGGTGGTGCTTTTTGGAGAAAAGGTGGGAATAACATTGGGAACGGTTTTAACATTTTTGGAACGATGTTTAACTCACCAATTTACACTTACACCAATGGTGTGGGAAGAGGAATCAGAAATGGAGACAGAACGCCAAACATTAACGGGTTTAATGTAAACACCAGTGGCTATATGGGCATAGGCCCAAACAGTGTTGGTTCAGGGCATTCCAATGGTTTCTGGCAAGATGTAGGTCCTTATTCATTATTACACCTTAATGGTGTTACTACTGGTAGTGATTTTGTTTTTCCTGGTGGTTATCGTCCTTGGATGAGAACAGGAATTACTTTTAGCGATCAAATAGATTTGGCTTATGTCGGTTTGCGGTCTGTAGATAGCACTAACAATATCAACGAAATGGTGATCAACTGGAGTAATGACCCCAATGTAGGTACTTTTGGACCTGATGACATGGTATTTCGATTTTCAAGAGGAAGTTTTCCTGTAGCAAACAGCACTAGTGGTAATTTCTCTGCTAATAATGATTTAGATGGCTTACACATCGCTCGTTTTACTGGAACAGGAGAAATGGGTTTAGGCCCTACATTTGGTGTTCCTCAATCTCATCCAAATTATGTTAGACCACAATCAATTCTACACATTAGTGAAGATGATAATTTAGAGACTTGGATTCAAATCACCAATGAACTTAGGACTAACCAAACAGCTAATGACGGTTTGCGCTTGGGAATAAGAGCAGGAGCAGATAATAATGGGTATTTACGTTGGCAAGAAATTACCCCATTTATCATACAGACAGACTGGAATATTATTCCAGGTGGGATTGGTGCAGGAGAACGAATGCGTATAAGTAGCATTAATGCTCCTGGTGTTCCTAACCCATCAGGGCTGCCTAACAATACGACTCGAGTAGCCATAAGCCATCAAGGAGGTAATCCCATTACTGAACCTCGCAGTTTATTGCATTTAGGATACAATACAGGAGCTGTAGGTCCACCTGCAGCAGTAGATGGTTGGCGGCCTTGGATGGACATTGGCACATTTACCAACAATGGTACGGACAACATGTACGTAGGACTAATAGCAGAAACTGGAGCTTTTCCAGCAAGTGACAGACATGATGCTGTTATCAATTGGGGTGATAATGGAACAGTTAATCCATTAAATGGTCCTGATAATTTACGTTTTATTTTTACTGAAACTGCTACAGGAATTGGAAGTACACCACCAGCCAATACACTTAATGGTTTAGAAGTAGCTCGAATGACCCCTGGAATAGCCACAACATTGCCAGCTCCTAATTTTGGCATGATGGGGATTGGTGATTTTACAATTGCAGCTCCAATAAATGCCAAATTGGACATTGATGGCGATTTGCGAATTAGGGAAGTAACGAACGACAGTATGCTTACTATGGTGTTGGTTATTGACTCTACTGATTTAAACCGAGTACATTGGAGAGATGCTGCCACATTGGGTGGTGGAAATGTTACTGCTGACAATGGAACAAGTATTGACCCATTAAACCTAAACAATGTACAATTAGGGCAAATATATGTTCCTGGAGCGTTAAATTTTACAGGTATAGGGGAATTGATTCATCATACGGAGGTTCCTCTTAATGGATTTAATTTAGTTTTTAGTGGAATTGGAAATGCAGGAACAGAAACTGTTGCGATTGGACAGGAACCTATACAAAGTGCTAAATTTTCGGTATTTAATGATACAGAGCAACATGGTATTTTATCACAAATGGATGCCAATAGTATACCATTAACTGTTTTGATTAGTGGCTTTAGGGTAAAACCTGCAATACGAGGTGTCTCATTAATAAATAATGCAACAACTGCAGGTGCCGCTGTTGGTGTAGTTGGAGAAGCTGTAAGTAATGCTTCTTGGGGAGCTACGGGTATTGTTGGATATGCCTCAGGAATTGGTATAGATAATGAGGGTGGTCGTTTTGATGCAGTTGGTGCTTCTCAGTTTAATAATTATGGTGTTAAGGCTTCTGCAAACGGTAGCACTGGAAATAATTATGGCGTATGGGCAGGATCTCCAATTGTAACAGGAGTAAATTATGCCGCTTGGTTTGAAGGAGATGTAGCTGTTAACGGAACCCCTTTTATTTTAAATCCAGCTCTGCCTCTTTCAGATGGGAATCTTAAAACCAGTATTAACAATATAAATAATGCTCAGGGTATAATTAATCAATTAATTCCTAAAACATTTTTTATGGATACAGCTAATGGTTATGGCTTAAATTTTCCATCTCAAAAACAATATGGTTTTATAGCACAAGATGTAGAACTTATTTTACCTGAACTTGTAAATGAATACAATAAACCTGCTGTATATGACTCTACTGGAAATATTATTACACCTTCTGGTACTTTTAAGAACCTAAATTACAATGCTTTTATAGCTATTTTGACGAAAGGTATGCAAGAACAACAAACTGTAATTGACAGCTTAATGGCTACTGTGCAAACATTATCTGATTGCATGGAAAATGCTAACATTTGCAGCGGTCATGCCCGTTTAATTAATAATGAAGAGGAAGAAGGTAAAGTGATTCAATTGGACAATTTAAACGCCATTATTTTGGATCAAAATTTACCGAATCCTTTCAAGGAAAAAACTTCGATTAACTATAGCATTCCTGAAGAAGTGATGGAAGCTCAATTGTTGTTTTATGACATGAGCGGCCGTATCATAAAGCAAGTTGACATTAGTGAAAGAGGTGAAGGAAAATTAACTGTTTATGGTGAAAACCTTAAAAATGGTATTTATACTTATAGCCTTATCGCTGATGGTGAGCTAATTGCAACCAAGCGTATGGTGAAATCCAAATAGAGTAGCAACAAATATAGAGGTTGGAGGGTTTCTCCAGCCTCTTTTTATTTTTTCATCAAACTTCTAATGTCGTTTAAAATCTGATTTGCTTCCTTCTTGTCAATATCTATGGCAAAAGGCACCATTGTTTTTTCGAGCTGTATCATTAATTGGTACTTATTAATGTTCCAATAAGAAGTATTCATAGACTTAATGAAATCGCCATTGGCATCTGTATAGAAATCAACTTTTTTAATCTCATTTAAATCAAAACGTTGGGTCACTCCCCTTTTCCCGATAGATTTGATCAAAAACAACTCATTATTTTCTATAATAATTTTTTCTTCTCCATACTTTCTCCAACGATAGGCATAAATAACTTTAAACTCAAAAAACAACCAAAATGCCACATAAACCCCAAAGAAAACCTTTGTTCCAGCATCATAGTCTTCAAAAAATTGCGTGAGAATAGCAATACCACAGCAGGAAAACAGGATAATCCATAGTAAGAGCATTTTTTGTTTCTTGTCAATTAAATACGCTTTAATCACAATCTCCAACTTATCTCCTTCTTTATTTCTTTGAATCCTGTTCTCCATGTTTCGTAATTTTTAACAAAATTAGAATAGTTTGATTAATTAGGCATTATCTTTGTAACTAATCTGGTAAATTTTTACTTTTAAAATCTAAAATTGAATAGGATGAGAAATTTAATGATGGTTTGTGCTCTTTTAGCAGTGGTTGCTTCTAAATCATATGCCCAAAAAGCAGGAAAGAAAATAGATGATTTAACTTTTCTATATGTCGATGAGAAATACGACAAAGTAGTGTACAAAGGCGAGGGTTTAATGCAAAGTGATTCTTACAAAAAACACCCGTTAGTATACATCTATACCTCTATGAGCTACTATGAAATGTCTAGAAGACCAGGTAAATTTAGTGTTGGAGACAGAGATGCAGAATTTCCTAAGCCACTAAAAATGGCCCAAAAGCACTTGTACAAGTTTGTTAAAGTAGATAAAAAAGCGCCTAAGTACTATGATAATAGCTGGTATGAGGACTTTAAAGAGTATTACATACAACTTGCGGATACTTCTAACAAATTAGCTCAAATGTTGTTTTTAAATGAAAAATACAGAAAATCAGCATCCTCTTATAAAGCGGCATACAGAGCAATTCCAAGTGACCCTGTTTTATTGTTATGGCAAGGTATAGGCGAAATGAAATCTAAGAATGCTGTTGAAGGTAAAAAATCACTTGCTAAGGCAATGAAAGAAATTAATAAAGACTTTGTTCCTTCTAAAGCAACATCTCCTGTTTTAGCTCATGGTATGTTATTGGCTGAAGAAATTCTAAGAGGCATAGGTGATTATGCAAATGCAGATAAAGCAAAAGAATTGATTGAGGTCTTCAAAAAATACGATCCAGACGAGTTGGACAAAAAGAAATTAGAAGAGCGGAAAGCAAAAGCAAAAGAAGATGCTGAAAAGGATAAGGTGATGAGGAAGTTTATGAGTGATGAGGAGGACGAAGACAACAAGAACAAGCAAAAAGGGAAGGTTATTATCGAAGATGGTGATGGATCTGAAGGAAACGGAAAAAGTAGTGACGATAAATTAGACCAATTAGAGAAAGACGAGAAAGAAGATAATGGTGGCGGAAAATAATTAGCTTTTTAATTCTTTCAACGCAATCCAAGACATTAACCCTATTGAGGTTTCTATCGCATTTTCATCTACATTAAATGTTGAGGTATGTAAGCCAGAAGTGATGTTTTCTGCTTCATTCTTAGTACCTAATCGATAAAAGCAAGCTGGTTTTACTTGTGTGAAGTAAGAAAAATCTTCGGCTGTCATTCTAAGGTCTAAATCAATTACATTTTCTTTTCCTAAAAATTCTATCGCTGCCGCTTTAGCGTTATTCGTCACTGCTTCATCATTGACTAAAAAAGGGTATCCCTTTAAGATTTTAAATTCACACTCTCCTCCCATGCTTTCAGCAATAGATTCTGCCATTTTTTTCATTTTAACATGAGCTTCGGCTCTCCATTCCTCATCCATTGCCCTAAAGGTTCCTTCTAACTCCACTTTATCCGGAATAATGTTTGTTGCTCCATTGCCTACAATCTTACCAAAAGACAACACGGTAGGTGCTGTAGGATGGCTCATTCTACTCACCACTTGTTGTAAAGAGGTTAAAATATGAGCCGTAATTAAAACCGGATCAACATTTAAATGTGGCAATGCTGCATGTCCTCCTTTTCCTTTAACAGTCATAAATAGTTCATCTGTAGAGGCCATGTACATACCGCTTCTAAATCCAACTTTTCCTGCTTCTAATTGTGGGTAAACGTGCTGACCAATAATTGAATGAGGTACTGGGTTCTCTAATACCCCTTCTTTTATCATTAGCGATGCTCCTCCAGGTAAGCGTTCTTCTCCTGGTTGAAAGATTAACTTAACCGTTCCTTCAAATTGATCCTTTAATTCATTTAAAATTTTTGCAACTCCCAATAATGATGAAGTATGTACATCATGGCCACAAGCATGCATGACACCTTCATTGACCGACTTGTAAGAAACATCGTTCTCCTCGATAATTGGCAAGGCATCTAAATCCGCTCTTAATGCCACTACCTTGCTTTCCGGGTGATTTCCTTTTATCAACCCTACAATACCCGTTTTAACAATTCCGGATTCGTACTCAATTCCATATTCGCTGAGTTTTGAACAAACATACTCGGATGTATTATGCTCTTCAAATGAAAGTTCAGGATGCTGGTGCAAATGCCTTCTTATAGCGATCACCTCTTCCTTGTATTCAGTTGCCTTTTCTTTTATAAGGGTTAATAATCCTTCCATATTATTTTGAGAAAAAAATCATTTTTACTGCCCCTATTAACATCAATACTCCAAAGATTTTTTTCAAAGTAGATTCACTGATAAAACTCAATGTTAGTTTAGAGCCTATATACCCTCCTATAATGAATGTAACTGCAATAATTAACGCAAATTTCCAATTGATGGCATCTGCTCTATGGTAATTATACGCTGCTAATATTCCAATTGGAGGTAGCATCGCTGCAATACTTGTTCCTTGTGCTCCAAACTGATTTAGACTTAATGCATAAACCAATGAAGGCACAATAATTAGGCCTCCTCCAATTCCAATCATTCCACTAACTATACCAGCAAAAAGGCCAATACAAACCAATATTAACAATGTTGAAATACTCATAATTATATATCTAAGCTTAATGATAAATAAAATATAGGCTTATCCTTGGAGACTCCATCTTCAACCCCCCAAGCCCAATCTAATCTTAAAAAGTAACCTAACAAGGTGGTACGAACTCCAAAACCATAACCAGCAACAATAGGATCAATATTTTTAAATACCGTTACGGTAATAGGTCCATCCGTAATTACATCTTTATTTAACCTATTCTCTTTGCTCCAAGGGTTAACTCCGTTC
This sequence comes from Flavobacteriales bacterium, assembly GCA_029262875.1. Lineage (GTDB taxonomy): Bacteria > Bacteroidota > Bacteroidia > Flavobacteriales_E > Vicingaceae. The sequence goes on from JAJCYO010000112.1 coordinate 6,670, forward strand.
CATGCTGAACCAACATCAGTAAATCCTATAATTTGGAAGTTTCTGATGAATTTTGATCGAATTGGCCTTCTTATAAAGTACTTGAATACAGGAATTCTTAGCTCACTGTTAATTACAGCAAAATTAGTTCCTCTTCTAATGTTTTGTGGGAAACCTCTCAAATTAGCTGCTAATGCATGGTAACGATAGTTTACTGAGAAGTCAATGTCATCTTGATTAATGAATTGTTCTTGTCCTATTGGTATCCAATCGTCTAAACTTCCCAAGTAATAAATTAATTTTTCAAATCCAAAAGATGAACTTCCTGCCAACCTATTCACCCATACAATTTCTCTGCTAATTTTTTGAGAATGTCTAAGGTCCAGACCTACCACCTGCATGTTCCCATTTAATCCATCTCCTCTACCTTTAATATCTCCATTGTCATGAAATTGGTTATTTGTAGAAACAAAAGAACCATCACCAAACTCTTGGTAATATTCTCCAAAAATTTTAAACTTCGTTCCATAATAGATGTTCGTCATTTTATTTCTTGAATTATCAAACACAAAAGCAATCTTCCCTATACCTCTATATTCTCTCTCATTACCTGTCTTTAGCGTGTTGATGTCTATTGATTTAAATATGGTATTATCGTTTCTTGCAGTTATGGTGAATCTTACACTTGTCACTTCACTAAATGGATATTTAATAGAGTATTTCAGTGAATTTGTTGACAATCCCTTTGCGACAAACCCATTGTCTGTATTTGATGTTGTTCGGGAGAATGTGTACTCCTTATCAGTTCTTTTCAATAGATTTTGAAAGGTCATAAAATACTCTCTCGTTGAGGATGAAATTCTTACTCCTCCATATATTTTTTTATCCTCAAATAAATCTATCGTAGCAAATTTAATTAGCGCCCCTATTCCTGGACTCGTATAAGGACCACCAGTAAATTGTTGGTATTCACCATTAACAAACGAATTACTAAGCTTAATCGCAGAATTGTCATTAAAAAATGAAATGTTATAATTTCGTTGATTCGGAATTATAAATTCTTCCCATACACTGTCTGTTTCAGCTTTCGGTTCATCTCCAATTACAATAGTATTTCGTTGCACTTCATCCTTTTCATTTTCAAAAACATAGTGATTAATATCAATGGCATTATTGGCTGCTGTATCCTTAGGAATTATCGTAGACTTTAATAAAATGGGGGCATTACTCTTGGGGACTGCCGGTTCGGCATTATTTTCTGAAGAATCTTTACTCCCCTCTATTGTTTCATTTACTAAACTTATTTCTTCGGGCTTCTCATTCAAATCTCTCATTAACAAATGATACCTGTAATTATCTTTTAAAATCTCCGTGTACTTACCCGATGTTATAATATTGTGCTCATTTAACCCCCTATTATAAAGGTTAACTGCGGGTTTTGCATCATAAAAATGATAAAAATGAATTGAGGTATCAATGTGCGTAATAAAACTATCTTTTACTGCACTATATCTTGCTAAAACATTATCATCCTCACCTAAGTAATATAACACAGAATCTATTCCTACAGGCTGTTTTTCCGAAAAACCAGATGTCTTAGTAACTCTTGTTAGCTGATCTTTTTCTGCATTATAATTTAACACCCAAACATCTTTTTGATTGGCAAATAATTCTGAATCAGTAGGTTGATACCCCAAAGAGTCTGTTAATCTATTGGACGTGAAAACAATCTTTGTTGAATTCTCAATAAACCTTGGTTCTAGATCATCATAAACGTCATTGGTTAATTTTTTATGAGAATTAGATCCAGTATAATACATGTACAAATCGGATTGGCCCTTATAAACTCCAGAGAAAACCATCTCTTTTCCACTATCCGAATAATCCATAGCGGTAACCTTTTCCATATTAAAAATCGCTTTAACTTGAATTCCCCCAGAATTAATATCAAAGAAATGCATTAACAAGATTCCCTTTTCCTCAGTAACAAATGCCAATATTTCGCTTGATGGATTCCACTCTAAAATAGGATACGACTTATCGTTTATCCTGTCAAGCTTAAATTCTTTCTTGTAAATTTTATACTTTTTGTCGTTGTCCCGGTAATAAATATAAATCTTGTACTGCCCTAATTGGTTGGTAACATAGGCAAAATTATTCCCATCAGGACTCATTTTAAACTCAGAATAATCTCTTCTTTTTCTAATTTTAAAGATCTCTTTCTCCAAATAATCCTCTTCTTCCGTTTTAGAAAAATCTTTGTATTCCTTAGCATAATATTTATGCCATTCCTTGGTAAGACTCTTCATTGAAACACCTAAAACGTATAGAAACCCTTTTTCTATACTCTGCGTTACACGAGTCATGTATAGGATATTTGGAATTACAGCTTCACCATAAGTATCAATGACATAAGCCCACAGGGAATGTCCTGCTATGACCGCATCTCTATCTGATAGTCGGTTAAATTTCTTGTATTTACCAGAAGTAACACCATCTCTTACACTGTTTTCTATTTCTGGACTCCATTTTTTAGAAATGTATGAAGTGAGTCCTTTTTGGTACCACTCTGGAACGGACATCAAACTGGAATTTTTAAGAACTTGCCTCCAATTAGAACCATAAACTTGTTGGTTAACCAACACTTGAGCTATTCCTTCTTTAATTTGTCTATTAAAATCATCATGGTCACCATTAAAGTAAATATAAACTTTAGACCCCATTATATTCGTGATTCCACCAAGCTCACCATTTTCAAGGCTTAGACCTACATTACTTTGTTTAAAATGAGATTGTTTATTGTAAATAATGAATTGGATTTTATCTCTTAAATCATATTCAAAGAATGCTTCTTGATCTTTTAAATGTTTCCGTGCAACTTTAGCCGTATAGACTGCCAATTCTTTACCTCCTGTATAAAAATAAGTCTCGTATTGAGAGTAGCGGTAATATTTCCATTCAAAATAGTCATACTGAACCCTATTCTTCCCAAAACCTACATGGGTCCCATTATAAAATTGTGCGTATGAACTCTTTGTCACAAGAAGAGCACCAAATACAAATGCTAAAAGGAGGCTATATTTTAAAAAGTTTTTAATCTTTTTTGAAGTAAAGTTTATCTGTAAAAATAGTGATTTTATAAGGATTGTAAATACTTTTACGTTTATAAAACAATATTTAAAAACGATGATTAACGTACATTATTTCACATTTAACGGTTTTCAAGAAAACACATTTATTTTATTTGACGAAACGAAGCAATGTGTTATTATTGATCCAGGTTGTTACAGCAATGAAGAACAGCAGGAGCTTGTGAACTACATCTCCGAAAACGATTTAACCCCGGTTAAGCTTTTAAATACCCATTGTCATATCGACCATGTATTAGGAAACAACTTTGTTGCATCTAAGTACAATATTGGGTTAGAAATGCACAAAAACGATATTCCTACCTTGCATGCGACTCCCGAGTATGGTCATACTTTTGGGTTCAATATAGATCCATCACCAGACCCAACAACATTATTAGAGGATGGTGACACGGTGAAATTTGGAAACTCAACATTGAGTGTTTTGTTTACACCAGGTCATAGTGCTGGGCATGTTGTGTTTGTAGCGCATGAAGAAAAATTTGTGATTAATGGAGATGTTTTGTTTCAAGGAAGTATTGGAAGAACTGATTTACCTGGAGGCGATTACCACACATTGATAGAAAGTATTAAAACAAAATTATTAACTTTAGATGATGATTTTGAAGTCTATGCAGGTCATGGGCCAAGTACAAGTATAGGATACGAGAGAAATCACAACCCTTTTCTAAACCAATAACTATTTGAGAAACCACAGTGTAAATACACATTCCGGAGAAGCTGTTAATGATTATAAACCAAATCAAGACAGAAGCTTCAAAGTTATTTTGCTTACGGTGTTAGGTTTTTTTCTTGGCTTTGGCTTGTGTGTTGCCTATTATTCTTATACGCTAATTGACATACTTGATCTTTCCAAATTTGTTGCCTTGTTTGCCGTTCTTGGTTTTCTAATCCCATTAAAGTTTTATAGAAAATGGTTTCATTTTGTAAAATATGAAATGATCATCTTCAACATTTTAGGGGTTGCTCCATTTTTAACAGGAATGTTTTTACTGCTCAACTTTACGTTTATTACTTCCTCGTTTACACATCAGTATAAAATTGAAAAAATATACTTTGAAGGAGAGCAAGATTACAAATCTGTTGGGGTAGTTTTAGAAGACAACTTCTTTTCTGGAGAACGAAAAATAGTAGAATTAACTGACATCCCTCCTAATGAAATTATGGGAAAACAGTTTTTAAAGGTCACCATTTCTAAAGGTATTTTTGGCTTTGAGGTGATTAAAGAAAAAATGTTGATTAGGTAGTTGGAAGTTCTTTCACGATCAGCTCTGACTCATACCCCTTACTCAACATGTAACGGTACAATTTATCTCGTTTTTTAAATGCGTCTTCTTCACCTATTAGTAATGTCTTTTTATCTATTAAATCCCTGATGGTATTAAGGTAATCCTTCTCTTTTATTTCAGATTGAAAAACAGAACTCACTAATTCTTCATTAAAAACATGCTTAGCCATTAAGCCCATTTTAATTTTATTCTTGCCCCACTTCTTAATCCTAAATTTCCCTCTTACAAACGCTTCAACATAACGGTTCTCGTTTAAAAAGTCTTCCTTAACCAAGTAATCCAACAGTTTTTCCCAATCCTTTTTTTGAACATTCCAAGCAGTAAAACGATTGGTTAAATCCAGCTGGCATCGCTCCTGGAATGAGCAATAACGCATTGCCTTTTCCAATGCCCTATCATAAGGCATATTTTTATAAAACTTGGCCATTAAAAAACTACTTTTATCGCTTCAAAAATAATCAATGCAAAACAAAAGTGCTTTATATTTATTAATTGCTGCAAATGCCGTTTCTGGGTTTGCACAAGGAATAAGTATGCTGGCTATTCCTTGGTATTTTTCTGATATTCTTGATGCCAGTTCTACTTTTGGTATCATCTATGGAACAGCAACATTTTTAACGTTGTTTTGGGGGTTGTATGTAGGAACTTTAGTGGATCGTTACCCTAGAAAAAACATCTTCTTATTGATAACATTAACTGGTGCAACAATTATTGGTTCCGTTGCCCTTTCAGGGTTCTATTTTGGAGAAGTTCCTATGCCGCTCATTGGGCTGGTCTTTTGTACTACGATGTTTATTTACAATGTCCATTACCCTACACTATATGCTTTTGGTCAAGAGATTACCGAAAAGAAAAACTATGGAAAAATCAATGCCATGATTGAAGTGCAAGGACAAGCAACAAGTGTTTTATCTGGTGCCTTTGCTGCCATTTTAATTACTGGAGTCAACCAAGAATTCTTAAATAATTTAGGTTTAGGAAACTTATTTCATTTTAGCATAGAACCCTGGGGATTACACGAAATATTTTTAATGGATGCATGTACATATTTCTTGGCATTTTTACTGATTTTAATGATTAAGTACACAGCCGTTAAGAAAAAGATCATTGACACCGGGTCAATATTCCAGCGACTAAAACAGGGTGCTGCATTTTTAAAGAAGACTCCGTTAATTTTTCATTTTGGAGTAGGCTCTTATGCTATTTTTGCAATGCTTTTGGTTCACATTCATCAGTTAATGCCTATTTATGTCCACAATCATTTAGAAGCAGATTCTGCTGTTTATGCTGGTGCTGAAATGCTATATGCCATAGGGGCATTGCTTTCAGGCATAGGAATACGATGGGTTTTTAAAAATACAAACACAGTTAAGGCCATTGTTATTATGATGGTTATGAGCCTTATTGTTTTTGAATTAACTGCCTTTACCCAAAGTTCCATCATATTAATGTTTGTCTGTTTTGTATTAGGCTTAACCAATGCAGGAACAAGGGTATTACGAATTACTTATTTATTCAATCATATTCCAAATCATATTATTGGTAGGACTGGTAGTGTTTTTCAAACAATAAACGTTATGATCCGATTTGCTTTTATTACATTGTTCTCCCTTACCTTTTTTGCTAAAGGAACCAACATAACTTGGGCTTACTTTATTAGTGGATTGTTTATTTTTATTTCTATATTTCCATTATTGATTTACTATAAAAAATTGATCAACCTAAAATCTGATGAGTAAGTACAGGTTATTTAAAAACAAATGGGCTTATGGTGTATTGGCTATATTATTAGCCTGTCTGTGTTATTTCTTTGTTCCTTCAGATGTTTACCCTCAAGCTCCAATAATGGCAGCAATTGTTGTAATAATGGCCGTTTTCTGGATTTTTGAAGTTGTTCCGATTGCCATTACCTCTCTGTTCCCCATATTTCTTTTCCCGTTATTTGGAATATTAGATACCAAAACAACCGCTTTGTTTTTTGGTAAAGAGATTATATTCTTGTTTTTAGGAGGTTTAATGTTAGCCCAAGGTATACAGAATTCCAACCTTCATAAACGCATCGCATTACACATTGTAAACATTATTGGAAGCAAACCTGCCAATTTAGTGCTTGGCTTTATGATTGCCACTGCTGGTTTAAGCATGTGGATTTCCAACACAGCCTCTGTAATGGTAATGATGCCTATCGGGTTATCGATTATTGAAGAAATAAAAGAAGCGAAAGACTCAAAGAAGTTTTTATCAAAATTTGCCGTAGCTTTAATGTTGGGCATTGCTTACGCGGCAGACATTGGAGGTATGGCCACATTAATTGGCACCCCTCCTAACTTAGTCTTCATGGAAATGTATCACGACTTATTTCCTGAACTGCCAAAAATTGGATTTGCACAATGGATGATGATGGGACTGCCTATTTCCATTACTTTTTTATTTACTGGTTGGCTACTAATGACTAAAGTGATTTTTAGAATGCCTAAACTCAACATATTTACCAGCACACATGTTATTAAAGATTTACTCAAAGGATTAGGAAAATTAAGAAGAGACGAAATATTTTCTGGACTGGTATTCTTAACTGCTGCTATATTATGGGTAACAGGTTCTGACATTAGACTGAGTGATTCTTTTACGATACATGGTTGGAGAAGTGCTTTTGGGTTAGAAATGGTTAGTGATGCTTCTATTGCTGTTGCAACCTCCCTCCTATTATTTATGATTCCATCTAAAGACAGGCCTAAAGAAATGCTATTAACATGGAGCAAAGTACGCCAATTACCTTGGGGAATCTTACTTCTTTTCGGTGGTGGATTTGCCATTGCTGGGGGATTTAATAGCAGTGGGCTATCAAACTTAATAGGCAATCTATTTGCGCATTTAGACATTGATTCTCCTATCATTATTATTGGTGTTGTTTGTTTAGTACTTACTTTTTTAACTGAGATAACTTCAAATACTGCAACAACTAACCTTGTTTTACCAATACTCGCAAAGGCAAGTGCTGTATTGGGGTTAGATCCACGGCTTTTGATGATACCTGCCACGCTTTCTGCCAGTTGTGCTTTTATGATGCCTATTGCTTCTCCTACTCAAGCCATCGTTTTTGGCTCAGGTCATGTTAAAATAAAGCAAATGATTAGAGCAGGAATTCTGTTTAACCTATTAGGCATATTTATTGTTACATCCGTATTTTATTTATTGGCAAAATTTGTTTTTGGTATACCAATTTGATAAAAGTAAATTTAGCACTAAGGCAATATTGTAACTTTTTTAACTTTATTTATTATACAAACAAGAACCCCGCATTAACATGAAATCTGTTTTATTCAGTTTAAGTTGTCTTGTATCACTTTTAACTTTTTGTCAAACAAAAGGTGATGTTCGTTATTTAGATATTGAAAAAGCAGAAGCTTCACCTGATTCTATTGAATACCTCTTTTTGGATTGTAATACTGATAATTGTGATAAAGTCTTTTCAGAATTTAATTTATACTCGAATCTAAAAGGTGTTTACATTTCCAATTACGACAAGAAAACCATCGGAAAAAACATCAAAACCCTTTCAAAACTAGAGTCTTTAACCATTGAAAAATCACCTCAAATTAATTTGGGTAGGCTTTTTTCTGACATCGATGACAACGAAAACCTAAAGAGCATCTCTTTAAAAGACAACGACCTCACCAAGCTTCCCGCTAACATTAAAAATCTAAACAATTTAAAGTCCATCAACATCTCGAATAACAATAACTTAAATCTTGAAAAAACGATAGACCAAATTGCGGAACTTGAAAACTTAGAAGACATTTATTTGCCGGTAAACAGTATTACAGACTTACCAGACAACATTGCTTCGCTTAGTAACTTAAAGACACTTGACATTAGCAACAACTACTTGGAGGACTTGCCTGATGGGATTGGTGAATTAAGAAGTTTGGAAGAGCTTTACATTGAAGGAAATTTAATTCAGGATGCCGCTTCAAGTTTAGAAAAAGTTCAGAACATTAACCTAAAATACATTGCTTTAGATGACGGCTTATCAGATAAGGAAAAAGAGCGGTTGAAAGAGCTTTTCCCAAATGCAGCAATAAAAGAAGTAGATGTTGACGAATCATTAGATGAACAAATAGAAAATAACATTGATGAAAATGAAAACACTACAAATGACATCAGTACAAACGAAGTAATTCAATCTGAACCTGTAGAACCAGTACCACTTTTAACTGAAAAAGAAACCAACAACATCACTTATGGAGAGCTTAAAGTCTCAGAAAATAAACTGAAATTGTATTCTCAAGCTTACATTCATTATCCAGATGTATTTAAGTTAAGGAGATTCTCCGTATATGACTCTACAATGTTTGAAGAACGTTTTATCGATACGACCTATGCCAACGTTACAAAAATTCAATATGCGAACGTAAATCGAGGAGGAAACATAAACACCAGCATTTATGAAAAATTTAGGTTGTCAGAAAACAGGAACAATGTTAAAGGTGAGAATTGGTTTATATTTAGAGGTCATACTGCATCTCATTTAACGAGTAACAACCCTGAGTTAAATGCTTTTATTGGTATGTCGTGGGTACATGTTGGCAATCTTACAACTAAAGAGTTTAAGAATAAATACTTAAGAAGAAAGGGGTATAAATGGTACAAGCCAAGTTATTGGGGATATTTTAATAAATGGAAATTCTGGACAGATGTCCGAATTACCTACAACAGTGAAGAACAGAATTTTACCCTTAAGCTAAAGGATCTTGATGGGTTTACTGAAATAACTGCTTATCCAAGGTACAATTCATTAAACAGGTCCATTGATGATGCCCAAAATACTTATGTAAAAAGGTATGCTCGGTATTCAAAATCGTTAGATAGGCGAAAAAGAAGGTTTGAGAGACGTCATCAAAGGGATAAATCATTGTTTGAAAGAAGCAATAAAGCCGCTGAAAACAAAAGGTGGAAGTCTTTTCAAAAGAATTACATGAGTGAGGAAGAAAGAAAATTAAGTAAAGAAGAATGGCTAAAATATTATGACAAGGTAATTGCAAATGAAAGAAAAGCCATGGGTAATGCTACTGGAAGCATCAACAACATTACACGAAGTTTAGATTTAGACGGTTATAATAAAGGTTATTTATGGAATGCTCCAGGTCAACGTGATGTTAGTAACAGAACAGATACCTCTTTCATCCAACCCATTAGAACGTTGTATCAGGACAAAGACAGTAACATGATAGCAGTTAAAAGAATTTTAATCATAGACAAAGACACCAAGAGTTACCAAACCTTTGAAGGTTCTTTAGGCATTAAAATGTTACGTTTAAATTTAATAGAAGGGGCCAATGCCGTTTTTGTGGTTCAGTTGAGGAACGATGACATTGGATACGTTAAAAGCAATGTCTATCAGAACATTAAATTTCCTAAGAGTAAAAAATATAAATTCACCTTAAGCACTATAAACATTAAGTTTGGGTCAGTTCAAATGATCCGAGAAGAACTTAATTTTTAAGTTTTTTTATTTTTTCTGTAACTTTTTATTGGATTGAACTTATAGTTTAAACAGCAAACATGAACCCTCAAACATCAGAACATCATTTTAGCGCAAAGCAGCTCTCTTCGGAAGAAGGAGACATCAAACGTGCTAAAAAGGATCTCAAGCATTTTAACGTGCTTTATGACAGGTATTATGTGCGTATTTTTCAATACATCTACCAAAGGGTACAAACAGAAAGCCAGGCCGCAGACATTACATCGGATACATTTATAAAAGCAATGGAGAATTTACAATCCTATAAATTTATGGGAGTTCCTTTTGCTTCTTGGTTGTTTAGGATTGCTCGAAATGAAGTTTACCTACAACATAAGAAGAATTCAAAGATTAGACAAGTCAACTTCTCAACTGATGACATTAGCCATATTGCAGAAGAGATTGAAGAAGTAACTAAAAATAGAACAATGCTTGTTGTGGATGCCATTAAAGACTTAAATAGTGAGGAAACCGAACTAATCGAAATGAAATATTTTGAAAAACGCTCCTATGCTGAAATAGCAAGTATCCTTAACATAAATGAAAACAATGCAAAAGTGAAAACTTTTAGAGTAGTTCAGAAACTAAAAGCCATCATCAACCCCTAATAACAACTGAAAATAGAAAGCTATGGAAAATACATCATATAAGAAGGATAGACCTCAATTGTCAGAAAACGAAATTCTAAAAAACAAAGACTTTAATGCGGCATTAAAAAATGCAGCACCAAAAGGAAATGCGTTTCTTAAGTCGATAAAATATTGGGGAACGGGCGGAGTAGCAACAATTGCAATCATTGCGTCTATCTACTTGTTTAACAACAAGACTAACATCCAAAATGATAGCCCAAATGAAAATTTTACTTACCAACCTACGGATGGGTTAAGCCAATTAACAGCCATTAAACCTCCTTTTTTAGAGCATGACATTGCTTATGAGGTTTTTGAAATAGACTGTTCTAAAGATGCCCAGATTATTACTAAAAGTGGGACAATATTTAGCGTTGCTAAAAACAGCTTAACTGATATTGAAGGGAATCCTATTACTGGGATTGCAGAAATACATTATAGAGAATTAAGAGACCCTGTAGATTTCTTTTTGAGTGGAATTCCTATGGAATATGATTCTGCTGGAACTACTTATACTTTTGAATCAGCAGGAATGCTTGACATTAAAGCCTTTCAAAATGAAGCTCCACTCCTATTGGCAGAAAACAAAACCATCGATTTTGAATTTAACTCTACTACGAGTGATGATGGGTTTAATTTTTATAGCTTAAATGAAGAGACAGGTGTTTGGAGTATGGAAGATCAGTGTATTAATGTAGAAAATGAAGAAGCTCCCCAAACTCAAAATAAAACTACAGCTCCTTCTATTGCTACGCAGCAACCAATAACACCAATAAAACAGAACAAAGTGAAATACAGTTTAAATTTAGCAGTTAACAAAACTGATTACCCAGAATTGGAAAAATATGAAGGGACCATTTTCGAAATCAATGAATCTGCAGAAAAATTTAACCCCGTAGTTTATAAAATACAATGGGAAAATGCTGTGCTGTCTGATTCTAAAATTAAAGACAACTACACCTTAAAACTGACAAGAGAAGACTCCAGCATTTATTTAACAGTATACCCAGTAGTAAAAGATGCTTATTACAAAAAAGCAATTGCGCAATACCATAAAGAAATGGTTGCCTATAAAAAGAATTCAAACAATAATCATGATGATTTTGATGCTTATGAAGATGATAGTGACTTATCGGTATCGGCTGAAATAAACAATGAAATAACAGGAGTCTTTTATAGCAATAGTAAAAGACGTGTTACCTTAGCTTCTGTAGGGTTTGGAGCTGTTAGAAGAACATTTAGACTCGCCAGCCTTGGTGTAGCGAACTGTGACATGATTCAGCCTCCTATGAGACTACCTAACCTTATTGCAAAGAAGAAAACGGTGGATAAGAATGGAAAAGACTTGAAAGTAAAGAATTATTATGTGGCTAACTTGCAACGTAATGCCATTCAATCACTTACCAATACAGGTGGAATAAAGTATTACCGAAGAGGTGAAAGTGTAGCGTGGTTTGTTGGTGAAGATGGTTTTATCTCCATTGCACACCCAAAACAATTTGAGAACATTAAAAACGCTGATGCACTTCAATTTCACATTTACCCAACCCGACAAGGAATTGATGTACTTAGAGATTTGATGGCCTCAAAATAAGGTCCTGTTAATTTTAATTAGTTAGATTAATAGCAAAGATGTTGAGAAAACAAATCCAATAAACAACAAAGCCAAGATTAAATATCCAAAAACCAAAAGGAAATACTTGTATATGGCTATCCACCATTTTCGATCATAGAAGACCATTACTGCTTTAATCAGGTAAAATTGTCCAAATAAAGCAATAAGTAATATCCATGCATACTCAATCAATTCATTGGTTATCAGCAAATCAACAAGCAGAAAAATCATTAATGAGAATATAATAAAAGAATTAAGGTGGAGGTTAAACATTAAATGGCCAACAAATCCTTTTTTGCTGCCACTAAAGACTGTAGCATAAAGCAATGAAAAGAAGGGTAGAAACAACAACAAAAAGAGAGAGAAGGTTTCATTAAACATATCCCAATATTGTTCATCGTTTATCTTCATCATGGCCACCTTCTTAGATACATAAGCAGCGAATTCTGGCATTTCAGCCGTTAATGAATCTAAGCCTTCATCTAAGTTACCTTCATAATCCATTCGTTTCAAATCGGAAGTAGGTATAACTATATTTACACTATCCAGCGTAAAAGTAACTCCATCTATTTTGGCTTGTTCTTCAGGTACATTACTAAAAGAAAAACTGGATTCAGAAGCATCTCCAAATTCAATTACAGAAATTAAAAAGAAAAAGAGAACACTAATGACAATGTAAAGTCTAATTGGAGGGACATAGTGTACTCTTTTCCCATCAATGTATTCCTTAGTTAAAAAACCAGGCTTAAGTGAAAGGTATTTAATGGTTCTAAATACTTTAGAGTCTACATTGAAAATGTCTTCAACAAATTGGCTAAAAATGTACTTTAAATTAAGCCTATCAATGTTCTTTTGTCCACAATTGGAACAAAATTTCTCTTGTCCGTTTAACGCTTCATTGCAATTTTTACAGTTCATCCTACACAATAATATTGAATATTAACCTCATAAGCAATTTTGTTAATAAATTATGAAATCAATAATGGCTTAAAACATCACTAATAATTAGATTTGTTCTCCAAATTAAAAAGAAAATTATGAGTTTAGCAGTTAAAGGAAGAATTACCAAGGTATTAGAGATGGAAAGCGGCACAAGTAAAGCCGGAAAAGAATGGAAAAAACAAGGTTTTGTTGTAGACACAGGAGCACAATACAATCCTGAAGTTTGTTTTAGCTTGTTTGGTGATGACAAAATTGCAATGTTAAGAGATTTTGGTGCTGGTCAAGAAGTTGAAGTAGCATTTAACATTTCTTCAAGAGATTTTAATGGTAAATGGTACCATAACATTGATGCATGGAAAATTACTGCTGTTGGTGCAGCTGCTCCTGCAGGTGGTGGTGCAGCGCCAGCTCCGGCAATTGATGATGCTCCTGCCGAAGATGATGATTTGCCTTTCTAAAAACACTTCGTTTTTATTGGCTTAATAATTGATTGAAATACTATATGAGGTATTACTTTGTTTTATTCATATTGGTTTTGAATTTGATTGGATTAAAATCAAATGCTGCTGAGATAATAATGCCCGGTGATACCATCATTCCTTCTAAACATAAGTTTGCTAGCGATAAGATTTATGTTCCCAAGACGCTAAACACGGTAATATTGATTACTCAGTTTATGGACCATTTAAAAGCTGGTAAACGTACCATGGGTTTTTTACATAAAGATGAATTGGCCATGATAGAGGAAAAAAAACTCGTTGAGAAGCGATTATTTTTTGACTCTTACAAAGTGGTCTCCGTTGGTAAACGAATGGCCATCATTAAGACCTATACCGTAAGGGGTGCTTCCATTACATGTAAACAACTGATGCTGCGTTATTACCCCAACATGCATGGTCACTATTTGTTAGTACCTGGAAAAGTAGAAACTTTTGAAAAAAAGATGGGTGACATTACGCTCAAAACGGTCTACCTCAACACCTGGTCTTCAGAAAGCAGGTGTAATTAAACCTCCACCAACTCACCATCTTTAATGTACAATAAGTAAGAACTAATGTTCTCGTAACCCATTTGGGTTAGTAAACTCTTGTAATTGTTGATCTGTTTTTCGTGTTCAGGCTGTTGCTCGCCTGTTTTGTAATCAATAATAGATGTTTTACTGTCCTTTACCACTACTCTATCTGGTTGATAGGTTTCTCCATTCGTTAACAAAATAGATCGTTCGTTCTTCAATTCATCAAAATCAGCAAACAAACCACTCACTCCTTCTATCCTAAAGAGGTCTTGAATCTCCGTTTTAATGGCTGGAAGTTCAGGTTCCGTAATAATTCCTTTGCGAACAGCGGCAAGCAATACTTCATCCACCTCATCTTTTGTGTTAATTTTTGACAAGATGTTATGAATCAATGTCCCGTACTCTCCTATGGTTTCTGGATTTTCAACATCCCAAACTTTAGGTGCTTGATAGCTCACCTGTATTTTGTTTCGCCAGTTGTTGTAGCTTACTGATTCAAATTGAACATCATTGTTTAACTTAACCTGCTTCGTTGTATTCTTATCAAATAATCCAAATCGATAATGGTTTTCTTCAACTTTACTTTCAGCTTGTCCCTCACAAAAACGATACAGGTAATCGCTTATTGAACCATTTTCTGTTGGTTTCTTGTTTAGCCTCGAAATAACATAGAGCCTATCTTTTGGCCTCGTTAACGCAACATAAAGCACATTAACAAGATCTAACCTCGATTTATCCATTTCATCCTCATAAACGCTGGCAAAACGCGTTTCTGTTAATTCTTTACGGATAGGCATTATCGCTGAACTTAACCCATCAATGTTGGTATCATTGGTCCAAAAGAAATCTTCACTTGTTTTAACTGGAGCAGTTGCAAAAGGGAAAATCACTACAGGGAACTCTAATCCTTTTGATTTATGAATGCTCATTACACGCACGGCATCAATCCCTTCAGGAATTACAATGGAAAATTTAGCTGCTTTGGCTTCCCACCATTCAATAAAGTTGATCACCGAATTGTCATTGCGAGAAGCATATTCATGTATCTTATCTAAGAAAAACTGTATGTAAACATCTACTCTTTCCTCAAAACCAAAGGTTACCACAAGGTATTCTGCCAATTCATACAAGGAGTAATTCCTAATCTGTTTAAAGTTAAACTGAATGTTTTTGCTATTCATATAGCTACTTACCGTACTTTCTTCGTGCGACTCATACACTTCAAACAAGTCGTCATTAAATAAATTGGCAAGATAATTCAATACTTGAATCTGATGATGCTTGTCGTTTGGATAAGACAAGTACTTAAAAAGGTTCAGTAAAAAATTAACCTCAGCGGAGTTATTAATCAACAAACTTTCTGAAGAAATAACATTAATGTCATGCTCCAATAAATAAGTGGCAACTTCAGAGCCATCATTATTGTTTCTTGTTAGAATAGCAACATCGGTTAGCGAAAACCCATCATCTAAAGCTTGATCAATAATATTAAATGTATTATTTAATACAGATTCCCTATATATCTCACTGTCAGCTTCTTCTAAAAACTCAAGACTAACTCCCCCGCCTGTATTTTTAGCGTCATATTCCTGCGATAAATCTGTATATAGTTTTTGGTATTTTTCTGATAAATTCTCTGATACAGATTGGAAAAAATCGTTGTTAAACTGAACTACCTCAGCCTTGGATCGGTAGTTCTTATTTAGGGTTTCATTCTTATGATTTCTATCCAATGCCGCTTCTCGCTCCAATAACAATGGATTATCCTTGTGCTTATATATTTGGGGTAAATTAATTATTTGTTCTACCTCTCCTCCTCTAAAGCGGTAAATGGCCTGCTTCGCATCTCCAACCACCATATTAAACCTGCCTGTTCCCAATGAATTGTCAATAAGCGGAATAAGGTTGTGCCACTGTATGATGGAAGTATCTTGGAATTCATCAATTAAATAATGGTTGTACTTCTCTCCCAATCGCTCATAAATAAAAGGAATAGGCTCAGACTCTACAATGGTCGCAATACGCTTATTAAAGTCAGAAATACTCAACACATTGTTGTCCTTTTTAAATTCAAGTACCGTCTTCTCTATTTCATTTAACACTGCTAAATTGTAGAGGTTCTTGATGATTAATTTATTTACACGGTAATTGCTCTCAAACTCAGTAATGTATTCCCTGGATTGATTAAACCGTTCGATCAACTCGTTTTGATAGGTATCTATTAGTTGTTTTTGATCGTCATCTACTTTGGCTGCGTACCAATTTTGTTCACCATTGATGATTTTAGTGGTTGTAGCAGTTGGTTCAAACTTCTTTAAGGTGGCTAAGTCCTTCCAGTAATTAGGATAAAAGCTTCTGGAAAAACTCGCAGGAAAAATCCCTTTACCCTCAATAAAATCAAGCCCATCTCTTCCTAACTGCTTCACGGTGTTTTCAAACTCCTTTGTTTGTTGGTAAAGCTGTGTTTTAATGGTGTCAAAATCTTTAATGCTAAGCTTCCTTATTTTCTCTAAGTACAGCTCTCCATCTTCTTTCAATAGATTCCTTGAGAACTCATACAGGTCTTTCTCGATGTGCCAACTTTCCTCAGCTTCTGCTTTTTTACTGGTATATTCCAACAAAAGCTTGGTTAACTTTTCATTATTTCCTACTTCGGCAATTAACACATCGATAGCGGCACCAAGCACTTCCCTATCATCCAGTTCAATGTCAAAATTTAAAGGAAGCTGCAGGTCGTGTGCAAATGTTCTAATAATCTTGTGGGTAAACTTATCTATGGTGCTTACTCCAAAATCGTTGTAACTATGTAATATAGACTTCAATACCTTTTTACTTCTATCTCCCACTTCGTTTCCATCTATACCCAACCCTCCTTCTGCAGTTGGTTTTATTAAATCTTCGAACAAAAATTTAGGCGTACCAACAAGTTCCTCATCAGACGACAACGCTTTTAACGCTTCAATGATTCTTTCTTTCATTTCAGCTGCTGCCTTATTGGTAAAGGTTACTGCTAAAATATGCTTGTATTGATTAGGGTTCTTGGTTTCTAATGCAATTTTCAGGTATTCTTTTACCAAGGTATAGGTCTTACCCGACCCAGCAGAAGAATTGTATGTAACAAAATTACTCACCTATTTTATCAAGTATAACATTCACTTTTTCATTTAATGGCAAATTACCATCAATCCAGTTAATTTCAAAGCCATTTCTTTCCATTTTTCTGAACCAAGTTGCTTGTCGTTTGGAAAATTGGTGTATCGCTATATTTAGTTTATCAAACAGCTCTTTCCTATCTATCTCTCCTAAAATAAACTGCGTTATTAACTTATACTCTAAGCCATAGAACTTAAGCTTTTCAGAAGCTATTCCTGACTGAAGCAATCCTTCCACCTCTTTTATCATTCCTTCATGTTTAAAGCGATGTTTTAAACGTTCAGTAATCCTGTTCTTTAAAATTGCTCTCTCGTAATTTATACCAAATAGCGTTGATTTAATTTTAGGGAAATCATTAATTAAATCTTGGTTCTCTTGTTCAAACTGAGCAATTTCTATAGCCCTGAGCATCCTATCCCTTTCTACTGAATCAGTAGTATTGTGAAGGGTTTTATGCGATTTCAAAATCGATAATAGTTCTTTATCAGACTTATTTTCCAAGCTTTTTCTTAAGGTATCATTTTGGGGTATTTCGATTAATCGGTATCCTTTTAAGACAGCTTCCAAATACATTCCCGTTCCACCACAAAGAATAGGCTGATGTTGTCGCTGCTCAATGTCTTCATAAGCCCCTAAAAAATCCTTTTGAAACTGAAACACATTGTACTCTTCCCCAGCATCTACAATATCAATTAAATGGTAAGGAATAGCTTCTCCATCAACTGTAAATTCCGACAAGTCTTTTCCCGTTCCCACATCCATTCCTCTGTACACCTGTCGAGAGTCTGCGCTAATTATTTCTCCATTACATTGAGACGCAAGGCGAGTTGCTACACTGGTTTTTCCAGTAGCTGTACATCCTAAAACTACTATTAAATCGGACTGATTCATTTATTGTTTAATAAAAAACTATGGTCCAAATATCATCAATATGTACCGTTTCTTGAATAAGAAATTAAATATTATTTATAAACGACAACTTTTACTTAATTTTATGCGTCTATTCACCATAAACCAAAGAAATTAAATAACATGAAATTAATTACTAAAAGCTTACTCGGAATATTTTTATTAGGAACACTCTTCACTTCTTGTTCTAAAGATGAAGGATGTACGGATCCTGCAGCCAACAACTTTGATGTTGAAGCGTTAAAAGATGACGGTTCTTGTACCTACGACAAACTCCCAGAAGAAGTACACGAAGAGTCACATATCACTTTCAACTTTATGCACCATTTTGATGGAATTCCAGTTACTGCTGCAAATTTCAATCAGTTTAATTTTGTTACCGCTAATGGAGATACCATAAGCATTACCAAATTAAGATATTTAGTGTCTGATATGCGTTTGTACACTACTTCTGGAGACAGCGTTATGATGAATGGATACAATTTAGTTGATCTAACAAACGGAACAGGATTAAGTTATGAAGCAGGTGAATCTGATTTAGGAGCGTTTGCTGGAATTGGTTTTAATTTTGGTTTTGACACTACTGATAATGCTGGAAACTATCTTGATTTAAATTCTGCTAACTGGAACTGGCCTGTAATGATTGGTGCTGGGTACCATAACATGCAATTTGAAGGAAAATATAAGTTTAACGGTGCAGATTCTTTATATGCTTACCACAATGGTACTGCTAGTAATATGGGAGCTCACGAACAAAACCATATTTCTGTTAGATTACCTGGAATTGCTTTAAATGAGCACAATGTTGTGGTTACAATCGAAATGAACATCGCAGAATGGTTTAGAAACCCTAATACATGGGATTTAAATGCTAATCACAGTAACCTAATGATGAACTATGGAGCTCAAAAGATGATGCAGGCTAACGGATACAATGTATTTAGCTTAGGGGCTGTTTCTCAAAGAAAGTAAAAAGTAATAACTATAACGCAATACTCAAGCAACTTAAGCTTGAGTATTGTCGTTTTAACTATAATGGTTAGAAAAAGCTTAAATATTTTATTGGTTATTGGGATGGTTATCTCGTTTTATTCTTGTTCAAAGAATAAGATTGAACCTATCCCTCCACCAGAACCTGTTCCTCAACCTACAGGGGTAGGAACCCCTGCAGTTTTATTTGTTCCTCAGGTTTTTTTACAAAGCATTAACCCTCCTATTATTCCTGCCAACAACCCTCAAACTGTTGAAGGCATCGCATTAGGAAGAAAGTTGTTTTATGACCCTATTTTATCTGGAGATGGAACACAAGCCTGCGCAGATTGCCATGCACCAGAGTTTTCTTTTACTGACTCCAACCAGTTTAGCACGGGAATTACCATGCTACAAGGCAATAGAAATTCTATGGCCATCTTTAATGCCGCATGGAACTGGAATGGTCAATTCTTTTGGGATGGAAGAGCCAATAGTTTAGAAGAACAGGCATTAGGTCCAGTTGTTAACCCTATTGAAATGAACAATACCTGGCCTGCAGCTATGGCAAGCTTACAAGCAGACGGTCTTTATCCATCTATGTTTAATGATGCTTTTGGAACAACGGTTATTGATTCTAATTTAGTAGCAATGGCTATTGCTCAATTTGAAAGAACCTTAGTTTCTGCCAACTCAAGGTTTGATCGATTCTTATTGGGACAATTGGCATTAACACCACAAGAATTAAGTGGTTTTAATATTTTTAATGATGGAAATCTGGGAGGTGGTGATTGTTTCCATTGCCATGGAAGTGCAGCCAACCCTTTATGGACTGACAATGATTTTCACAACAACGGATTGGATGCTACATTTACCGATAATGGTTTAGGAGCTATTACAGGTAATCCGAATGATAATGGAAAATTCAAAACACCATCTTTAAGAAACTTAGCATATACTGCACCCTATATGCATGACGGGCGATTCGCAACGTTGGATGAAGTTCTTGACCACTATAGTCAAGGAGTTGTCATGTCTCCTACCATAGATGCATTAATGCAGCATGCAGGGACTGGAGGAACGCAAATGAGCCCTTCTACCAAAGCTGATTTAAAAGCTTTTCTTTTATCTTTAAGTGATCCAGATTTTATTACCAATCCAGCGTTTCAAGATCCAAATCCTTAGGAATAGTTCATGGATAAAAAGAAACAGAAATTTTTTAAGGAAAAAATTGTTGCTGAAATTGAAGTCCTTCAAGTAAAAATTGTAGAACTCAAGGAAGTAACTAAACCCATTCCACCCGAGAATGCCATAGGAAGAATTAGCAGAATGGATGCCATTAACAATAAGAGTGTTAATGAAGCTGCATTAAGAACAGCTGAAAACAAACTGACTAAATTAGAAATGGCGCTTGAAAAAATTGATGATCCAACTTTTGGCAACTGTATTCGTTGTGGCCAAGAAATACCAGAAGGAAGGTTAATGATTATGCCTGAAAGCATTAAATGTGTGAGGTGCGCACAATGAGCCGGGTAATTAAACTAATATGGGATTTTAAAGGAGATGATGCCAAGCAAACTGCCGAGCATCACATTATCCATCTTGAAGAATTCATTCAAAAAGAAAATTTACGGCTAAATGAAGTTGGCATAGAAAACATCAGTTCCATGCATTGCATTGCATTTATGCATGTTCCAGAAAGTGATGTTTTTTCAGTTAGGGATGCATTAATTCCACATCGAGCAGAAATAGTTGAATAGCAATAAAGCCCACCTTTCAGTGGGCTTTATAAAACAAATCTATAAGCCAGATTCTGTCGAGTTCTATCATTTATCTAGGAATAAGGTTGCCCTCACCCTCTAACAATCTACCCTCCAAGATTGGGCGAGAAACCCTCAATTCTTGGTTTATTTGATTTTTCAGCTCCGAAGGTTTACTTAGCTTACAAAATTGCTTTTGTAACTGGTGAGCTCTTACCTCACCTTTTCAGCTTTTCCACATAAATGCGGTAGTCTATTTCTGTTGCACTAGCTGTTACCCATCAATTTCTCTCAAAGCACCCTAACTTTCATTAGGTCGGATTCTCTGTGCTGCCCGGACTTTCCTCTTTATTAAAAATAAAGCGATAGAACGATTTGCACTGCAAAACTATGAATTCTTAATGAAAACTTCGGTGGCACCAACCCCATATTCATGGAAATCAGCATCTTTAACCATAAGGTCGTCAAAATTGGCCAAGTAATTATGAAGCTCTGTCTTTAGTACACCTGTACCAACGCCATGAATGAATACTATTTTTTTGAGGTGCTTATCCCTTGCCGCACTTAAACAATTCTTCACATGCTGCATTTGAGTATGTAGCCTCAAGCTGTCATCTAATTTTTCAGGAAATTCAACCAATTTCTCTAAATGTAAATCAACTTCTACCACTCCTTCATACCTATATTTATTAGTGTCAAGGTATTTACCCAGCATTCCTTTCTTTCCTTTACTCTTTTTATCAGAAATTATTTTACTCGTAAACTCCTCTTGATCTACCGTATAGTTATGCTCATTATCTTCACCAATAATTAGTATTTCATTCGTTGATACCTTATAGTCAAACCCATCTAAACAAGTTACTACCACCCTTTTCTCAGATAAAATGGTCTTAATTTCACCTTCCAGGTTTTCATTGATAAATTTCACGCTATGTCCAACTCTTATTTCCATGAGCTGCAAAAGTAGCACATTGGCCTTTAGCAATCAAACAATTTAGAATGCTAAGAATAGTGAGAATAACTAAATTCATGAATAACGCTTTTAAAGAGTTATTTTGTATATTTAACAACCGTTTAAAATATAGAACTTACAAACTAAAACTTATTATGAAAAAAATCTACATTCTTGCAATTGCTTTAATAGGCACTATTCATTTATCCGCTCAATGTAATGGGAGGTATCAAACAGATTTATTTTCAACAATTGATGTGACTACTGTTCAGTATGGTAGCAATGTTAACTTAGTTGGAACAAACATTAACTTAATGATGGACATCTATACACCGCAAGGAGATGTAGAAACCAATAGACCTGTGGTCATTTTAGCACATGGTGGATCTTTTATTGGTGGATCGAAAACTGATGCAGATGTAGTTTACATGGCTACTGAATTAGCGAAAAAAGGATATGTGTGTGCTTCAATTGACTATAGATTATCTACAAATGCTTTTGATTTAATTGTTGAGCAAACCACCGTTAAAATTGTATTTAATGCCATCCAAGATGGAAAAGCAGCGGTAAGGTTTTTCAAAAAAGATGCTGCAACAACGGATACTTATAAAATTAATCCTGAACAAATATTCTTTGGTGGATCTTCTGCTGGAGGTATATTGGCAATGAACTTGACTTATGTAGATTCTATTTCTGATCTTCCTGAATCTGGCGCATCACTATGGCAAACATGGTTAACACAACTTGGTGGATTGGAAGGTAACAGTGGTAACCCTGGATATTGCTCAAGAACAAATGGAACGTTTGGGTTTGCTGGAGGAATTGCTGACTCTAACTATATCGATGTTGATGATGTACCTTGGTATGGTTGTCATACTCCTGGTGATCAAACTGTTTTATACAATTGCGGATTCCCGTTAAATGGGAACACTCCTGTAAATTTATGTGGTAGTAACATTGTAAATACCAGAATGAATAACCTTGGAACCTACCATCATTTTGACTCATTTCCTGGGGCCGACCACCCTCCTTATGCTAGTTCAGCTCCAATCATGCAAGAGAACAAGGATAGCTTAGCAGTCTTTCTATATAACATTTTAGATTGTAACCCTAGTAACTTGCAGTCTCCAACTCAAAAGAATTGTACGAACAGTCCTAATGTTAGCGTTGAGGAACTTGCAGCTAATCCATTTAATGCTACGTTTTACCCAAACCCATTTAACGATGAATTAACGGTTGAACTTAATGCTTACAAGAACACTTCTATCGCTGTTATTAATTCAGTAGGACAAGTTGTTTCTAAGCAAAACGCTCAATCTTATATCAATAAGATTAGTTTAAGTGATTTGCCAATGGGACTTTATTTTGTAAGAATAACTTCAGCAGAAGTTACCTATTCTCATAAAGTAATCAAGAAATAATAGCTAAAGATAAACGCTTATTTTAGAATCCGTCTTTGTTAAAACAGAGACGGATTTTTTATTAAGGGAAAGTTATTCCTCTGTAACTTCCAACGCTTACTGGTTGTAAGTTTGAACCAAAGTTTGCATTGATGGCACTCATAAATTCATTTGCAATCATTGCATAACCTTTAGAGTTAGGGTGAAGACCGTCCAAAGAATAAGCTCCTCCCTCAATGTAATTAGTGTTTAAGGCTATCCCATCAAAGTTCATTCCTGAGCTCAATGAATTCATAAAAGAATACATATCTACAACAGCATATCCATGGCTCGCAGCTGAAGCTCTTATCTGAACATTTATATCATTAATATAGGCCTTAGTTATGGCGACTTCATCTTTATCCAAAACAACAGTATGAGACAAAGGGTTTGCTTGAGTTACCCCCATACCATCACCAAGTTCATCTTTTGCTGTTAACAATATCAAATCTTCTTCTACTGCCTTACGAATAATATTTGTGTCGGCACCTTCTTTAATCCAAATGTCTTTGTTTAACACTTCCAACGTAATGGTAGTGAAATATGGTGTCTGAGTTATATCATGAACTGTTGCACAAATTCCTTGGGCTCCCATTGCCTTTAATTCAGTCAATACCGTATCGTACTTTGCTCTAAACTCTAATGGATCTGTCAATAGAGATGAACCACTAACTTCATCACCACCTTCTTTAGACCAGCTCATCGCATCATTAATCCCTAACCAATTGGTAAAGAAAGTAGCATTACTTTTGGTCACGTGATCAATATACTCTACACGGTTATTAATGTCTCCAAAATTGAGAAATCTTCCATAAGGGCTAATAGGCTCGCCCAAAACGCCATTCCATGCTAATGCAGCGGGAGCAGTACTTCCCAAATAAACGTGGTAAGTTAACTCTTCAGTAATGTTTTGTCCGTAAACATTTCTAACATTCATTCCCCCTACTCCTAAATTATTGTATTTTACGGTGGTATCTGCCCAATTGACAAATGTTGGATCCCACTTAATAGCAAGTGGATCATTATTTGCAATATCAACATCAAAGGACTTAATAACCTCTATTTCCCCGTCAATGTACTCCAAATGGAAGTAACCTGAACCCGTACCAGAAACGGTAGGTTGAACAAAACTGGTTCCCATCTGTCTTGCTATGATTGCAGGGTATGAATTGTCCTGCTGACCAAATTCATTGTGTAATCCTCCATCCTGTAATCCTTGAGTAAATGAATTACCTAAAGAAATATAGTTGGAAAAATCGGCTGTTCCATTGGAAGTTTCATACTCCTCAAATTGTGTTTTAGTACACGCTGAAAGAATAAGTGCAACAAAAACGACCAAGTATATGTTTAGTTTTTTCATCTTTTATTCTATTGCAGCTGCTGCTTCTTTTTTAGGTCCACCTATATTAATGTTTACCGCCAAACCATAAACATTTACCTTACGATTGAACTTGTAGTTAAAATCTCCTGTTTGAACTTTCTCTCCATTTTGTTGGACATAGTTTCCTTCTTCAACTTTATATTGCGCCAAACTAACATCATCTCTACTTGCGCTTTGTCGGATGTATGCGAAATCGATTGATATTTTTTCATTGACCTTGTACCCTAACCCAGCTGTATAAGCTACTTGTGTTACTCCTGGTAAATGAGGACTAACCAAATTGTCTTTCATAGGGGTGTTATCTTGATACAATCCCACCCTGATGCTGTATTTCTCTTGATATATAAAATCGAATCCTAAACGATGAGTCAGTACATTGTCCCAATCCTGTATCTGTTTGGAATCCGGTGTATCATTGTTTTTAAAGTCAAACGCCAAGGTATCATAGGAAGACCAACCCGTCATGTTTAAATCATAAGCAAATGCCAATGACCATTTCTCAGCAACAGTGTGTTTTATACTCATACCAACTGTAAATACAGATGGCAATGTTATTTTAGAAACAAACCCCGTTTCTTCTGGGAATTTATCTCTTAAGGAAACCGGAATGTTAGTAAACGTAGCTTCTCCATTCCCTAAATCAACAGCTATAGAAGAACGGTAATCTAATCCAATAGCAAATTTTGTGTTTTTTGCATCATCGCCTAAGGTTAGGAATTGAGAATAAACACCAATATTGTATCCAACACCATCTCCACTACCTTCTAAATGTGCTTTTCCTTCTTCCGTTGTATTTGAGGCAAGAGGAACAGCTTTTTCGGTTGAAAAGCTACCCATACCGTAAACAAAACCAGCACCAATGCTAATTTTATCATGAATTTTGTAAGCCATTGTTGGCTGGAACATAAATGTTTTTAAAGATATGTTTTGAATGATATACCTTCCTTGCCAATCATCATCAAAAGAAGATGCAGAACCAAATTGGTTGTTTACTAAAAACCCTAAACTCAGCTTCTCATTTATTTTCCCGGAATAGTAAAAATGAATAGGCGTTCCTTTTCCAGAGGTTTGATCTGTATTGGCAACTTCAGGAGTTTGTATTGACACATGTGCATCAACAATGTTAATTCCTGCCGTAAAATTATGATGATCCAAATTTGACATTCCTGCAGGATTAAAAAACACGGTAGTTGCATCAGAGGCGACACCAGAAAATGCGCCACCCATGGCAACGGCCTTTAAACCTTGAAGGTTTAATTGAAAGCCACCTGCAATAGTTATTGCAGGTGCTCCCAATAATAATGACAATAATATTCTTCTCATTCTTATGATTTCAATTATTTATTTACTACAAACCTTTTTGTTATTGTTTGGTTTGAATAGGTTAAGTTGTAAAAATATACTCCATTAGAAAAGTCAGTAGCATTTAACGAATAGTTATTCGTTCCTTTTGCAGCTTGAATTTCTTCAGTTTTAACTGTTTTTCCTAACACATTGTAAATGCTAATGCTAACATTATTGGCATTAGGCAAATAAAACTCTATGTTAGAGGTATTGTTAAACGGATTAGGAATATTTTGTCTTACTTGAAAATTATCACCAGTAAGCGCTCTTACGCCCGTAGCAGAAACAACTTCTATTTGATACCAATCTACTACAAATGGTTGAGATGTAGGGACACCCAACAATGTAGCCCATGATAAACCGGTAACATTTAATGGATAAATACCTTCGTCTCCTGGCGCTGCAGTTCCAGTAATTAACATACAACTAGAAGAACCACCTAAAAATTTAAAAGGTAGGCTTGATTCATTTTCAGAAACCACTGTGAACCCAGGAGGTAAACCTGTAACAACATCAACAATAACACTGTCTATTGGCACCGTAGTACATGGTGGTAATATTATTACGATACATGTATCTACTGGAGTAACCGTAGTTATTGTTTCCGAATAAGGCACTCCAACCGTAGCTATTGCTAACCCAGTTGCGCTATCTGGATAAACACCTGGAAGTGTGTACTGTCCATCTGGTGTACAATTTTGAGCAATTGCAAAACTCATTGTAAATACTGCAATTAAAGAAAGTAAAAGTTTTTTCATAGTTCTATTTTTTAAGTTTATTAAATATTAAAATTCATTTATGTATTAAGGAAAAGTTATTCCCCTGTAATTACTTACTATCGTGGTGGGTATGTTTGACCCATAAAACTCATTGGTAACACGTATAAATTCATTTGCTATAATTGCATACCCTCTTCCATTAGGATGAACACCATCTAAAGAAAATACTCCTCCCTCAATGTATTTAGGGGTAAAATCAACACCATCAAAACTCAAACCTGTATTGGTTAATGTTTTCATAAATTGATTCATATCTGCCAATGCAAAGCCATGTTGAGCAGCCAATGATTTTATGGCATTGTTAATTTCATTTGTTCTTGTTTGGACAATCGTTATTTCATCTTTATCTAACACCACTGTATGAGGTAAAGGTTTTGATTGAATTTTCCCTAACCCATCAGCCAATTCATCAGAAGCAGTAAGCAATAATAAATCATCTTCAGTGGCTAAACGAATAATGTTCGTATCTGCTCCTTCTCTTATCCAAACATCATCATCAATCGCTTCTAAGGTAACCGTATTGAAATAAGGAATAGAAGTTACGTCTGGTAAAGTAGCACAAACTCCTTTTGACC
Organism: Flavobacteriales bacterium; assembly: GCA_029262875.1. GTDB lineage: Bacteria > Bacteroidota > Bacteroidia > Flavobacteriales_E > Vicingaceae. Next base: position 34,073 of record JAJCYO010000112.1, read on the forward strand.
CCATAGCAGCAAAAGCCGTTAAAACAGAATCATACTTATCTCTAAACTCAATCAAATCAGACAGCTCCGTCAATTTCAAACCAGGTGTAGATGCAACTGAATCATTATCTCCTCCCTCTGTTGACCATCCTAACACATCATTATTCCCTAACCAGCAAGTAAAGAAAGTAGCATTACTCCTTTTGATATGATCTAAGTATGTAACTGGATTTACTGCATCTCCAAAATTTAAAAATCGGCCATTTTCATTTAACGCAGTTTGCAATAAATTAAAGTTAATGGTCGTATTCTTACCTCCAGAAAGACAATTCACTAATTTAATTCCTGAAACACCAAGGTTGTTGTATTTAACTGTTGTGTCTCCCCATGAAATCCAAGCGGGGTCATCATCTATTGCAGTTGGATCATTAGTTGTTATATCGGCATCGTACGCTTTAATAACTTCTATTTCTCCATCTCTATATTCTAAATGCATATAACCCTGTCCGAGTGGAGGAACAGTTGGTTGAATAAAATTGACCCCCATTTGCCTTGCAATAATTGCTGGGTAAGAATTATCTTGTTGTCCGTATTCATTATGCATACCACCATCCTGATAACCTTGAGTTAGTGAATTACCAACGGCCACATAATTTGAAAAATCAGCTTCTCCAGAAGTCACTTCATATTCATCGTACTGTGTCTTAGTACAAGAAAGAACAGCAAAAACGGCTACTAAGATTCCAACTTTTTTCATTAATCAATTTTATAATTGACCGTGAAGTTAATGAATTTTTTGATTCTGAAAAGATTATAATAAATTGCTTTAGAAATAATTAGCTTTCTAAATTTCCATTACATTTGAATCATCAAAAATTGCTTATGAATAAATTTGCCGCTTCCGAATTAGTACTAAATGACGACAACAGTGTTTATCATTTAAACCTTCATCCTCACCAAATTGCTAAGGATATAATCGTGGTTGGTGACCCCGGTAGAGTGGAAATTATTTCGAACTATTTTGACACCATAGCGCATAAGGTTTCCAATAGAGAAATTGTAACACATACCGGAACATTAAATGGTAAACATTTAACCGTAATGTCAACTGGAATGGGAACTGACAATATTGATATTGTATTCAATGAATTAGATGCCTTGGTAAACATTGATTTGGAAAACAGGGTAACAAAAACAGAACACACCTCCTTAAACGTTATCAGATTAGGAACTTCTGGGGCACTACAAAAGGACATTCCTGTTGATTCTTTCGTTGTTTCTGAGTTTGGATTAGGGTTAGATGGCTTAATGAACTATTACGATTTTAAACAAACATCTGAGGAGCATAAATTATTAGAAGAATTCTATACCCAAACCAATTATAGTAGAACATTTGCCCAGCCTTACTTTGTAAAAGCTTCACCTGAATTGTTTGATAAGCTTAAAGATGGCTGTATTTCAGGAATTACTGCAACCGCGGGTGGATTTTATGGCCCTCAAGGAAGAATTTTGAGAATTCCTTTAAAGGAAGCTCAAATAAATGAAAAGCTTAGGGATTTTAAATTCGACCAGTATCGCATCACTAATTTTGAAATGGAAACCTCTGCCTTATATGGGTTAGCAAGAGCTTTAGGCCATAATGCGTGTACCGTTTGTGCGATTATCGCGAATCGTTTTTCTGGAACAGGAAGTGACAATTACAAGCTTGCCGTACAAAAACTAATTGAGCAAACACTACACAAATTAACAAAATAGCGTTAATAAGTCATCTTTAGGGAATAACCTTTGGGTCGTTTCTGACGTATATTTGGTATATGTCGAACACAGAACTGCAAGCACTAATAAGTCTTTTAGACGATCCGGACGATAAAATATTTAATGAAATCAGAGGTAAATTAATCTCTTTTGGAGACAATGTTATTCCCCATTTAGAAAGTGCATGGGAAAACTCTTTTGACCACTTACTCCAAAGCAGAATAGAAAATATTATACACTATCTTCAGTTTGATTCCATTAAAAATGACCTTGCTAAATGGAGGGGCTCCGAAAAAGATTTGATTGATGGTGCCATTATTATTGCTAAATACCAATACCCAGACTTAGAGGAAGAAAAAATTAGAGATTACATCAAACAGGTTACTCAAGACGTTTGGTTAGAGATGAATGATAACTTAACCGCTTTAGAAAAAGTTAAGGTATTGAATAGAATTATTTTTGACGTACACGGTTTTTACGGCAATACCAAGAACATCAACTCTCCAAAAAATTCATACATCAATAACGTAATAGAAAGAAAAAAAGGAAACCCCATTACCTTAGGAATTGTTTATTTAGCAATTTGCAATAAACTAAACATCCCCATGTACGGTGTGGATGTTCCTGCTCATTTTATTTTATCTTACGCAGAGGACTCAGAAAATGTATTGTTTTACCTAAATGTATTCAATAGAGGAGCTGTTTTTGGCAACAATGATATTGATAAGTTTTTAGAACAACTTAAAATAGAGCCAAAGGATGAGTATTATATGCCTTGTTCTAACTTAACCATTATTAGAAGGTTGGTACAGCACTTAATTTATACTTATGATAATTTAGGTTATGTAGATAAGAAAGAAGAGTTGGAAGAACTGTATAGGCTACTGAATTAAATCTAACAAGTCGTCCACTTTTAAGTTCGTTCCTTCTACTACGACTTTACTCTTATCATAATAGCGTTCACGTTCACTCAATTTCTTTATCACAAATGCTGATAGTTCCTGTTCACTTAAATCTTTAATTAAGGGACGCTCCGTTTTGGCATTAGTTAATCGTGAGGTGAGTATTCCTGCATTGTATTTAAGGTAAATTGAAATTCCTGACTGATTAATTAATTCCATATTATCATAAAAACAAGGGGTTCCCCCTCCTAACGACAACACAAAATTTTCATTATTATTAATGACCTTATTTAGCGTTTTACTTTCTATTATTCTAAAACCGTCCTCTCCGTGATCAGAAAATAATTCATTGATACTCTTATGCTCAACTTTTTCTATTTCTTCATCTAAATCGAAGAAAGCTATCCCAAGTTTAGTTGCAAATTTCTTACCTAAGGTAGTTTTGCCACTTCCCATAAAACCAATAAGAAATATTTTGTTTGAGTTTTCCAATTTATTTAATCGGACTATCTGGTTCTTGAGCCATATGGTTGAAAACTTGTTTTTCAACAAATTTTGGAAAGAACTTACTTAAAAACACTACTAATTTTCCTTGTGAGGTTAACACCAATGTTCGTTTCTTTCTTTCAACGCCACTAACAATGTAATCTGCTACTTGTTCTGCAGACATCATTTTTCCTTCATCTCTTGGTGTTTCTCCTTGAGCAGAGCCATCAGAAGACAATGCCGTATTTCTAATGTTAGAAGCGGTAAATCCTGGGCAAGCCACCATTACATGTAATCCTGTTTTTAAATTCTCTGTACGCAAGGCATCTAAAAATCCTTGCATGGCAAACTTAGAGGCAGAGTAGCCAGTTCTAGCAGGTAAGCCTACATAACCTGCAATTGATGAAACACCAACTACAGATCCTTTTCTTTTTAATAGATGTGGTAAAGCGTATTTGGTACAGTAAACTGTTCCATAAAAATTAATGTCCATTACTTTTTCCAACACGTTTAATTCCATGTCATTAAAAATGGCTCGCATGGATATTCCTGCATTATTAATCAACACATCTACTTGACCAAACTTTGCAATGGTTTCTTCTACTAATTTTTTGCAATCGTCTTTGATTGAAACATCACACTTCACCGCCAATACTTCTGTTCCTTTATTTTGGATTTTTTCTGCTACTCCATTTAGCTTATCAATGTTACGAGCAGCAAGAACAACTTTTGCCCCTTTAGCTGCAAAGGCCAATGCACAAGCTTCTCCAATTCCTGATGAAGCCCCTGTAATGATGACAATTTTATTTTTCATATTAAATGATGGTACTTAATTATTAATGATAAGCTTTGTAAGCAAAGATAGTTAAATGCATATAATAGAAGTAAAAGACAATAAAACAAAAAAAGATTTTATAAATCTTCCATGGGATATTTATAAGAATGATAAAAATTGGATTCCACATCTTATCCAAGATATTGAAAAAGTTTTTGACCCTAAACAAAATAAAGCTTTTGCTAATGGCAAATTAGTTAGGTGGGTTTTAAGAGATGAAAACAATATCATTATTGGAAGAATTGCTGCATTTATTGATTATAAAATTGCCAATACTTTCGAACAACCAACGGGTGGAATAGGCTTCTTTGAATGTATAAACAAAAAGGAGGCTGCGTTCCTATTGTTTAAAACTGCTCAATCATGGCTAAAAGAAAATGGCATGGAAGCGATGGATGGCTCTATTAATTTTGGAGAAAAGAATATGTTTTGGGGGGTATTGACGGAAAATTTTACTGATCCAAATAGTTATGGAATGAATTATAATCCTGAATACTACAAATCATTTTTCGAAGAATATGGTTTTAAGATTTATTACAAACAATTCATGTATAAGCGAGATTTGAATGTTCCTGCTCAGCCGGTCTTTGTTAATAAAAGTGAAAACATTATGAAGGATAAAAATTACTCCATCACTAACACTAGAGGAATGACAATAGAAGAGTTGGCTGAGAATTTTAAAATTGTCTACAACAATGCTTGGGCTGGTAGGGATAACTTTAAAACATTAACTAGTAAGAATGCCAGTAAAATAATAAAAGCTTTAAAACCTGTTTATGATAAAGATATTATCGTTTTCGTGTTCTACAAAGACGCTCCTATAGCTTTCTATGTTAACATTCCAGAATTAAATGAAATCTTTAAATACGTTAATGGGAATTTGAATTGGGTTGGAAAATTAATTTTCCTCTACCATAAATTGATAAAAACTCCTAACACAATGGTTGGCATTGCGTTTGGCGTTGACAGAGAATTCCATGGAAAAGGCATTGAAGGGGCAATGATAAAATGGACCGAAGAGAACATTGTCTCTTTAGGAAGATACGATCAGACCGTCTTAACTTGGATTGGAGATTTTAACCCCAAAATGCTCAAAGTTTGTGAAAATTTAGGAGCAAATGTATATAGGACATATATCACTTATCGCTATTTATTTGATAGAGAAAAAGAGTTTAAAAGGTGTCCTATTTTAACGTAAAACTTAATATTTTCAATAGAAAAAAATTAGTCCTAAAAAAAGGTTTAAAAAGTTTTTGCTATTAAAAAAACACTACTATATTTGCACTCCTTAAAACGGAAGACCTGGTAGCTCAGTTGGTAGAGCATCTCCCTTTTAAGGAGAGGGTCCTGGGTTCGAGCCCCAGCCAGGTCACAAGAAATCCCGCAGTTTTTGCGGGATTTTTTTTTATACTTTTACAAAATACTCGGGTGGCGGAATTGGTAGACGTGCACGCTTGAGGGGCGTGTGTCGAAAGACGTGTGGGTTCGACTCCCATCCCGAGTACTTTATTTTATCCTAACGTACTGATAAACAAGATTTAATTATTAATATATGTATTTTTTAGACCGTATTTAGTCCATAATTAATATATGGCAACCAACCACCCCACACCCCTATAATCAACATAATCTGATAACTCTCTTCAACACCACCTATATAAATATAGCTTAAAAAAAATTATTTGTATCTTTGGGTATGTGAATAAATACATCTCTATATCATTATTTCTTGTAATTTCAGCATCATTATTTCAATTAGAGGTGTCTGCTCAATGGGTATTACAAACCACCCCATTATCAACGAATTATGATCTCTATGATGTACATGCAGTAGATGTTAATTACGCTTATGCTGTTGGCACCTATTATAATGCTCCTAATTTTGAAGGATATGCAATAAGAACAAACGATGGTGGAGCAAACTGGTATAGCTTAGACATTGGAACAACTCCTGGATTACGCGCTGTTTACTTCGTTGACTCACAAAATGGTTATGCAGTTGGATCTAATGGTACGATAATTAAAACAATCGATGGAGGTCTTAATTGGGTGAATTTAGTTTCAGGAATTTCTAATAACCTTGAAAGTGTTTTCTTTACATCTTCAACTGTTGGTTATGCTTGCGGTGAACAGGTAATTCTTAAAACTGTTGACTCTGGAAATAATTGGGCTATTCAATCATCATCGGGGATTACCCATTCTTCAATTTATTTCACCAGTGTAGATACAGGTTTTATATCAGGTTTTTTTCCTCTACCACTTTCTCCACCTTTAAATGCATATATTCTTAAAACTACTGATGCAGGTTCAACCTGGAACATTAAATACTCAAATAGTAATAGTTGGCTTTTTTCAGTAAATTTTCCAAGTGCCAATGTTGGATATGCCGGAGGTTTTGGTTTACAAATAAAAACGACTGATGGAGGCGAAAATTGGAACACTTTGTCCGTTCCAAGTGGTGGAAGAATAACATCTAACTATTTTATAGATGAAAATACAGGATTCGTTGTAGGTCATGACTATGGAGTTACCCCAACATGGGGCTATATTGTGAAAACAACAGATGGTGGAGCCAGTTGGACTAAGCTATTTTTATCAACTAATGTTTTTTTAAATGACGTACATTTTTTAGATGTTAATAAGGGTTACGTAGTAGGCGATCGAAATGAAGTACATAAAACAACTAATGGGGGATTAACCTCTATAAATAACATAAGCTCCAATCCGAAATTTCAAATAATACCGAACCCTACCTCCTCTCACTTTACAATAGAAGGGCTAAACAAACCCTATAATCTAACTATTTACAATTCTTTAGGACAATTACTTTACACTGAAAACAACATCTTAGAAACCTCTAAAATAGTTGATGTAAGTAAATTTAAAAGTGGATTAATCTTTATTAGAATTGAGTCTGATGGAGAGTTCATTAATCAAAAGATTCTGAAAAAATAATTTTTTCTAAAATTTTAAAGTGTGCTTTCCACCTTACAAAACACCCCGACTATGCACAACAAGATACCTTTACCCTACTGCTAAAATCAAAAAAAAGAGCAAGCTAACAAGACTTGCTCTTTTTTTATAATAATCTATTATCACTGACTTCTCGCCTCAATCTAAAGTATGATTTAAATCATACTACCTTCCATTTCACATCATAGTATAACCTGATTCATCAGTGTATTTTTACTATTAAATTCTAAAACTATACATTATGTCTGCAATTGAATTAGTATTTATGGCGATTACTGTTTTCTCGTTTTTATTTTCTGTTGGTTTCTGTGCAATGAAAATTATTTCTGCGGTAGAATAAAATAATCTCTTAAATTTGCTTTTTTACGAAGCAAATTAGAGATGGAAGAAGATTTTTACGCTAAGCTCAAACTTAAACTTGAGGACCAATTTGATTGGCCCCAGCCTTATTTATTCAAGTTTATAGTTCCTTCGGACAATCAAAAACTGGCCTTAGTCGAAGCCCTATTTGGTGAGGATGCTCAAGTAACAACTCGTCAGTCAAAAAACAATAAATTCACCAGTGTTTCAGCCAAAGAAGTAATGATATCTCCTGATGAGGTGATAGCAGTTTATAAAAAAGCCGCTCACATAGAAGGCATCATTTCTTTATAAGAAAAGGGGCTTACGCCCCTAATCACTCACCTAACTTTACACTAAAAAACTGTCCTTAATTATTTAAATATTTCGGTTGGTGTGCCTTACGTGTTAAAGCACTCCCTTTTTGTATCGTTATTTTGTAGTTGTATTCTCCTGTTTTCTTTTCTATTACAATAGGTTCTGATTCATTAACCCTATATCCGTCTGCATGCTCATGAAAACCATTGGGATCAGCAATTAGCATTAGGTAAGTATCCATCCCATCATAACCAGGTTCTCCATGCGAACCACCAGGCCCTCCTCTATTTATCCAAACTTCGTAGGTTCCATAAAAATAATCATGTGGATTGATAAAATATTCGAATTCATATATCCCTGGGCGGGTGTGGTAATATTCACCTAATATTGGATTGAACGGAATAGCGTTATTATTGTCCCAATAACTATATGGTGCTCTATGTTCGTAATCTACACCATAATAAGCTTGTCCGTCTCTACCACGTGGTCCAGGTGTATTATCCACCACTATACAGCTTGTAAAAAACAATGGTGCTATTAGTATGATTATTATTTTTAACTTTTTCATGATTATAATTTCCATGTCAATATTCAAAAGCTGTGCCAAAAAAAATAATAAGCAATTATAGCTTGTTGAGAATCAATGATTAAGTAATCCTATAGTACGTCATTATTAATTAACTTTGGTACTTAAAATTTTTAATTATGAAGAACTTAATCCTATCCATCACGCTACTATTGGCTTTCCCTTATGTAAATGGGCAATCGGCTGTGCTTACCACAGAATTGAGCCAACAATTAAACAAGCTAAAATCAACTGAGTTGATTAAGGTGAATGTAGTATTTGCGAACCAAGTTCATCATGCAACACTAAATGCTCAATTTAAGCAACAAAATACACCCATCAGCGAAAGGGCTAAAACTGTCATTCGAAAATCCATGCAGTTAGCCGAAATCGATCAAACACCTGTTGTTAAACTATTGGATGACAATTCGAGTAAAGTGGTATCGTACAAACAATTTTGGATTATTAACATGATGACCATTGAGGCTAACAAAAGCATTATAGCACAATTGGCTAACCTTCCATCTGTTGATTATATAGAAGAGTATGATCATTTTAAAAGTATTCCTATAAATGTAGTTGAAAACAAAGCCAATGCTGATAAATCTATAGGTGGCAATGAGCCCGGTTTAGCGGCAATAAATGCCCCAGCATTATGGGCTATGGGTTATACTGGCAAAGGAAGAAGGTATTTTAGTATTGATACTGGGGTTTGGCCTCAACATCCTTCTATTTCTGATAACTGGTTAGGCAATTACCAACCCATTGATCAGGCTTGGTACGGGATTGATTCTCCTACTCCAGTTGACAAAGGGAACTCTCATGGAACACATACAGCTGGAACTGTACTTGGTCTGGATCCTGCAAACAATGACACCATTGGTGTTGCTTTTAATGCCTATTTAATGGCATCTGACCCAATTGTTACAACCGTTGCAGCCATCAAGCCATTACCAGAATACATAGATGTATTCCAGTTTGCCATGAATCCTGATGGAGATACTGCAACCACTGATGATATTGCTGATGCCATTAACAACTCTTGGGGTATTAGCGGAAGTAGTTTAGATACCTCAATCTGTTCTGGATACGTTACCCAAATGTTTGATGCATTAGAAGCTGCAGGCATAGCCAATGTTTTTTCTGCGGGGAACAGTGGACCATCTGATACTACTATTGGTCAACCACAGTACGTAAGCACAGGATTAGTGAACACCTTTACTGTTGGTGCTGTCAATGGGGCTAACCCTTTGTTCCCAATTGCAGGCTTTTCTAGTCATGGTCCAACAGCTTGCCCATTAACTGGGCCTTTACAAATTAAACCTGAAGTCGTAGCTCCTGGGATGAATGTTAGGTCAGCGGTTGGTCAAAGTAATTATGCCCTTTATGATGGAACCTCCATGGCTGGTCCACACGCAACGGGAGCGGTTCTTTTGTTGAAGGAAGCTTACCCCAATGTAAGTGGTGAAGAAATTTTATTGGCATTATACAACACTGCAATAGATTTAGGTGTTGCAGGAGAAGACAATACTTATGGAAGGGGAATGATAGATGTGCTTGCGGCTTTTAATGATTTGGCATTAACTTATACACCTACTCCTCCAAATCAATTTGGCTATGACATTACGGTAAGTGAAATAGTAAATCCAATAATTGATTTACGTTGTACTCAAACCATTTCTCCAAAAATAATTATTGAAAACAAAGGAGATAGTACAATTACGAATGCTCAAATTATTTATCAATTAAACAATGAACCTCCAAGTAATTTTAACTGGATTGGAACATTGCTACCTAATGATACCGCTTCCATTAACCTTCCTTCTATTACTGCATTAGGTTTTGGAGAATATGAGCTTAAAATTAAAGCAACAATAGACACCAACAATGTAGAATGTGATTACATCAATAATCAAAGGGTACAGCGATTTAACATTAGAACAACTATTGCTACAATACCATATTCTGAAGATTTTGAAAACATGAAATTAGATAGCTCCGAATGGTTGGTTAGAAATCCTGATGGAATAACTACCTGGGACACTACAGCTACCTTTGGGTTAAATAATAACACCTACTCCGCTACCATGCAAATGTTTGATTATACGGGCTCTAAACAACGTGATGAATTAATATCTGCTAACATTACCTTACCAAATCAAGATTCAATTTTCTTAAGGTTCGATTTAGCCTACCAACTGATACACTTTATCATTGCCGATACCTTGAGGATATACATATCGGATGATTGTGGTGTTTCATTTACAGAAATTTACAATAAGTATGATACACTATTGGAGACTCACGATACAATTACTGCTCCTTTTTCTCCATTGTATCCTCATCACTGGAGAACGGATTATGTAGACATTACTGCTTATGCGAATAGTGATGTTATCTTAAAGTTTGTTACCACCAACAGAAGTGGAAACAACTTGTTTCTTGATAACATATGGGTGTATGAAGGTGCTGAACCTGTTGGTATTGAAGAGCCATTGCTTGATGAAATTACCATCTACCCCAATCCAGCAGAAAATGATGTTACCATAGATTTAGGTACAAATGATCTCAAAAATGCAGTTATTGAAATAGTAGATCTATTAGGGAAAAGTGTATATAAAGAAACAATTGTTCAAAAAACAACTCAGCTAAACATAAGCGACTTTAGTAATGGTATTTACCTCATAAAGTTCTCTAATGACAATGGGACTGTTACCAATAAAATTATAAAACAATGATAAAGAAAATACTATTCATCCTATTGCTTACATCATCTATCCTGGGGTATGCCCAAAACCAAAACCTCTCTAACGGAGTTGTTTTTGATGGAGAACCCTATTTAACCCTTAATCCAAATAACTCGCAACATATAGTCGTTGCCTGGATGGGCTGGAAACTTGGAAATATTATCGTTATAAAAACACGAACAAGTTTTAATGCTGGGCAAACGTGGAGCCCAACAACAGACATACCACATACTGTAAGTGGTTACCAATCAGCTGACCCATCGTTAAAGTTTAATAATAATGGAGACTTGTTTTTATGTTTCATTGATTACATTCCTTTCCCTGCTGCTGGAGCTGTTTTTGTTACCAAATCAACTGATGGTGGTTTAAATTGGGGAACTCCTGTTGAAGTGATCAATGTCAATTCTGATCCTACTAAACAGCCAGTGGATAGACCTTGGATGGACATCGATAATTCTGGTGGTCCTAATGATGGAAACATATACGTTACCACAATGAACCCTGCTGTTTTTGGGCCAGTTCCTGCACCATTTAATCCTTACTTCATTCGATCTACAGATGGAGGAGCATCTTTTGATCCATGGAGGTATTTAGATACTACTAATTGGCTGGCGGGAAGTTTAATTCCTCAACCTATGCCTACTCCATGTGTTACGGCTAACGGGACTATTCATGCCATCTACCCAAGTTTAGTTTTTACGCAAGTTCCACCAGCACAGTATGTTCATACCGTATCAAATGATGCTGGAAATTCCTTTAGTCACAATACCGCATTACAAATCACCACCACAGACAGTGACACTTTGCCAAAAAAGGGCTACTTGCTTATTTCTAATCCTGCGGATGCCAACCACTTACTATTTGCTTACCCTAATTTCGATAATGGAGAAATAGATGTATACATCATGGAAAGCTTAAATGCCGGAGCGAACTGGAACACCCCTATTAGAGTAAATGATGACCCTATAGGAAATGATAGAATGCAAGATTTAATTTGGGCTGACTTTGATGATGACGGTGATGTTGTTGTTACATGGCGAGACCGAAGAAACGCAGCTGACTCTACCTACAAAGTAAGTTCGGAAATATATGGAGCAGTACGCTGGAAGGATTCGACTAACTTTTCTGCAAATTTCATGATAACGGATTCGAGCATTTCATACAATACTGTGTTAGAGAATAGTGGTAATGACTTTATGTGTGTAAATATGGTAAATGATTCCATTTGTGCCGTATGGGGAGATACCAGAAATGGTTTCTTAAACATATGGTTCCAGAAAATTGACTTATCAACGGGAGCTTCCTCTGTAAGAGATTTAGCAAATGATGTTGATGGTATAACCGCTTACCCGAATCCATCATCTTCTAATGTTTACATCGATTTTGGAAGCAATGACTTAAAGGATTCTTATTACGAAATATTTGACCTTACAGGTAAATTGATTGTTAAAGAAAGGGTTATTTCAAAACAGCAACAAATTGGATTGTCCAATTTTGTAGCAGGAAATTACTTATTAAAATTTACCAATGCCAATGGAAGTGCTGCCATTAAACTTATTAAAGAGTAAATCATGAAGTACATTAAACCTGTTTTTTTAATCCTACTATTGTCTCATTTTAGTCTTGGGTTTTCACAAACCAATAGTACATTAAACATTCAGCATGTTGTTGATGTTCCTATGGCTTGTGCAAGCTTGCCTATGACTATGATTCATGACCAATTAGGAAGGCCCTACATGTATGTCGCTCAAAAAGAGGGAGGGCTAACTATTTATGACATCTCTAACATTAGCACACCTCTTTTAGTTCTTACGGTCCCAACGACTGATTTTGATACATTAGATGTTACAAGCCTAACCCAGGAAGGTAACTTCATCTATTTGTCTTTAGGAAATTTCTTTGCTGGAGGCAATCAGTATTCTGGAATGGCCGTAGTCGATGTTACCAATCCTCTTACTTCATTTGTTACAGATTTTTGGAAACATTCTGTTCCTGGTCAGGGTGCTGGATTTGTTGCTATAGAAGGGAACTATGCCTACTTAGCAGCAATGGGAAATGGTCTTATTACTTTTGATGTTACGAATAAAAGCAACATTATTTTTCTATCTCAATTTGTTCCCAACATTAATTTTCCTGACCCAAGCCCAGATCCAAACAAGTACAATGCGAGAGGAATGGAAGTAAGAAACGACACTATCTATTTGGTTTATGATGCTGGTGGCTTAAGAATAATCGATGTAACGAATAAACTAAGTCCTTCTCAGATTGGGCAATATTCCATTCCCGACTTAAATGGCTTACCAAGAGCATACAACAACATTATTTTAGACGATTCTTTGGTTTACATCACTATTGATTATTGTGGGTTAGAGGTGTTAAATATCTCTAATCCATCAAACATTACTCAAGTAGGTTGGTGGAACCCTTGGGGTTGTCCAGGAAACAATTGGTTTACAAGTACTGGGCATACTAATGAAATAGCTTATGATGCTAATTGTGAAGTATTGTTCTTGTCATCAGGAAAAAGTGAAATGTATGTTATTGATATCTCCGATCCGTCTCAACCTGATTCTATGGATGTTTATGGAAATACGACTAATAATTTAGGGACTTGGGGAGTTTCTCAATACGATGACAAAATTTTCCTATCCTACATTTGTACTTTCATTCCTTTTCCTGGAAATTGGCCTGGTGTTAAAATATTGAGTTACGATAACTCTTGTTCAACAAGTATTGAAGAATCTAACGAGAATGATATTAGTATCTACCCCAACCCTACTTCAAGTATGATTACCATTGATTTTGGAACAGCTGACTTGACCAATGCTCAATATGAAATCACTACTATTTTGGGGGAAGTTGTTACCAGTAAATCGATTAGCCACCAAGAAGAACAAATCAATATAGCGCACTATCCTAATGGCATTTATTTGCTGCTATTTAAAAACAAGAACAAGCACAGAACTATTAAGATCATTAAAGAGTAATAATTAAAAAGCCGAAGAGAAATTCTCTTCGGCTTTTTAATTATTTATAGATTCTCTTTACTTCAGCAAGGTTACCGTACCTTTCTCCATCTTCTCTTCACTACTACACACATCCGTATATTTTAAAATGTAAAAGTAAGTACCATCATCATGTCCTGTTCCATCCCAATGTGCTAAAGCATCTGTTCCTTCATAAACTTTATTTCCCCAACGGTTAAATATCTGGATGCTGTATTCTGCTGTTTGATCTATCCCTACAAATTGAAGTTCATCATTCATTCCATCTCCATTAGGTGTAAAGACATTAGGAATGATACTCTCCGTTCCTTTAAAATCAATAAAGGTTACTTCATTTTGTATGGTTTCCACAAAATTACAGAGGAAGTTATATGCGGTCATGGTAACGGTATAGGTTCCAGAATTGCTGTATAAGTAAGTTAAAGAGTCTATGTTTGTGATTTGCGTTCCATCTCCTAAATCCCAAACTAACGAATCGGCTCCTGAACCAGTAAACAATAAATCTACCGTAAACGAATCTAAACTACTACATGGTAGTGGTGGATCAAAATCTAAGGTTGCTGAAAACGGTGGAGCAACGGTTAAGACCACTGGGAAATAAACCGTATCCGCTATGTTACATGTAGATGAATCAATCGCTACATACATTACCGTATAGTTACCTGCAGCTCCATAAGTGTAGGTTGGATTTGCGGTGGTATCCGTACCAACAAAATCTCCAAAGTCCCAATAACTGTTTGGTGATGACGGTGTGTTTCCTGTGAAGTTAACAATATAAGGGGTTGAACATAATAAAATAGGTGGAGGTGGAACCGCATTTACGGTTGAAAAGACAGGGTTGAAAAATACTGTATCAATTAATGTTAACGAATTATTACACAAGGTATCATAGGCCTCAAAGGTCAATATATAAGTTCCTGGTGTCGTATAATAATAGGTTATAGAAGTATCATTTATAAATGTTGTTCCATTTCCCATATCCCAAAACAATGAATCTGCTCCTGATCCAGTAAAGTCTAACTGTACCAACATACTATCCGCACAAGGGTCCGGTACTGGAAAACTAAATTGTGCATCCAATGAATCATTTAATAAAACAGTTACATTAAAATAAGCCGTATCTACTATGTTACACGTTGCCGAATCAATTGCCACATACATTACCGTATAACTTCCTGTATCTGCATAGGTATAGGCTGGATTGTTATCATCTACGGCAGTCCCTAAACCATCTCCGAAATCCCAGTAATTATTCGGTGGTGCTGGAGTTCCTGCTGAAAAATTCAAATTATATGGTGCTCCACATTGTATTTGATTTGGAGGAGGAATAGCATTTGCTATAACCCCTTGAAAATCCATATCAATTTTTATACCTCCATAATTACAGTTAGTTGCTCCATTTACGGTAGAATACGCTCCAGGGGTGGTTGGAAAATTATTACCTCCACATGCTGCGCAAACAGCTTGATATATTGTTCCGTTTTTATCAAATCGACTCGTTCCTCCATCAACATGTTCTAAAGCTGTAGGGCTTCCATAATATGTTGCATACAACAAATTTTGAGCATCCCTATCCAATACAATGAAATAAAAATCACTGCCATCGGTAGTCGACTGGATAGCATTAGCCGTAGTTGGCAACCCAAGAGTATTTCCCTCTTGAGCAGGGCTCACATTCCCCCCCCAGCCACCAACATATATATTGTCACAATTATCTACTAAAAATGCAGTAATAGAAATATCTATTGTCAGATTCGAGCCATCACCAAAAACTGTACTAAAATCGGTAACCGTTAAATCATTATTTACTTTATGAATAAACTGGGCTGAACCAGGGTTATTGTATATAGTTGGAGAGACGGGATAAGCTCCTTTTGTTTGTCCCACCACATAAACATCTTGATATTGATCCACTTCTATAATATAGGATTGATCATATGCATTTGTGCCAATATAGCTTAATGCATCCAACGAACCATTGGTGTTATCAAACTTGGCAATATATCCATCAACAGCTCCAGAATATGTTGGTCCAATAACACCAGCTGTGGCTCCAATATTATTACTTACAGTCCCTCCACAAATAAAGGTCTTACTATTCACAGTATCAATTCTAACAGAAAATGCTGCATCACCCTGACTTCCACCTATATATGTACTCCATGTTAAGTTTGATAAAGTTGGATTTAGTTTGCAGACTACACCATCATAACCTCCTGATAATGATTGACTATGACTTGATGGAGTAGTTGGAAAATTAGCTGAATTTGTACTAGATGCGATATAAACATCATTATTACCATCTAAAATTACTTCTCCACGAGCATGATCAGCATAATTAAAATTTAATTGACCATCCAATGACAAACCATCGTTACCTGTCCCTCCAAGATAAGTACTTCCAATTAAAGTACTACCTGTTGCATCTAACTTAGAAATAAATATATCCGAGCCATTATTCCAATTAATTCCATCCAAATTTGATAAAAAACTCCCTCCTCCAAAAGTGGTTTGGTAGGCATTTGGATCTACAGGAAAATTAGTAGAAGAAGTTGCTCCCATAATAATCAAATTGTCTTGGTCATCCACGATTAAACTATGAGGCTCTTCCATTTCACTTCCTCCAATATATGTAGAATAGATTAAAGCACTCCCGTTTGTAGAGAATTTAGAAATAGCAACATCAACGAATCCAGCAAAAGTTGTTTGGTATGCTCCTCCAGTAACAGGATAATTCGCTGTCAACCCGAAATTGGGACCAGTCCCATTTCCTAAAGCGATACCACCTGCATAAAAATTACCAGCGTCATCATAGGTTGCAGTGAACCCCCAGTTATCTGTTGGCGAACCTGTTAAAGTTGCAAATACTAACGTTGGATCAATAACTAATTTTTTACCAGAATCATAGCCATAAGGAAAATTATAACTTAAAATATTATCCTCAATCACAAATTCACAAACAACTTCATGCTGTTTGTCATCAATAATTTGATAAGCATAAGGCTTTAATTCTCTTACTACTCCATTCGATAAAATAATTTCTAATCCACCATTTTCTAATTTCAAATTCTTCACTCCTTCATATTCAACTTTAATATCATCAGTTTCTGCACCAACAGCAACAACAAAATCATATTTAAGATGATTATTTGTACTATATATATTGATATCGATTCCATTATATATATTCTGATAGCCAATTTTTTGATAAGACTGTACATTAGACGCCCATCTGTCAGGGTTATTTCCTTGGTAATAATTTCTATAATATTTATTCTTTTTAGAAGTAACAATAGTATTGTTTGAATTTGCTCCTAAAAATTTCATGTTGTAGACATGTTTGTTTAATATTTGAGAATCCTCATGATCTTCAGTATCATTGCCTTTATGATGTTTATGACTATAAAAAACGTCTAATTCCTCAGCTGAGAATAAATCAAATGAAAATTGATTATCCTTAAAATAAATATCACCAATGTGTAATTTACAATGATATTTCACGACTTTATTGAGTTGGCCTTTATTTTCATTAAAATCAAAACTGGCCTTTTGAACTTGTGAAAAAGAAATTATTGAAACAGTAAGAAAAGAAATAACAAGAAGCAGGGATTTAAATTTCATAGTTGTAGTTGTTTTAGTAGTAACTCTTTCAAGACGTGCACTTCTCAAAAAAGTTGCATCTATTTATTTTGTCAACAAAATACATTTTCCCATTAAAAACTCAAAGACTAAAAACTATAATTATTTGCCTTAAAGCGCTTCACGGAAACAAATTAGGTGTTGATTTTCAACAAATTAACAAAATTTAAATTAGATTCCCAACTCTTTTTTTTTGTAATTGCAAAAGTAAATTATTGGGCATTCTCCGCACTTTGGTTTTCTCGCCTGACAAACATATCTTCCATGTAAAATCAGCCAATGATGCGAGAGGTTAATCACCTCTTTTGGAATGTGTTTTACCAACTGTTTTTCAGCTTCTAAAGGTGTTTTTGCTTTAGTTGTCAACCCAATTCTGGCTGAGACCCTAAAAACATGCGTATCTACAGCCATTACCGGAACATTGTAAATCACGCTTGCAATTACATTAGCCGTTTTTCTTCCAACACCTGGCATTCTCTGTAAATCGTCTACATCAGAGGGAACTATATTGTTAAAATCTTTGACCAACATTTTCGCCATCCCAACTAAATGTTTGGATTTATTATTTGGGTAGCTAATACTTTTAATGTATTCAAACACTTCTTCAACATCAGCTTCTGCTAAAGAATCAGCCTCTGGAAATCTTTTAAACAAATCTTTAGTCACAATATTCACTCTTTTATCTGTGCATTGAGCAGATAAAATGACAGCCACTAACAATTCATAAGGATTCGAATAGTCCAACTCTGTTTCTGCTTCTGGCTGATGTTCACTAAAGTATTCAACAAATAACTTATACCGTTCTTTCTTATTCATAAAACAAAAATACATTTTTAAAGACATCAATTTTAACTACTTTTATTTTCCTCTAATTATTATGATAGAATTTTTACTTAGCATATTTTACTTCATCATATTTTGCCTTCTTATTGGCAAAATGTCCTTTTTTAAAGACAATCAAATTCCGAGACATTGGTTTATGGTCATTTTCGGAATCAAGGTAATTGTTAGTATATTTTTAACACTTATTTACACCAATTATTATACAAATCGAGATACTGCTGATATTTTCAAGTATTTTGATGACAGTATGATAATGTTCGATGCCATAAAGAGCAACCCTATGGATTATTTTAAGATGTTGCTTGGCATTGATTATAACTACGCTTACTTCACCACCAACTATTATCAATTTATGAACCATTGGACACGTCCTTATTCTATTGATTTAATTAGTGATAGCCACATTATTATTCGATTCAATGCATTTGTTAGGTTGTTTTCTTTTGGTCATTTTCAGGTACATAATGTCTTTATTAATTTTATTTCTTTAGTTGGGTTAACCGCACTTTTTAAAGCTTTCAAACCCTTCTTATTGACTAAAGAAAAGGCATTATTTTATGTTATATTTCTTGTTCCTTCTATTCTTTTTTGGGGTTCAGGACTACTAAAGGAGAGTATCATTTTTTTAGGATTAGGGCTACTTGTTTACAATCTATTTAAGATTACTACACAATTTAAAATCACCCCAATCCTATTGATGTCCCTTGGTGTTCTTTTAATAATGTATACTAAATTTTATATACTCATTGCCTTATCAGTTCCTATTTTAGGCTACCTCATTAATCATTTTTTCAAAACAAAAAGACCTCTATACGGATACGTAATTTCAATTGGGGTTTTTCTTGTTGCAATAAGTATTGCGCCATTGATTAATGAGCGGTTAGACTTTGTAGCTCAAATTGTGAACAAACAAGCATCTTTTTCACGGTTTGTATTAGAAGTCCCAACCAACAGTAGCCTTTTAATTCCAGCACTCTCTGATGGGATGTCTTTAATCATAAATATTCCTAATGCGTTATTAAACACATTGATAAGACCATACTTATGGGAGTGCAACTCACTATTTGTATGGTTAAGCGCTATTGAAAACATCGTAATTATAATTATCACAATTATTGTAACAGCACTTAGGAAAAAGACATCTGCGCAACAAAAAAATATTTTATTTTTTAATGCTCTTTTTGTCTTTTCTTTGTTTTCATTGATTGGATTAACGACTCCCGTTTTTGGAGCAATAATTCGTTATAAAATTCCTGGGTTAATTTTATTATTGATTTCACTTCTACTATTAGTAGATTTGGAAAAAATTAAAGCAAAGCACCCTTTACTTAAAAAAATATTATGAGGTATTTAGTTAAATTTTTACTGCCAATTTTTATTTTGTTACTAACGAATTGTTCTCAAACGGAACAAGCTGATTTAATTGTACACAATGCAAAAATATATACCGTAAATGACTTGTTTGATATTGCAGAGGCAATGGTTATTAAAGACGGTAAAATTATAGCCATAGGGCCTGAGCATGAAATTTTAAATAAATACGCGGCCAGGGAAGTAATTGACGCAAAAAAGCAACCCATCTACCCTGGTTTTATTGACGCTCATTGCCATTTTATTGGTTATGCACTGAACCTAAAAAAAGTTGATTTAGTAGGGACAAAATCTTTTGATGAAGTCATTGAAAAGGTTGTTGATTTTGCTTCAAAAAATGATGATGAATGGATCGTTGGAAGGGGCTGGGATCAAAATGACTGGGATATTAAAGAGTTTCCGAGCAGAGAAAAGTTAGATAGTTTGTTTCCTAATAGACCCATCTATCTTTCAAGAATTGACGGTCATGCAGCTTTAGTTAATGGAGAAGCATTAAAAAGGGCAAACGTCTCTTATCAAACAAAAATTGAAGGGGGAGCAATTTTACAATATAATATTGATTCATCCAATGAAATTGACCTTAATGAGGATTCAGCACTTGAGAATGAAGGAAAAAGCAATCAGAATATTTCTTCTTTAAGTGGAATATTAATAGATAATGCCATGGATTTATTTTCAGATGTAATTCCGGAAGCAAAAGCCAAGGAAGTAGAATTGGCGCTTCTTAATGCTCAAGAGAAGCTATTTGCTGTTGGAGTTACAACGGTTGATGATGCAGGACTAAAACGATTTGGAATTGAACTAATTGATTCGTTGCAGCAAGCTGATAAGCTAAAAATGAAAGTTTATGCTATGATCTCTGGCAATGAAGAAATGTTAGAACTATACCTCGAAAAAGGCCCTTATAAAACGGATAAGTTAAACGTATGTTCTTTTAAATTTTATGCTGATGGTGCTTTAGGTTCAAGGGGTGCTTGTTTAATAGAACCATATTCTGATGTAAAAGGAAACGATCATCACGGGCTGCTCACAACGGAGTTAGATTTTTTTCAAAAATACGCCCCACTACTCTATGAAAAAGGATTTCAAATGAATGTGCATTGTATTGGAGATTCTGCCAACAGAATGATTTTAGCTGTTTATGGAGATGTACTAAAGGGTGTGAATGATAAACGATGGAGGATCGAACATGCCCAAGTTATTCATTCAGACGATTTTGAAAAATTTAAAACCTATACTATTATTCCCTCTATTCAATCTACTCATGCCACTTCAGATATGTATTGGGCTGAAGACAGGTTAGGTTCTGAAAGAGTTAAAGGAGCCTATGCTTATAAGGATTTACTGAATCAAAATGGGATTGTAGCATTGGGCACGGATTTCCCTGTTGAAGGAATTAACCCTATGAATACTTTTTATTCAGCTGTTGTAAGAAAAGATAATAAAGGATACCCTGAAAACGGGTATCAAATGGAAAACGCATTGAGTAGAAAAGAGGCTTTAAAGGGCATGACCATATGGGCTGCTATTGCCAATTTTGAAGAAAACGAGAAAGGTAGTTTGGAAGTTGGCAAAGCAGCTGATTTTGTAATCTTAAATAATGATATTATTGAAACGAATGAGGAAAACATTCTAAAAGTAAAAGTAGTTCAAACCTTTATTGATGGAGAAAACGTTTTTTCACTTAACAAGTAAATTATGGATATAGCAGCAGAGATAATTGATAAACCGTTAGTCATAGATGACGCGGTAGTTTTTGGACTTTTAATGTGTTGCTTGGGGATTGTGTTCTACACCTCCAAGATCAAAAAATTAAGTTGGTTTTATAAAATCATCCCGGCACTATTAATGTGCTACTTACTACCAGCCCTGCTTAGTACCTTTAATATCATTTCTCCTAAGTATTCAAATTTATGGCCAATTGCTAAAAACTATTTTCTTCCTGCATCACTAATACTTATGACTTTAAGTACGGATTTAAAAGGTATTCTTAAGCTTGGTCCAAAAGCATTAATTATGTTTTTTACGGCTACGGTTGGAATTATTTTAGGCGGTCCAATTGCCATCTTAATAACCTCTGTAATTTCTCCAGACACATTAGGTGGAGCTGGTTTTGATGCCGTCTGGAGAGGACTGGCAACACTGGCAGGAAGCTGGATTGGTGGTGGTGCCAATCAGACTGCCATGTTAGAACTATACCAATTTGATGTGGAGAAATATGGTGCAATGTTGGCCGTTGATGTAGTTGTGGCAAACATATGGATGGCTTTTATTTTATTGGGAGCTGGAAAATCTGATAAGATTGATAAATGGTTAAAAGCAGATTCCTCCTCCATCGAAAACTTAAAAAACAAAATGGCAAATTATTCGGCAAGCGTTGAACGTAAAACAACACTTACAGATTTTATCAAAATTTTTGCCCTGGCATTTGCTGGAGTTGGGTTATCTCATTTCTTAGCGAAAATTTTTGGCACCTGGGCTGAGAATTCAGCTATGGCCGATAGTGTTTTAGCAAGTCAATTTTTCTGGATAGTTGTTATAGCAACAACATTCGGGCTAAGCCTATCTTTTACCAAAATGAGAAGCTTAGAAGGTGTAGGTGCGTCTAAAATGGGAAGTGTTTTTATTTACATCTTAGTAGCTATCATTGGAATGAAAATAGACCTATCAGAATTGGTTAAATATTGGGATTTTATAATCATAGGGCTAATATGGATGATATTTCATGTTGCTCTTTTATTTTTGGTGGCAAAAATTATAAAAGCTCCCTTTTTCTTTTTAGCCGTTGGTAGTAAAGCTAATGTTGGTGGAGCTGCTTCGGCTCCGGTTGTCGCTTCTGCTTTTCATCCTAGTTTAGCTCCTGTAGGAGTTCTACTGGCCGTACTGGGTTATGCATTAGGAACTTATGGCGCAATACTCTGTGCAACATTAATGGAAGTCGTTTCTCCCTAATTTCCGTGTTTTATCAGAAATTTTTAGGAATCATATAATTATAAGCATAACCAACTGGATGTGTGGTGATTAGTGTGATCTGTAAGGCATAAGAATTTAACAATATGTTCTAAATCATTTATATTATACAACACCTTGTCGTATTTTTGTTAAAATTAAGGCAACCAACCAGACTCGTATACGTCTGTTAAAAAAGCTTTTTAACAATTATGGGAAGATTGAGAGTTTATATACTTTTTATTGCAGTGTTATTACCGTTTTTAGGTTTTACTCAATTAACAGTATTAATGTCTGATGGAAATGTTCAAACTTGTAACGGAGTATTATTTGATACTGGAGGACAAGGTGCTGGAGGATATCAAAACAATGAAAATTTTACATTAACCATATGCCCTGATGTACCAGGAGATGTTGTGACTGTTGTCTTTAATAATTTTGGACTAAACACAACAAATACAGCTACTCCTCCTGCTAACAATATGGATAATTTAACCATTTATGATGGGAATTCAACTGGAGCTCCAACTTTAGGGACTTATACTGGCAATCAATTACAAGGAACAATAGTATCTACCACAAGCGGAAATACTTCTGGTTGTTTAACTTTTGTCTTTAATTCTAATAGCGCTGGAACAGGTGTTTTTTCTGGAACAATAACATGTTCGACCCCATGTCAACCCCCTACTGCTACTTTTGCTGTCCCAACTGTTGCACAAAATCCACAAAAAATATGTGATGGTGAAACTATCTTTTTTGATGCTTCAGCTTCATTTGCACAACCTACTTTTAATTTAGTTGATTATATATTCGATTTTGGGGATGGAACGGTTGACACTTTGCAAGCACCTACCACATCTCACACTTTTAATAATGGTCCTGGTGAATACTTGGTAACACTAACCGTGTATGATGACAATGGATGTGTTAATATGAATTCTGAAATCATTAAAGTATGGGTGAGTACTGTTCCTGAGTTTAATACGGTAGTTTCTGATTCTGTGATTTGTTTAGGTGAATCTTCTTGTTTAGACGGTTCATTTATTAACCCTGTTATGTATGTACCTGCTCCACAAAGTTCTTTATCTGGAGCGACCTATTTACCAGATGACGTAGGTCAATGTTTTACAGCAGACTTAAACTTTGGTTTTTTTACTCCTGGTCAAACACTCACCAACATTAATGATTTATTGGGCATTTGCGTAAACATGGAGCATTCCTATATGGGAGATTTAGTGGCTTCGATTATTTGTCCAAATGGAACCAGTGTTATTCTTCACCAGCAAGGAGGTGGAGGTACTAACTTAGGTGATCCGAATCAAGCTGACGATTCATTGTTAATTGGTACAGGCTGGAATTATTGTTGGAGTCCCACTGCAACAAATGGAACCTGGGTAGATAACGCTCAATTTGGAGCTACCCCTAACACCATTGCCAACAGTAGCGGATCTCAATCTTTAGTCCCTGGAGTTTATGAAAGTGTAAACCCATTAAACCCTTTAGTAGGCTGTCCGTTAAACGGAATTTGGCAAATAGAATTTTGCGATTTATGGGGTGCTGATGACGGTTTTGTTTTTGATTTTAGTTTGGATTTAGATACGTCTCTATATCCCTCGCTCACCACTTTCACACCGAGTATAGGACCCATGGGTGATTCTACCTGGTGGTCATCAACTGGTATTGCAAGTACATTTATAACCTCTACCTCAAACGATAGTAACGTAATCTGTATTACGCCAACAGATACTGGGTCATTTAACTATACGTTTAATGCTTATGACGATTTTGGCTGCACTTTTGACACCACTGTTACGGTAACTGTAGTTCCTGGCCCAAGTGTTAATGCCGGGAATGACACTACAGTATGTATAGGATCAACTGCTCAATTAAATGCCCAACCGATAAATGCAGCACCCGTACCCTGTGATTACACCATTGATATGTTTGATACGTTTGGAGATGGTTGGAATGGATTTGGAGTTGAAGTTGTTATTAATGGCGTTTCTGTTGGTATATTCAGTTTTAACACAGGAAGTAATTTTTCAGATGTATTTAGTGTGAACGATGGCGATAATGTTGTTTTTAATACCATTAGTGGTGTTTTTGATTCTGAGGTTTCTTACCAAATATTAGACTGTAATGGTAACGTTATTTTTAGCGATGGAGTAAATTTTGGAGCTAACCCTATTATTGGTAACAATGTATTTAATACTGTAGGAGTAAGTCCTCAAGTAGTCTATAATTATAGTTGGACGCCAGTAACAGGATTGAGTAATCCTGGTATAAATAACCCTATTGCAACAGTTAATGCAGACATCACTTATTATGTTGAAATATGGGAAACTGGTCATCAAGCTTGTTCAACATTTGATACCATTACCGTTTTTGTAAACCCTGTTGCCTTTGCAGGAACAGATTCAATAGTAACAGTTTGCCCTGGATCTACTCCATTTGACATGCTTACTCATTTAGGAGGAAACCCGGACACTACTGGTGCTTGGTTTGACAATGGAAATCCAGCAAGTAATGTTTTTGACCCTCAAACAACACCTCCAGGAACGTATACCTACACTTATTTGATAAATAATCCGATATGCCCAGACTCTGCTACTGTGCAAATTACAATTCTACCATTAGGAGACATATTGTGTGACTGTCCTTTAAACGGCTTCGTTACAACTGTTGATGTTCTTTGTTTTGCAGACTGTAATGGTGAGCTATTGGTTACAGATTCTTTAGGTTTTGCTATAGATTATTCTTTAGATGGGTTAACCTGGCAGACTGACAGTACTTTCTTAAACCTATGTGCAGGAAACTCAACTGTATATACGAGGAATTCGCTGTATGGGCCAAGTTGTATAGATACTTTAAACTATACTATCCAAGGTCCTCTTCCATTCTTGATTACCCAATTAGATAGCATTAATGAAACTTGTTTTCAAGATTGTGATGGAGAAATTACAATAACTTCTCCAGGTGCTCTACAATATAGTATTGATAATGGTGCGTCCTTTCAAAATACAGGGATTTATACCAATCTATGTGTAGGGAATTATAATGTAGTTACCGTAGACACTTCTGGATGTATTGCCAATGCGAACATAAACGTAACTGGCCCACCAGAAGTAATTGCCGCGTTTGATATTTCACCACAACCCACGTTTGTTCCTTTTGTAGAAATTACGTTTACCAATAATTCTTCTGGAGCAACAAACTACTTTTGGGACATTGCTGGAACTGACACCTTTACTACAAGAGACTTGGTTTACTCATTTCCGGAAAAAGCTGACGAATACGAAGTTTGTTTAGCTGTGACTAATAACAACGGATGTCCAAGTCAGGTATGCCAATACGTTATTATTAAAGAAGAATTAGTTGTATTTATTCCTAACGCTTTTACTCCCGATGATGATAATGTAAATGAATCGTTTAGACCAAAGTTCAATATAGATATGGTTGTTGAATACGACTTTATGATTTTTGACAGATGGGGTGAACTTATCTTTTCAACTGGTGCTCCTATAAATGGATGGGAAGGAACTTATAAAGGAAGACCAGTACAACAAGGCGTGTATGTTTACAAAATAAAAATAAAGGATACCAACAACAAACACCACGATTATACAGGTAGTGTTAACCTCATTAGGTAGCCTTATTTTAGGATTCATCTCTAAACTATTTTTTTATAGTTTTATTTACATGAAAAATGTTTTTCTCTCGATTAATTCAATAGTTTTGCCGACTAATAATTTAAAGAAACATTGGCAAAACGAATTCAATCTATTGCGGTTTTACTGTTTTTAGTAATCAACTTAAGTGTTTTTGGCCAAAAGATTACCCCTTTTCATTCATGGAAAACAAAAGACTTAGCAAAAGCTAATAGTGCCAGAAGAATGAAAGATGTTTCTTTTCAAGAAAAGAAAGTCATCTTCTACATTAACTTAGCAAGAATGAATGGTGGCCTGTTTGTAGATACATATTTAAAAGATTACCGAGAGGATGTTCGTATTCCAAAAAACAAGTATTACCGATCGTTAGTCAAAACATTAAGAGAGCAAGAACCACTTCCCCCACTCTTACCACAAGAGGATCTTTTTAAGGAGGCCATCAAACATGCTAAAGAAATGGGGAAAGTAGGAAAAAAGGGGCATCGTTCTGCCAATCATAAAAGCTTCGATGAGCGAATGAAAAAATTAAAAAAGAAATATAAAAAGATGAAAGAAAGTAATCAATATGGATTCCCTGATGCCTTATCCATTGTTATTGACTTGCTGATTGATGATGACAAAGAAAGTTTGATTCATAGAAAAACATTATTACATAAAGATTTAAAATATGTAGGCATTGGTATTCGTTCTCATAAAAAATTCCGAATAAATACTTCCTTATTGTTTGGTGGGGAATTAATAGAAGAGGTTATCGATTAACTTTCTAATAAGCCTCTACCCATCTTTTTAAGCTCCCCTTTCTCTTTAAGCTCGATAACCAATTTATCCAGGACACCATTTACAAAGACCTTACTTTTAGGCGTGCTGTACCATTTCGAAAGCTCAATGTATTCATTAAGGGTTACTTTAACAGGAACCGATTTAAAATGAAGTAATTCGGTTAATGCCATTTTCATTAATAAAATGTCAACCATTGCAATACGATCAACATCCCAATTTTTAGTTTTACCAGAAATTAGTTTTCCATTTGCCTTATCATTTGCAACAACCTTTTTCAAAAGGTCTTTTATAAATTGCTTATCTTCTGTTTCGTCTCTATATAAGGGAAGGATTTTTTCCGTAGCATTTGATTTATTAGAAAAACGTTTAATCGATTTTAAGACCATACTCAATACAAAGTCAATTTCATCGTATCCCCAAAATATACTCTTATCTTGTATCTCTGAAAGTAATAAGTCGAACTCAGGAATTACTTTCTTGTATAGATCTACAACAAATTTTTGATCCTCTTCAAAAGTTGAAGCCTTAGATGACATGTACTCTTTAAAAATCTCATGTTCTCTTAAAAAGGTATTAAACTTTACCATCAACTCCTGGTCGTTACTCCAAGAAAGTTTTTGTTCTTTTATTTGTTTGTTAAGGCTGGTATTCTCAGTTAACAAACCAAAAATAGCATTGTCTATAAATTTAGTGTTTGGGGAAAGATCTTCCTCTGTAGGAAGGTTTTTCTTCTTCGCTTCTTCTATTTTTAATGCTGAGAGATGTGTTAATTCCTGTCCTAAAGATAATAGTAGCAAATACAACTCATGCATTCTTTGTAAACTTAGAAAGGTTTCGCTTTCTAAGTTTTTCATATTCTTATCATCAGATTGAAAATAAGAGTACAACGCCTGAAATACTTTGATCCTTAAAAATCTTCTACTTAACATACTTCCCTACTTTATCTTAGATTTATTTTGCTTCTTTTATTCTGTCTTCAGCCATTTTATTTGCAATAGCGTAAGTAGGAATATTATTAGTTCTTGAACCGTTGATAATTTCAGCAGTAGTATCGTAAATTTGAGAGGCTTTTTCCATTGCCCATTCTGCCGTTCTTCCATCAACCTCCGCAAAACAATTAATTACACCTCCAGCATTTAACATAAAGTCGGGAGCATATATAATTCCTTTTTCCATTACCATTTTACCATGTACCGTTTCGTCTTTAAGTTGGTTATTCGCAGCACCAGCAATAATTGAGCATTTCAATCTGCTCAGTGTATCATCATTAACCGTTGCTCCTAAAGCACATGGAGCGTAGACATCAACATCTAAGTCGTAGATTTCGTCTAAACCTACAATTGAAGCACCATATTTTTCCGATACTTCTTTTAGAGATGGCTCATGAATGTCTGTTACAAAAACCTCAGCACCTTCTTCATTTAAATGTTTTATTAAATATTGACCTACATGTCCGGCACCTTGAACAGCCACTTTAAGTCCTGCCAATGAATCTTTTCCAAATTGGGCTTTAGCACATGCTTTCATTCCAACATAAACACCATAAGCAGTTACTGGTGATGGATCTCCACTTTTCCCTGGCAATCCAGCAACATGATTGGTTTCTTGGTTAACCCAAACCATATCCTGAGGTGAAATACCAACATCTTCTGCAGTGATGTATTTACCACTAAGAGAATCAACAAACTGACCAAACCTTCTAAACAAGGCTTCGTTTTTTTGAGTATGAGAATCTCCAATAATTACTGCTTTCCCCCCTCCTAAATTCAATCCTGAAATAGAATTTTTATACGTCATCCCTCTTGATAACCTTAACACATCCGTTAACGCATCAATTTCATTTGTATAGTTCCACATTCTTGTCCCTCCTAAAGCAGGTCCAAGCACTGTATTATGAACGGCAATAATGGCTTTTAACCCAGTTGCCCTATCTTGACAAAAAAGAACTTGCTCATGATCCATACTAACCATTTGAGCCAACACATTGTTTTCATCTTTTGATATCTCCTTAACCTCCAATATATCTGTCAGGTGATAGTTTTTTAATTTTTAATCCTTTAAAATATTAAAGATAATTACTTTTGACTCTCAAAATTTTAATATCTCTATTTTGAAAGGGAAGCAAAGTTAATATTTTTACTGAATTGTCTTAGAAATTTAAGTAAGAAAATGACTCGCCTCTTT